>CAZAQK010000022.1:0-207 GCA_964487265.1 uncultured Rickettsiales bacterium | reverse complement strand
GCAAACAGCATGTCGTATAATGATCGGCAATGAGATACTTTCCGGCCGCACGCAGGATAAGAACCTGAGCTGGCTGGCCAGCCAGCTGAATGATGCGGGTATCCGGCTGATGGAAGTGCGCGTTATCCCCGATACCCAGCAGGTTATTGTCGATACCGTCAATGCCTGCCGCAGCCAGTTTTCCTATGTGTTTACAACCGGCGGCAT
>CAZAQK010000021.1:9668-18046 GCA_964487265.1 uncultured Rickettsiales bacterium | reverse complement strand
GCTGAACGCGCCGTGCTGGAAGATGGCGCACTGCATTTATACAATGTCACGCGCTTATGAAAAACCGATATTCGTGCGCGAAGGCTTTAATGTCTTTGCCATGCTTTTCATGTTCATGTGGGCACTTTATCACCGCCTGTGGCTGTGGGCTCTGATATTGTTTGCGGTGCAGGCGGGCATCATGTTCATGGATAAGGAACAGTTGATCTCCGCGCCGATTATTGGCATTTTATATTTCGCCTTCCAGATACTGGTGGGATTCCATGCAAATGACTGGTTGCGTGCCCGCCTGCAGCGCAAAGGTTACATCACGGCGGATATCACTACGGGTGAAAGCCTGCTGCGCGCGGAGCAGCGTTTTTTTGAACGTCATTTCGCAGCTGGCTGATGCTTGCGATTATCGATTACGGTTCGGGTAATCTCCGCTCTGTGGCAAGGGCGTTTGAGCATGTGGCAGACGGCAAAACTGAAATAGTTATTACCAATAATGCAGCTGATGTGCGGCGTGCATCCCACATCGTTGTACCGGGTGTTGGTGCATTCGGTGATTGCATGGCGGGACTTGCCGCCTTGCCGGATATGGTGGATACCCTAGGCGAACAGGTAAAACAGCGCGGCACATGGTTCCTTGGCATTTGCGTGGGCATGCAGATGTTGTTCGAGCGTGGTCATGAATACGGTGTGCATAACGGGCTTGGATGGCTGAAAGGTGAGGTGGTGCCGCTTGCCCCGCGTGATGCATCGCTCAAAGTGCCGCATATGGGCTGGAATGAGCTCAAATTTTCGGTTTCGCACCCGCTGTTCCACAATGTAAAGAACGGTGAACACACCTATTTTGTGCACAGTTACCACGCACAGGTGGGCTGCGGCAGCGATGTGATAGCCACAACCGATTATGGCCAGCCGGTTACTGCGGCGGTAGCACATGGCAACATCATGGGCACGCAGTTCCATCCGGAAAAAAGCCAGAAAACCGGACTTGCCATATTGCAAAATTTTATAAACATGCGATGAACAACAGCATATGACTGCCCGCGTTGAACGCATCACTGAATTTCGTCACGCTGACCTCACGGAAATTGTGCAGGCAACCGAAGATGCCGTGCGCGAAGGCATTGGCTTCAACTGGGTTTTGCCCCCGGGCAAAGATGTGCTGGAGACCTACTGGAGAGGTGTGCTGGTGGTGCCCGAACGCGTCATGTATGCTGGCCGTCTTGATGGCACCATAGTTGCGAGCATCCAGCTGGTGAAGCCAGGACTGAGTAAGGAAACATCATCATTTGCCGCATCGATAGAAGCGCATTTTGTTGCGCCGTGGGCGCGCGGGCATGGGCTGGCCAGAATGCTGCTGGAGGCGGCGGAACGTGAGGCACGCTCGCAGGGGTTTTCCGTGCTCAGGCTTTCCGTGCGTGAAACGCAGGATGCTGCGATAAAACTCTACGAGGAGAGTGGCTATATCTGCTGGGGTGTGCTGCCGTTTTATGAATTCGTCAACGCAAAGATGATCGCTGGCCGTTTTTATTACAAGAATCTCGAGCCCATCAGCACGCTCGTATGAATAAGCCCCGTCGAAGCAAAGCGAATGACGGGGTCTGGTATAATGGCCGGACCCCGCAACAAGTGCGGGGATATGTATGATCCTCTACCCTGCCATAGATCTGAAAGATGGCAAATGTGTACGCCTGCTGCGCGGCGATATGGATAAAGCCACCGTGTTTGAAAACACACCTGCCGATCAGGCTGCACAGTTCGAGCAATCAGGATTCAAATGGCTGCATGTGGTGGATCTGAATGGTGCGTTTGCCGGGCAACCGGTCAATGCCTACGCGGTGAAATCCATCCTCTCGCGGGTGCGTATGCCGATACAGCTGGGCGGTGGCATCCGCACGCTGGATCAGGTGGATGCCTGGCTTTCCATGGGTATCGCACGGGTAATACTCGGTACCATTGCCCTGCGCGATCCGGCACTGGTGAAAGAAGCCTGCCGTTTGTTCCCGGGAAAAATCGCCGTGGGTATTGATGCCAAGGATGGGCGTGTGGCGGTTGAGGGCTGGGCGGAAATATCCGACCAGCTTGCAGTGGATATGGCAAAGCGTTTTGAAGATGTGGGTGTAGCCGCCATCATCTACACGGATATTTCGCGCGATGGCGCGATGCAAGGGCCGAACGTGGAAGAAACCGTAACACTGGCATCGGCGATTTCCACACTGGTCATTGCATCCGGTGGCATCAGCTCGGTGGAAGATATCAAACGTTACAAGCCGCATGAGGCAAAAGGCATCGCAGGCATCATCATTGGCCGCGCATTGTATGATGGTGCGGTTGATCCAAAAGAGGCACTGGCAGCATGCTGAAAACCCGCATCATACCGTGCCTGGATGTCAAGGATGGCCGCGTGGTCAAGGGCATCAACTTCGAAGGGTTGCGTGATGCCGGTGATCCGGTGGAGCAGGCGCGGCTTTATGATGCTGCCGGTGCCGATGAATTATGTTTCCTTGATATCACCGCAACGAGCGACAACCGAGGCATTCTGTATGAGATGATTTCGCGTGTCGCCGAGCGGTGTTTCATGCCGCTTACCGTGGGCGGTGGTGTTCGCACGCTGGATGATATCCGCAACCTGTTGCTCGCTGGTGCCGACAAAGTATCCATCAACACCGAAGCAGTGCGAAGGCCGGAATTCGTGCGTGAAGCCGCAGAAAAATTCGGTTCGCAGTGCATCGTGGTTGCTATCGACGCTAAATTTGTTCCTCAGGACACAGGAGGCCAGCAGGCCGACGAGCCTTCAGCTTCGTCCCATGCGAGGGCCAGCAGGCCCGCAGCGGGGACATTTCAAATTTTTACCCATGGCGGGCGCAATGCCACTGGCCTGAATGTGGTAGAATGGGCAAAGAAAATGGAGGATTACGGGGCAGGGGAGATATTGCTCACCTCCATGGACAGGGATGGCACCAAGCAAGGTGTGCACCTTGATTTAACGCGCACCGTTTCTGAAGCAGTCAGCATTCCGGTCATTGCGTCCGGCGGTATCGGAAACCTGCAGCATTTTGTTGATGCGGTAAGAATTGGTAAAGCCGATGCCGTGCTTGCCGCCTCGGTCTTTCATTACGGGGAACTTACGGTTGCGCAGGTAAAAGAGGCTATGCAAGAAGCCCATATTCCGGTAAGGCTTGCGGTATGAGCGAAGAACACATACTGGATAAATTATATCAGGTGGTCTTAAGCCGCCGTGATGCGGATCCCGATTACTCCTATATCGCCAAGCGGTTGAAGCAAGGCACCGCCAAGATTGCGCAGAAGGTAGGTGAGGAAGCAGTGGAAACCGTCATTGCCGCCATGCAGAAAGACAAAAAAGAAATTGTGTCTGAAAGTGCCGACCTGCTGTTCCACTGGCTGATATTATTAGCAGATGCCGGTGTAAAACCGGCAGAAGTGATGATGGAACTGAAACGGCGTGAAGGCATTTCGGGCCTTGATGAAAAAGCACTGAGCAAAGCACGCCGCAAAGGAGATATGTAATGCTGGATAAAAAAACACTCGATATATTGTTCAATAATGCGCGCACCCATAATGTGTGGCTGGATAAGCCGGTGGATGATGCACTGCTCAAGCAGGTTTATGACCTTGCCAAGATGTGTCCGACATCTGCCAACACGCAGCCGCTGCGCGTGGTGTATGTAAAATCCAAAGAAGCCAAGGACATGCTGAAGCCCGCGCTTGATGCCGGTAACGTCGCTAAAACCATGGCGGCACCGGTAACGGCCATTCTCGGCATGGATATGGATTTCTATGAATATATGGGTAAGCTCTTCCCGCATGCGAAAGATGCGCGCAGCTGGTTTGCCGGAAATGATGAGCTGATCTTCAAAACCGCTTTCCGCAACAGCAGCCTGCAGGGGGCGTATTTCATGCTGGCGGCGCGTTCGCTCGGGCTTGATTGCGGGCCGATGTCTGGCTTCAATAATGATATGGTGGATAAAGCATTCTTCTCCGGCACCAGGATCAAATCCAATTTCATCTGCAGCCTTGGTTATGGCGATGCGTCTAAACTGTTCCCGCGCGGCCCGCGCTTTACGTTCGATGAAGCCTGCAAGATCATTTAGTGCTTTGTTAAACCGTCATGCTCGGGCTGGGGCACCAGGATCAAATCCAATTTCATCTGCAGCCTTGGTTATGGCGATGCGTCTAAACTGTTCCCGCGCGGCCCGCGCTTTACGTTCGATGAAGCCTGCAAGATCATTTAGTGCTTTGTTAAACCGTCATGCTCGGGCTGGCCAGTGGCCAGAACCGGGCATCCATTTATAGACCCCCGGACGATGCTTGTGCATCGCCGAGGATGACGAGGAGAATTATGTACGACAGTAACAACATCTTCGCAAAGATCCTGCGCGGTGAAATTCCATGTAAGAAAGTGCATGAGGATGAGTTTGCGCTCGCTTTCAATGATATTGCACCGGCAGCACCGGTGCATGTGCTGGTAATTCCTAAAGGCGAGTATGTATCCTTCGATGATTTTGCACAAAATGCACCTGCCGCATTCATGCAGGGCTACTTTGCCGCCATCCAGAAAATAGCGGCCTCGCTGGGTGTGGATAAAACCGGTTATCGCCTCATCACCAACCACGGGGTGGATGCCTCGCAGACGGTGCATCATTTCCATATGCACATACTGGCTGGCAGGCAGCTGGGCGCATTGGTGCAAAAGTAGACATATATATCAATATATTAATGGGTTTTGGGGTAGGGGTGATTTCCCCTGCAACACTACGCTGGCTGGGCGTTTGGCCATTCAATAAAAGTAAATAATTATCTGGTAATATTTACTTATACATGTTATTAAGAATGATTCTCAACAACAGCCCCGTTTAATACATAATGAATAAACCTGAACTACCACCTTCTGAAGTGCCATCGCGTGAACTTCCGAACGACAAGCGCACTGGACGTGAAATCGCGTTCGGTATCCAGCAGACGCTTGCCTGCTGGGCTACGGATTTTATCGATCCCATGGTTGGGAAATGGTTCCAGAACAAGCACGGCAATAAAGACCATCATGTATCGGAAAAGCATACATGGGGTGGTGAATTCGCCGGTGACAGCGCGGCCTTCTTTATCTACATGGGTATCAAGCGATTGCTGGGCAAGCCGGTGGATATGGTGACGGCTGGTGTAAAGCACGCATTCAACCCGCTTTATGACAAGCTCGGTAGGAAATCACTCGAGCAATGGCGGAAGGACCAGCATCTTGAGTATGATGATCCGGCCTACCAGCGCAGGCTTGATCTATATAAGGAATTCCAGGCGGAGAACTGGGTGGATTCAGGTATCATCGCCACCAGCAGCACCGCCATGAACGTGGCGGTGCAAAGGAAGCTCGGCAACCGCCAGCCGGTGCACATCATTTTAGGTGGTAAACTCATCGGTACGGCGGCTACGCTTGTTGCCATGCTTGGTGCACGCACCGCTGCACCTGATGCGATGAGAAAGCTCGATGAAGAACTCAACGAGCGCTATTTCTCCAAAGTAGCACGCGGCGTAGGCGCGGCATTTGGCGTGGCGCCGGATGCGGTGGTAGCTGCCGAACCCACCAGAGACACGCATACGTATTCACTGAAAGAGGCGCCGTTGCTTAACCGTCAGGCGGATGAGCGCAAGCGCGGCCAGTTCCTTAAATTCCTGCATCACGCCTATGAAGGCCGCAATCCGGAATCGACTAAAGACTGGCAGGATTTCATCGCCGAACAAAAAGCCGTCTGCCGTGCATTTATCGAGGTGCTGAATCCTGCCGGTACTTTTTCCAAAACATTGTCACGGGCGCATCACCATGCATTGCGTGATCTGCAGCAGCATGCGTCCAGCAATATTCCGCTGCGCTTGCTCAAGGAAACCGCATACACCGGCATGCACAGCATTCTCCTCAATCGCCGCGATGACATGGCATCATACCTGCTACTGCTTGATGATAAGGATTTCCTGAGTGATCTGGGCAAGCAGATTAAAAAGCCTGCTGGTCAGAAAATACGCGCAGCCTCACTGCCCAAAGACAAGCAGGAAGAATTGATAGAAGCACTGGTGCAGACGCGTGGGCCCATCGGTCGCGAGCCTGCAGTGCATATTTACGCGAATGCCAAAGGCCAGATCATCGAGCATGAGGCACTGGCCGTTGCATTTGAACCGGATGGAGCGGCGGGTCGCGTGCTCACGCAGGAGCTGCAGAAACACCTGCCCGGCATGGATGCTAAAAAGATCGAAGCAATTGCTAAGGATTACCTGGGAGATCGCAAGCAGGCCGCCGTACTTGTGGTTGATGCGCTGGCGCTGGATGGTCCGCTCATGAATGAAGCCGTGCACCGCAGCGAAACGCTCCGGGTGCAGAAGGGGCTTTCATCGTCGCATGTTGACAGACTCGTCGAAGAGGCTACACAGCCACCGCATCCAGCCCCACCACGCTGAGGATAAATTCCTCGGTCGGGCGGAATTCGCGTTCTATCAGATCCAGTAAATGTAATTTCACCGTGGCATCAGACGCGAACTGGTGTTCGGCGCGGGCAGACATTTCGGCAAGCCGGTGCGCACCAATATTGGTGGCTTGTTCGGTCAGGTTCTGGGTGAAGTCCTGCCACAGCTTGTTAAACTCTTCATTTTGCATGGCTGAGGGTTCACGGCGCAGTTCTGTAAGCCAAGCATTGACGGACTCCACGAAGTGCGCAAGCAGCTTGCGTTCGACCTCGCAGTTATAGCCGAGATTGGCCCGCAGTTCGTCAATATTTATGGGTACGCTCATAGTCCTTTATCCCTGTGCATACTTACTATAATCTATTGACTGGCTTTGGCAATGCCCTGCTTGCAGGCTGTTTCAAAGCGAGAATTTTACAAGGAATGTGCATGGCCTTTTTTACCACACAACGCTTTTTGCCTTTATTTATCACACAGTTCCTTGGCGCGCTGAACGATAACCTGCTCAAAAATGCGCTGGTCATGCTGATTACTTACCGCCTGTCGGAAACACTGGAAAATCCGCAGCTGCTGGTGACGCTGGCGGCGGGCATCTTCATGCTGCCCTATTTTCTATTCTCGGCGACCGCGGGGGAACTGGCCGATAAATACGATCGTGCAAAACTAACCCGCATCATCAAGCTGTTTGAAATCGGCATTGTGCTGGTGGCGTCGGTCGGATTTATCCTGTCGAATGTCACGCTGCTGATGATCATGCTGTTTGCCATGGGGGTGCATTCGACATTTTTTGGACCAATCAAATATGCATTATTGCCGCAGCACCTGCGCGATGACGAGCTGGTTGCCGGCAACGGCTATATCGAATCCGGTACATTCCTTGCCATATTGCTTGGTGCCATACTGGGTGGGCTGCTGATTGTGCGGGAAGGCGGTATTGGCTTTACATGCATTCTCTTGCTACTGGTTGCGGTATCCGGCTATATGAGCAGCCGTCGCATTCCGGCATCGCCTCCGCCAGTGCCGGATCTTTCCATCACCCGCAACATCTGGCGCGCTACCTGGTCGATCATTGCCTTCAGCCGCCGTGACCGTGGCATTTTTCTTTGCATACTGGGGATTTCATGGTTCTGGCTGGTGGGTGCTGCCTTTGTCGCTCAGTTCCCTAACTATACCAAACTCACGCTGGGCAGTGATGAAACAGTGGTGACGTTGATGCTTGCCACCTTTTCCATCGGTATCGCAATAGGTTCTGCCTTATGCAGTAAGTTGCAGGGTGGGAAAATCACGGCGCGTTATGTCCCCTATGCGGCGGCGGGTATCTCGCTGGCGATTGTTGATCTGTATATGGCCAGCCGTGGCATCATGCCTGTGGGAGGCGAATTGATGGGGGCGTGGGCATTCATCACGCAGGGTGGCTGGCGCATTGTCTGTGACCTGTTCGTGCTTTCTATCTGCGGCGGTGTGTTTGTGGTGCCGCTTTATGTGCTCATGCAGCATCGCAGTGGTGCTGAGCACCGTGCGCGCGTCATCGCTGCCAATAATATCATGAATGCCTTGTTCATGGTGATATCGGCACTGGGCACGCTTGGAATGCTGAAGCAGGGGTTCACGGTGCCGGAAACATTCTTGCTTCTGGCGATCCTGAACGCAGGCATTGTTGTTTTGCTTAAAGCAGCCCTTATCCGTAAGATTATTTCTTAACTTACCTGGATTTATTAGGGCATGAAAATTAATGATTTTCATGTTGTATATAAAACAATAGCTTATTTTTAGTCGGCTAGTCATATCCTTTGGAATCTTAACCGAAAATTCTTAAAACTATCATCGTATCTTAACCTAAATAGGTGAAAATTAAGCCGGTTTCCAAAGATTACGGGGTTGTCAGGCTGTCTGGCAACAAGGCAAAACAAGTTATGACGAAA
>CAZAQK010000021.1:0-9650 GCA_964487265.1 uncultured Rickettsiales bacterium | reverse complement strand
GCACAAAGACGTTCACGCTCTCCGAAGATCCGATACCTTGTCGGCTTCACGCTGATGATCATCGTGCTGTTTGGCGTCATCGTTATCCAGCAGGCCAACCGTGCGTATGAGCAGACCCTGCGTGATGGCGAGCAGACGGCCGTGCGCCTGTCGCGCATTCTTGCTGATCATGTTGAGCTTACCTTCCTCGGTGTGGATTTATCGCTGCGCCGTGCCATCGAGCGGCAATATTTCAACACGCTGTTTGGCAACAACCTGCCGGAATATACCGAGCAGAATTTCAAACTCTGGCTGAATGAAACACCGCAGATCGTGGCGCTGGCCATGATCAACGAGAATGGTGCGGTGGAAGTGGCGGCGCACAAGCGCGGCTATGATACATGGCTTGATTACCATGAAACGTTGCAGGGCAAGCAGCTCTTTAATCATATGCATGAAGCGGATGATACGCAGGTATTCATCGGCAAGCATTATACCAAGGATAACGATTCTCTCATAATCATGAGCCGCAGGTACAACAAGCTGAATGGCGAGTTCGGCGGTATCGTGGTTGCGGCGATGGATCCGGGTTATTTCATTGATTTTTACAGTTCCATCGCAGCAGGTAACCAGAAATTCATGGCTCTCATGCTTTCGGATGGAACGTCGCTTGCGATCGGTCCTTATGATGCGCCCGCCGATGAAGCATTGTCACGCTCATGGGTGGAAGAGCACAAAGAGATCGGCGAGCGTGCCATCAGCCAGACCATCATCGAAAACGACATACTGAAGATCGGTGCCATCAAACGGCTCAAAAATATTCCCATCATTGTTTCTGTCGTGATGGACGAAGAGCAGATACTTTCAAGCTGGCGCGATGAGCGCTCCAAGGATCTGGGCTTCCTGGGCATGTTCGTCGCATTCGGTTCGATATTATCACTGCTGGTTATTGCCATGGCGCGCCAGATCACCCGCGTGGAAGAATCCGAGGCTTCGGCGATCCTGGCCAGCCAGGCGAAATCCGAATTCCTTGCCAACATGTCGCACGAGTTGCGCACACCGCTCAACGCCATCATCGGGTTTTCCGAAATGATAAACTCCGGCTATTTCGGGCCGCTCAATGCCAAACAGAAAGAGCGCGTGCACGATATCAATCTCTGCGGCAGCCATTTATTGCAGCTCATCACCGACATTCTGGAATTTTCCAAAGGTGATGCTGGCAAGCTCGAACTGGTGGAAGAAAAAGTCGACATCACCGACATCATGAGCGAAGGCGTGCGCATCATGAACGGCAAGGTAAAAACCAAGAATATCCATCTCATCATGGCACTGGAGCCGGATTTGCCGCATGTATGGGGTGATAAGCGTAAGATCCGCCAGATACTCATCAACCTGCTCGCCAACGCGGTAAAATTCACACCGGAAGATGGTACCATCACGCTCACCGCCCGCATGGACCAGCAGCATAATTTAAGCTTCACGGTAGCGGATACGGGTATTGGTATCGCCGAAGCGGATATCCCGAAAGCACTTTCCGTATTCGGGCAGGTGCATCGCAATAAAAGCCATGAAGGTACGGGGCTTGGCCTGCCACTCTGTAAAATGTATGCCGAACTTCACAGCGGCAAATTGCAACTCACCAGTAAAGTGGGCGAGGGTACCAGCGTGAAAGTGACCTTTCCGCACCAGCGTGTTCTGCTGAGCCGTCCGGCAACTTAACTATAAATTCCTGTTTCCCTGTTGTGCCCAGCTGGCCAGCATGGCTTGCTGCTGGCTGCGGCTTGGGTTCCAGTTGCGGCTGGCCTCGACGGAGCGTTCGGATTCACTGGTGGAAACGCGCGTTTTCCGGCGGCTCATGGCCGAGCCTACGAGATTGTCGATCAACCCGCCTAAACTATTAGTGAGCGATGCCACCGGGTTACCGCTTGCCACCTGCGGCATGCCCGTCTTGCTGTTGCCGCCCGTTAAAATATCGATCAGGTCGTTTTCCATCCTGCGACGGTTGGATTTGATAATTTCCTGCGCAAACGAAGCTGCCGACATGGCAAAGATTTGCTTGGAGGACATTCTGCTTTTCCCACCACCTAATGCGCGAAACACAGAGGAAGGGTCGAAGCTGCCCATACGGGGAGAGGTATCGCTGGCTACGAAGTGTGATACACCAATAGGTGGCGTATAATCTGCATCATTATCAAATGGACTAGAGGGGCCGTTATCGGTGTCATTGATAATTAATTCACCTCTGGCAAGAGCATCATAAACATGTTTTCCGATATCTTCATGATTTGTTGCATTCTGTCCGATTTTTCTGCCAACTTCGTTGTTATGCTCGTCCATATGACGTTCACTAATCGGTTGACCATTCCATATATCGCCTTTTAATTCATTCAGTTCACCAAATCCATGGGCGATACCATTGCCAGCATAATATGCGAACATAGCACTAATGTAAGTGTGCCTAAAAGCATCTAATGTATCATTGTGACCTTTACCAGTAATGCCAAATTCGCTGGCCTTTTCTCTTGCTATTTTTGATAGGTAAGGTTCATTAGGGTTATTATCTGGCATAAATTATCCTTGTAAGAATTAGAATGAAATGGGTTAAAAAAATATCAGTCCTGTTTACATCTTTAGGTGTTTTGGCTCTGATTATTACGTTTGCAGGCCTCTATATATTTTCAACATTTGCCGAGGGATGTTTTTTAGGGCCTGATTGTTATTAAATAATACGATTATGGCTTTGGCTGTGTTGCATATATTTCTGCATAAGAAATTTTAGTAATACATTTTCACTGTTTTGCTCTCCTCATAATTCAAGCAAGGCCTTGCATTCAGCTGATAGAAGTTTCGCGACACCTGAATTGCCCGTGTAGTTTTATCAGGCAGGAGGAACAGCAGGTTATATAAGCCGTCATCGTTGGTATCGATTTCGCCAATCTTATATTCCTGTCCTATGAGTTTTTGTATATCGTCCTCAATCGTATAGGGCGGGATGAAACATACTTTCTCCCAGGAAAAATCAGTTAAATTTGATAAGTAAATGGTTTCTTGATTGTGTGATTTTGCTCGTTCCAGATTCCATAAAAATTTGAATGTATGGGAATCATGATATGTAATAAACAGACCAAGCGATAATAGGCTTAGTAAGTATACGCCAATATAACATAAAAATATTTTCCAGATTCGATGTGGAATAAGTTTTTTTCGTAATAGCATTACGTCAATGCCGAACCACATCACATAGAATAGACATGACAATATTAAAAATTTTAAAATACACGCATCTAAGATGCTGCGGATGTAAGAAGGAAAATTCTTAGCTTGCCATAATATTAAAGTAAAAATCACTACTAAAATTCCTAGGCGGAATATTAATCCTGCTACTCCAGGTAAGATATTTATTATTTTTCTCCTTGTAGAATATCTGGCCATATTCATTTTTCCATTCTGTGAAAGAATTGTTGTTCACCGTTAAAACAACCATCTACATGCAATTCCAGATTATTATGTTTGGCTTTATCCAGATAAAATTCTTCTACTGGTTTTGAATCATAGTAAAAAACCAGAATATAATTTCCCCCATCCGGACGTTCCAGCCAATCGAAATCATCTTTTATGCAAACTCGTTCCCACGGGAATGCTGTTAATTTCCTAATTTGCAGGGGAGAATCTAATTGACCTGCCAACTTCCAACGGAATTTGATCTCATTAAGAGATGGAATATGCGGTGGTGAAAATATCAAAAATGCGCCGAGGATTATTACAATCGCGCCAACAAAGATAACAGTTATGGCAATATATAGAAAAATTCTGAAACGGTACTTCATAATGGCAATCTAATCCGTAGATTCATGCTCTGGAAGTGAAGATTTACGTATAGGTATATTTATACATCGTCCCCAAACCTTCTTACCATTTCGGCGAGGTCATGGGAAGTTGCGGGCATGCCTGCCGCCTCCGGCGCAATGCCACGCAGCTGGCAGAAGCCTTCCACAGCCAGCAGATATTCCGCTGGCGTAATGTTCCAGAATTCGGCTGTTGGCCTTCCCATCATCCCCACATACAGTGTAAACATGTCCCGCCAGTTGAAGGCGGAAATATCCTGCAAAGCATGGGCAAGAAAAGCCTTTGCCACTTCGCACAGTGCATCCTCCTCCTCCGGTGCATCATCTGTGGCAGCCTGAATAATGATCTTCGCCTGTTTGTGCGTGCAGGAATGCGCCATCTCACGCATCGTAAAACCGGTTTGCATTTCGATAGTGTGCAATACCAGCAGGGCAGGGCGTAGCCTGTAGGTGTGTCCTGCAATTGTATAGGTACATTCAATGCTCAGCGTGTGTGCCATGCACATACGCTAAGAAGAACATGTGTGGTCCGGAAGGGGAAAACTACTTAAAGCCCCAGTACATCCTGCATGGAATAAAGGCCAGGTTTTTTGTCTTTTGCCCAGCGTGCGGCGTGCAGCGCGCCTTGCGCATAAATGCTGCGTGAGAAACCCTGGTGTTTGATCTCGATCACCTCATGTGTACCGGCGAATGTCACGGTATGGATGCCCACCACTTCGCCGCCACGTGCCACCGAGAAGCCAATGTCACCCTGCTTACGCACGCCGTTGCGGTTCATCGACTGTTTATCCGCCAGCGAAACGCCGCGTGCATCGGCGATGGCATGGCCCAGCATCAGCGCAGTGCCGGACGGGGCATCTTTCTTGTGTTTATGGTGCATTTCATAAATTTCTGCATCATAGGATGCATCCAGCGCACCAGCGGATAATCCGGCAAGCTTTGCCATCAAATTCACGCCCAGCGAGAAATTGCCGGACTGCACGATGCAGGCTTTCTTTGCATATTGCTGCAATGTCTTGAGTTGTGCCGGTGTAAAACCGGTTGTGCCGATAATGTGAATGCCGCCTTCCTTGGCAACCGCCTCGGCAACGGCAAGTGTCGCTTCCGGTGACGTGAAATCGATCACTGCATCGGCATTTTCGGCCAGTTCCGCTGGATTGGAGGTGATGGGCATATTGCCCATGCCGTAGGCGGCCAGCGCGGTTTGCGCTTCGGTGATATTGTAGCCTTCACGTTCACTGCCGATGGTGAGTGTCAGGCGGCTGTCGGCATGCACGGCTTCCACCAGCGTAAGTCCCATGCGTCCTAAACATCCGGCAATAGCGATCTTCATGGTATTATTCTTTCAAATCTGTCCAGAATTCTTTAACCTTGGAGAAGAAATTATCCGATTCCGGGCTGGTATTACCATCGGTTTTTTCAAACTCTCTCAACAGGTCTTTCTGTTTTTTATTCAGCTTCACCGGCGTTTCCACCTGTACATGGATATACATATCGCCACGGGTCTGCGAGCGCAATATGCTCATACCTTTGCCGCGCAACCTGAACTGGTGGCCGGATTGTGTGCCTTCGGGTATGGTGACCTTGACACGTGAGCCGTCGATCGTCGGCACTTCCACTGCGCCGCCCAATGTGGCGGTGGTCATGCGTATGGGTATCTGGCAATGGATGTCGGCTTCGTCGCGATTGAACAATTTATGCGGTTTTACCGCAATGAAGATATATAGATCTCCGGCAGCTCCGCCGCGTGCGCCCACTTCGCCTTCGCCGGAAAGGCGGATACGTGTTCCTTCTTCCACACCGGCGGGGATACTGACCGAAAGCGTTTTTTCCTTCCGCGTGCGGCCCGAGCCTGCACAGGTTTTGCACGGGTCTTTGATAATCTTGCCTTGTCCGCCGCAACCGGAACAGGCACGTTCCATGGTAAAAAATCCCTGGCTTACGCGTGTGCGCCCTGCGCCGTTGCAGCTTGGGCATGTGATGGGGCTTGAGCCTTTCTCACTGCCACTGCCCTTGCAGGATTCGCAGGCCACCGCGGTGGTAATGGAGATCTTTTCCTGTTTTCCCTTGAAGGCTTCCTCAAGGCTTACCTGCAGGTTGTAGCGCAGATCGGTGCCGCGCGCCGGGCCTGTGCTGCTGCGCCTGCCGCCCCCCATACCGCCGAACAGGTCTTCAAAAATATCGGCAAAACCGCTGGAGAAATCAAAGCCTGCAGCACCCGCCCCGCCTGCGCCCTGATTGAACGCATCATGGCCGAAGCGGTCATAGGCGGCGCGTTTCTGCTCATCGGAAAGCACATCATAGGCGTGGCTGATCTCCTTGAAGCGTTCTTCTGCTTTGGAATCGCCCGGGTTTTTATCCGGATGATATTGCATGGCCAGCTTGCGATAAGCTTTTTTCAGCTCATCCGCATTTGCGGTTTTTGAGACGCCAAGGATTTCGTAAAAGTCGCGCTGGCTGGCCATAGGTGAGGGCGTTAGTGGGGGTATGGGTTAAAATGCATGGGTGCGTTGTACACCAGCACTCGCACCCACACCATCACTTATCCTTGTTTCTTCTTATTTTCATCCACTTCTTCGAAGGAGGCATCGACAACCTTGTCGTCGCCACCTGCATCACCTGAAGCATCAGCAGAACCACCGGAAGCCGCCGCCGCATCCTGCTGTGCCTTATACATGGCTTCACCCAGCTTCATGGAAGACTGGCTGAGTGCCTGCGTGCCTTGCTCAATACGTGAAACATCTTCCGATGCAACCGCTTCCTTCAGCGACTTGATATCGTTTTCGATCGTTTCTTTTTCGGCAGCCGATACTTTCGTACCGTGTTCAGAAAGCGATTTTTCAGCAGCATGGATGAGGCCTTCAGCCTGATTTTTGGCTTCCACCAGCGCACGGCGTTTTTTGTCGGCTTCGGCGTTGGCTTCAGCTTCCTTCACCATGCGTTCAATATCTGCCTCGGAGAGACCGCCCGATGCCTGGATACGGATCTGCTGCTCTTTACCGGTCGCCTTGTCTTTTGCTGATACATTCACGATACCGTTAGCGTCGATATCAAATGTTACTTCGATCTGCGGGATGCCGCGGGGAGAGGGCGGGATACCCACCAGGTCGAACTGGCCCAGCATTTTGTTATCGGCAGCCATTTCGCGTTCACCCTGGAATACGCGGATGGTCACCGCCGTCTGGTTATCATCAGCCGTTGAGAAGGTCTGTGATTTCTTGGTTGGGATAGTAGTGTTACGATCAATAAGGCGCGTGAACACACCACCGAGTGTTTCGATACCGAGTGAAAGCGGGGTAACGTCAAGCAGCAACACATCCTTCACATCGCCGCGCAGTACGGCACCCTGAATGGCAGCACCCATCGCCACCACTTCATCCGGGTTCACGCCTTTGTGTGGTTCCTTGCCGAAGAATGCTTTTACTTTTTCCGCTACTTTCGGCATGCGGGTCATACCACCCACCAATATCACCTCATCAATGTCGGCAGCTTTCAGGCTTGCATCCTTGAGGGCAGCGCGGCATGGCTCGATGGTTTTTTCGATCAGGTCATCGACCAGCGATTCCAGCTTGGCGCGGGTAAGTTTTACATTCAAATGTTTCGGGCCGGTCTGGTCAGCGGTGATGAATGGCAGGTTCACATCGGTCTGCAGGCTGGAAGACAGCTCGATCTTCGCTTTTTCCGCTGCTTCCTTCAGGCGTTGCAGTGCCAGCTTGTCGCTGCGCAGGTCAATGCCCTGGTCACGTTTGAATTCATCAGCGAGGAAATCGATGATGCGTTTGTCGAAGTCTTCACCACCGAGGAATGTGTCACCGTTGGTGGCTTTTACTTCAAATACGCCGTCGTCAATTTCGAGTATGGATACGTCGAACGTGCCACCTCCAAGGTCATATACGGCAACCGTTTTGCCTTCTTTCTTATCTTTATCCATGCCGTAGGCAAGCGCAGCTGCGGTTGGTTCGTTGATGATACGCAACACTTCAAGGCCTGCGATACGGCCGGCATCCTTGGTGGCCTGACGCTGCGCATCATTGAAGTAGGCAGGCACGGTGATCACCGCCTGCGATACTTTTTCACCGAGATACGCTTCAGCTACTTCTTTCATCTTGATGAGGATGAAGGCTGAGATCTGCGAAGGTGAATATTTTTCACCGCGCGCTTCCACCCATGCGTCACCATTATCGGCTTTCACGATATGGTAGGGCACAAGGCCCATGTCTTTTTTCACCATCGGATCGGCAAAGTTGCGGCCGATGAGGCGTTTGATGGCGAATAGCGTATTTTCCGGATTGGTCACGGCCTGGCGTTTGGCTGAGTCGCCTACTAAGCGCTCGCCATTTTCTGCAAATGCCACAACCGATGGCACCACGTTGCGGCCTTCCGGGCTGTGAATGACTTTAACATTGCTGCCATCCATGATGGCTACGCAGCTATTGGTTGTACCAAGATCGATACCGATAATTTTGCTCATAATGACTCTTCCTTCTTATCATTTTTTTATGGCAGCAAAATGCCAGAAAAGTCTGTTTTTCAGGCATCCTGCCACCGCCTGTGGGTGTTTGGATGAGATTGATATAAGTACTTATTTCCCAAACGCAATAGCCCACATGCAAATTTTTTATAGCCGCTTCCGGGGCAAGCCTTGCCCGGTTATGCCATTGGTGATGGAGCAGGAGGTGAAAAGGCAGAGACAGCGGGGGGTACGCTCAGAAAGTTAATTATATTTAACCAATTATTAACAATTAACCATTATTAACAATATTATTAATTTTAATTAAGAGGGTTAAACATGGATGTAAGTGCAACTAAAATAATAGAAGCAGCGCGGCAGCTGCTCAAGGAATACGGGTATTTCATGGATGAGCTGTGGCATGTGGATGATGTGAATTTCATCTGCGAGCAGCGCAACCTGGCCAAGCTTTCCAAGGAAGAAGCCATGAGGGTTTTTGAAGTGGCTAAGGAACAGTTCGATGGGGAATATGGCATTTCATGGCCGCAACTGGAGAAGGCACTCTATATATATCTACAGCGCGAGGAAGTGCTGAAGCAGGAAATAGCAAAATAGCAGACACAAAAAAGGCGAGCATGTAGCCCGCCTCTTGTTACAGCCAAGCACCAGATGGTGCTTTTTTATTGGCTAGTTAGACTTTTTATCGTCTTTCTTATCTTCTTTTTTCTCGGACTTTTTGCCGCTAACGTTGAACGCGCCAAACTTGTTCTGGAATTTCTCCATCTGGCCGGTTTTACGCAGGTTCACGCCGCCCGTCCATGCCGGATGGGTCTTTGGGTCCACGTCGAGCTGCAGCACTTCGCCTTCTTTACCATAGGTCGAATAGGTCTGGTAGGTCGTACCATCGGTCATCTTGATGGTGATCGCGTGGTAATCTGGGTGTATGCCTTGTTTCATAAGCTATTCCTTATATTCGGGAGGGGTTAGTTAGCCCAAACCATAGGCAAATGCAAGGGAAATAGTGATTGTTTGAGGGTGGCACGCAAAAATGGTTGAAAACCAGCTTGCTAGCAACTAACAACTAGCAACCAATAGCCTAAACGGGGGGTTAGCTCAGCGGTTAGAGCAGGGCGCTCATAACGCCTTGGTCGTGGGTTCAAGTCCCTCACCCCCCACCATTTTTCAGGCGATATATATATGGCCAATGACATCAACGAAGCACTAAAGCTTATTTTCGAGGGCATTGATCGCCTGCAAACCTGCTGTGAGGGGAGCAGGAAATTCACCATAGACGGAAGGCTGGTAGGAGATATTGGCGAAATCATCGCCGAGCGTGAATTCGCAATCACACTTGATAAGGTGTCAAGGCCACACCA
>CAZAQK010000020.1:0-18139 GCA_964487265.1 uncultured Rickettsiales bacterium | reverse complement strand
AAAAAACCTAAATCCCGACCAGTTCGGAAAGGCCCTGCAAAGCACAGTCAAAAACCACGCCGCTGATGTACTTTCTGGCATAAAACGTTACTTTGAAAGCACCTATACACGCACTGTAAAAGAACCCGCCGCCATCTGGCAAAAAGGCGCCGCAAGGTTGCTGGATTATGGCCGTGGCGGCCAAGGCAATGTAGTGCTGTTCATCCCTTCCCTGATAAACCGCTATTACATTCTCGACCTAGAGGAAGAGCGCAGCTTGCTTCGATATCTGGCGGCACAAGGCCATTACCCGCTGGTGCTGGATTGGGGCACACCCGGCAAATCCGAACAAAAATATGACTGCGATGATTACATCACCAAAATCCTGCTTCCCGCCATTGAATATGTTGCAGAAAAAACCGGAGAAAAAATAACGCTGGCTGGTTATTGCATGGGCGGCGTTCTCTCGCTTGCGTCAGCACAGCTTGCAGCAAAGCATATCTCCGCCCTTGCGTTGCTTGCCACGCCATGGGATTTCCACTGCGATAATTTCAAACCGCTGATATTGGACAGTGCGTATAAAAAGAAAATGGCGGAAATGCTGGCATCCAAGGATACAGTACCTGGCGAGATCATCCAGACCTTATTTTACCTGACTGATCCCTGGGTATTCGAACAGAAATTCAAGCGTTTTGCCAGCCTGGAAGCCAATGGCCGCGCTGCCAAAGATTTCATCGCGCTGGAGCATTGGGTGAATGACGGTGTGCCGATGACATCGGGCATGGCACATGATTGTCTGATTGGTTGGGCGCAGGAGAATCAATTAGCAAATGGCAGTTGGCAGGTTGCAGACAAGTTCATTTCCCCTAAAAAGATAAAAATCCCCACTTTTATTGCCATACCGGAAAATGACCATGTCGTGCCCTATGACTGCGCACTGCCACTGGCAAAGGCCATAAAGCATGCGCACATCATCAAACCCAAAGCTGGCCATGTAAGCATGATCGTTGGTTCCAGTGCAAAACGAGAGCTATGGCAACCATTTTGTGAATGGTTGAGTGATACAGTCTGACATTGTGCGTTGCGGAAATAAAGCACTTCTGCAACCGAAAATTCTGGACTTTGCCCCTTGGCGTCCCTACATACAAATTCCGCACAAAATCTAGCCAAAGGAGTTCCCATGTCCGCAGCCAATGATGTCGTTATCGTCAGTGCCCTTCGTACCGCTATCGGAACATTCAATGGTTCATTCGCCACATTGCATGCACACAAGCTTGGCGAAGCCGTTATCAAAGAAACACTGGCACGCACTAAAGTAAATGGCGCGGATGTATCAGAAGTCATCATGGGGCAGATACTCACGGCTGGCTGTGGCCCAAACCCAGCCCGTCAGGCATCACTCAATGGTGGCGTGCCGAAGGAAACGCCGGCATGGGGCATCAACCAGCTTTGCGGCTCAGGCCTGCGCGCAGTATGCCTTGGCTATCAGGCCATTAAAAATGGCGACAGCCATATTGTTATCGCCGGTGGGCAGGAAAGCATGAGCATGGCACCGCATGCGCTCAACCTTCGTACACCTACCAAAATGGGTAATGCAGCAATGGTGGATACCATGATATTCGATGCGCTGCTTGACCCGTTCCACAATATCCATATGGGCGTTACCGCGGAGAATATTGCCAAAAAATTCGGCATCAGCCGCGCTGAGCAGGATGAATTCGCCTTCTCCTCACAGCAAAAAGCTGCCGCTGCCATGCAGGCAGGTAAATTCAAGGATGAGATCATCCCCGTTGTCATCAAAGGTAAAAAAGGTGATGTAACAATAGATACCGATGAACACCCTAAAGCTGACACTACTATGGAAAGCTTAGGCAAGTTGCGTGCTGCATTTGACAAGGAAGGCACGGTTACGGCAGGTAATGCCTCAGGCATCAATGATGGTGCAGCGGTGGTGATGCTAATGACACGTGCGGAAGCAGATAAGCGCGGATTAAAACCATTGGCTACAATCAAATCATGGGCGCATGCAGGCGTTGACCCTGCCATCATGGGTACAGGCCCTATCCCTGCCAGCAAGAAAGCGCTGGAAAAAGCAGGTTGGGGAATAAAAGACCTCGAGCTTATCGAAGCTAACGAAGCCTTCGCGGCACAGGCTATTTCGGTAAACCGCGAAATGGGCTGGGATATGGCGAAAGTGAATGTGAATGGCGGCGCGATAGCTTTAGGCCATCCGGTGGGTGCATCCGGTGCGCGCGTGCTCACCACGCTGCTGCATGAAATGAATCGCAGGAATGTTAAAAAAGGCCTGGCCACGCTGTGTATCGGCGGCGGTATGGGTGTTGCAATGTGTGTGGAAAGGTAAGAACATGTCTAGGATTGCTTTAGTTACTGGTGGAACACGCGGTATTGGCGCAGCCATTTCGCTTGAACTGAAAAAGGCAGGCTACAAGGTAGTTGCCAATTATGCTTCACGTGATGATGTGGCACAGGCATTCACCAAAGCGCATGACATCCCAACATATAAATGGGATATCAGTGATTTTACTGCATGCAAAAATAATGTGGCAAAGATCGCTGCTGATATGGGTGCACCGATCGATATTCTAATAAATAATGCTGGCATCACGCGTGATGCCGCCATGCATAAAATGGATGCCGAAGGCTGGGATATGGTGATCGAGACCAACCTCAATTCCTGCTTTTACATGTCGCGCGCGGTGATTGAATCCATGCGCGAACGCAAATTTGGCCGCATCATCAATATCAGCTCCCTCAACGCCCAGCTTGGCCAGTTCGGCCAGACTAATTATTCTGCAGCCAAATCTGGTATTTTAGGCTTCACCAAAGCACTCGCAAGGGAAACTGCTTCGCGTGGCATCACAGTAAATGCCGTGGCACCGGGCTATATCGAAACCGATATGACAAAAGCAGTAAAAGAAGATATACTCAAAGCCATTATTGCCAACATCCCCGTTGGGCGAATGGGTAAACCAGAAGAAATAGCCCGTGCCGTGCTGTTCCTTGCGGCTGACGAAGCAGCTTTCATCACAGGTGAGACCTTATCCGTCAACGGTGGGCAACATATGGAGTGATTATTAATACCGGCTATTTACGGGCATGCGCTGCCCGCTTCATTCCATATTTTATCGCAGTATTGGTAGTTACAATACTTGCCCGTTTTTTTTCCTATTATCACCTGGGCCTTGCAGAAGACATACTATCAACGATCTTGCTTAGCAGAGGCATAGTATCGGATGTTGCGTGCTCAATCGTCTTTGCAAGCGGCCTTGCATTGCTGCCGCCGAATAAACTGCTCAATTTTGCCTGTATTTTCCTGTTTGCATTATCGTATGCTTCCAATATTGCAAACCTAAGTATCAATTTTTCCAATCTGCATATTGCAGATAGCCGTTTCTTATCCGAAGAGCAGTTTCTGGCGAAATCATTGGTGAGCCCTTTCATTTTAGGTTTGCTCGCCATATTCCTTATCGGTTATTATGCCTCATTATTTGTTATCAGTAAGTTGCAACCCACACTTAGACCGCAGTGGATGCTGCTGATCACCTTCCCTGTGGCATTGCCCTTCATCGCGCTTAAGGTGCAGCAGCCTTTCTGGCAGCAATACAATGTGTTCGAAGAAAATATTTCAGCCTTATTCAAAGCAATAGAAGAAAGGCCCTATAAAAATTTTCTCGAAACAGATCGTGAATATGCACGCCTGACCGGCCTGAAACTTTCCGAAACAGAGATTGTGCCAGGCATTACCGGAAAATATAAAAAACCCAATATCCTGATAGTGGCTATTGAAGGGTTGTCTGAACAATTCGTTCAAAACGGTTCAATGCCGAATCTAAAAAAGATGGCAGAAGATAACATTCACTTCAGCAACTTTATCTATCATCAGCGTTTCACGGAAAATGGCCTTTACAGCATCATGTGCGGCGACATGCCAACCATGTATCGCCGTGTGCTTATCATGGCTACTACGAAGAAAGCAATACCCACATCAGTCATTCTGGGCAATAAGGACAGCCCCAACAAATGGATAGCTGTTGCACATGGAAAGAAAAATAACTGCCTGCCAAAAGTTCTACGCGCGCAAGGTTATCAAACTGCCTTTTTCCAGGCAAGCAACGTAACATTTTCCAAAAAAAACCTGTTCATGAGAAATGCAGGCATTAGCCTATTATATGGCGATAAAAAACTTAGAAACAAATATCCCCGGACAGAAGCCGATGCCGCTTATAAAGGCCTGAGTTTTGGTATGCCGGATGGCGTATTTTACCCGCGCGTCAAAAAAGAACTGCAAAATTTGCAAAAATCCTCGACGCCATGGTTTGCAACACTCATGACCACTTCTACCCATTTCCCACTTTTCATTAAGGATGAATTCAAAGGCAAATTTAATAACGGTACTATGGAGGCGTTCTACACCGCCGATGCTGCGCTTGCTGAATTCATTGCCTCACTTGATGCAGAAGGACTGCTTAACAATACACTATTGATCATAACCGGCGATGAGTCAGGCGCATCGGTCAAAAAAGGCGATTTATCCTCCATGCTTGCTGCCAACTGGGGAACTCTGGTTATCAAAACACCCGATAATATCAAATACAGCTCGCGTGATTATTTTGTACATTCAGACCTGATGACCAGCATCCTTGACTATGTTGGGCAAACTGAAAGTGCCGTGCGTGGGCGCAGTGTGTTCAGGAAGTATGAAGGGTTCCGTCCCGTCATGTTCGCCAATATACGCACAGACCGCTGGTTTACCTGGCATGAACCTGACAAGATGATTTTCTGCGCCAATTACTTTAAAATATGCAGTAACTTCAAGCTGGAAGGCGACTTATTCAATGCGTCGCTTTCGGAGGAACGCAAGGATAAAAAATTGATCGATCTGTTCGTATCAGTAGCGCGCAAGAGTGATTATCTCTACAGCGGTAAAGCCAGGCGGTCCAAACCTAACCCTACTCAGAACATCAGGAATCCTACTGTTGGAAAGAATGTGCAAGAGCACGATAGCTATAATTTCTTTACACCAGATATATAGTTTTATGCTGCCGGCTGAGTTTGCTGCATAGATGGACGATCGGCGAATTTCCTGTGCCATGCAGCCAGTGCTGGATATTGCTCTTGCCAGCCAATTTGCGGTTGGCGGAAACTGATATAAGAAAGTGCCACAGCCAATCCTATGGTTGCCATGCTGAGCGGCTCATCATCTTCCGGCGGATGCTGCGAAAGCAGATCCAGCGTGCGTTTAATGGATTCCGTCTTGCGGTCTATCCAGTCCTGGCTCCGTGTGCCTTCCGGTTTACGGTTTTCCAACACGCACTGCACAGCAGCATCCATGATGCCATCAGCTAGTGCTGCGATACCCAGCACCATGTAACGTTCTATACCCTCCATGGGTATCAGGCGAGGCTCGGATAATGAATCCAGATAGTCACAAATTACTGGGCTTTCTGTGAGGGACATTCCATCATCCGCAACCAGCACAGGTACTCGGCCGAGGGGGTTTGCGGCGAGGAGATCTGCTGGTATGGGGTTTTCAAGCGGAAAGCGGTTCAGGAACTCAACCTTATCCTGAAGCCCCTTCTCCAGTATTACCACCCGGCATTTGCGAGCATATGGAGAGTTAGTGGAGTAGAACAGCTTCATGTCAGAAACTCAGTAATTTTACCTGACGTACATTCGGCAGTTTCCCGATTTCTTTCAGCACATCAGCTGGGATAGTATTATCTACCTCCACGAGCGCAATAGCTTCGTCATGCGCATCATTGCGGCCAAGATGGAAATTCGCCACGTTGATACCCGCTTTGCCAAGAATGGTTCCCACGCCGCCGATAAGGCCGGGTTTATCATCATTGTTCACATACAGCATGATCTTGCCCAGGCCAGCTTCCAAGCGGATGCCGCTGACTTCCACAACACGTGCTTTATCGGCAAACAGTGTACCTGCCACGGTGCGAGTGCCTTGTTCTGTTACCACTGTAATGCGGATGAGCGTGCTGTAATCTCCCTTGCGGTCAACGCTTGCACCGCTCACTTCAATATTGCGCTCTTTGGCTACCACAGGCGCATTCACCATATTCACACCTTCCATTTGCGGCGCAAGAATTCCTTTCAGGATAACAGCCGTTAACGGCTTGGTGTTCAGCTTGCTGGCTGTGCCTTCATATTCCACCTTGATCTGCTTCAGGCCTGATTCAGTCAGCTGGCCGGTAAAACTACCAAGCTGGTCAGCGAGCGTGAGGTATGGCTTCAGTTTTGCAGCATCTTCAGCTGACATGGATGGAATGTTCAGCGCATTGCTTACCGCACCACTGGTCAGGTAATCCGCCATTTGCTCGGCCACCTGCACGGCCACATTTTCCTGTGCCTCGGTGGTGGATGCACCAAGATGCGGCGTGCACACCACCTGCGGCATACCAAACAGCACGTTTGTTTTTGCTGGCTCTTCCTCAAACACGTCAAACGCAGCACCCGCCACATGGCCGGATTCTATGGCTGCTTTGAGGTCAGCTTCATTCACGAGGCCACCGCGCGCACAATTGATGATGCGTACGCCTTTTTTGCACATGGCGAGCGTGTTTTTATTCAGGATATTTTTGGTAGTTTCCGTCAGCGGTGTGTGCAGGCTGATGAAATCAGCGCGTTCCAGGAGGGTATCCAATTCCACTTTTTCGATATGGATGGCATCGGCGCGTTCTTTGGAAAGATACGGATCATAGACCACCACTTTCATTTTCAGGCCCTGTGCGCGGTCGGCCACGATGGAACCGATATTACCACAACCAATAAGGCCCAGCGTTTTGCCGGAAAGCTCTACGCCCATGAATTTATTCTTTTCCCATTTGCCTGCATGGGTGGAAGCATTCGCCTCCGGGATCTGGCGGGCGAGCGACATCATGAGGGCAATACTGTGTTCAGCTGTCGTGATTGAATTACCAAACGGCGTATTCATCACCACCACACCGCTGGCAGTCGCGGCCGGGATATCTACGTTATCCACGCCGATACCCGCACGGCCAACAACCTTCAGTTTCTTAGCAGCAGCCAGCACATCTTTGGTGATTTTTGTGGCAGAGCGAATGGCCACGCCATCATACTCACCCACAATTTTGAGGAGTTCTTCTACGGCAAGGCCGGTTTTTACATCGGCTTTCACACCGCGTTTTTCAAATTCTTCAATGGCTTGCTGGCTTAACTTATCGGCTATTAGTACTTTAGGCATAAATTTAGTTGCTTGTTGTTAGTTGTTGGTTGCTAGTCGAATTCTTTCTCAAAGATGCTTGTAACCCACTTATCATGCGGCCTACAACATCAATTTGCGACAATAAGTTAGAATAAATAGTCATTTCAAATAATTCGACACGTTGAGCGATGATAGCCTGTGTCTTCAATTCTGCTAAAGAGCCTTTTGAAATACTTAGAAAATGTAAAAATTCTGCGTTTCCATCCCGTGAGCAGCCTTCCGCTATATTGCTTGCAACAGAATAGGCACACCGACGCATCTGCGAAATAAGGCCATATTTCTCTTCAGCAGGAAATAACTTGGTTATTTGATAAACTAATACAGCAAGGTCCACTGATTGCTGCCATACCTGCAAATCTTCATATCCTTTATTGTATCGTTTACTATCCATTCCCAGCAACCAGCAACTCACAACCAGCAACTTTCTTTACTTCTCCCCACGCCCAGTCGAGCCATGGCAGGAGTGCTTCAATATCGGAGGTTTCAACCGTTGCACCACCCCAGATACGCAGACCGGCAGGAGCATCGCGGTATGCACCAATGTCATAGGCTACACCTTCTTTTTCCAGCATGGATGCAATTTTCTTTGCGCCGTCTGCTTTGGCTTCATCAGGAAGCCCCTGATACCACGGGTCAATAATTTTAAGGCAAATGGAGGTGCAGGAGCGCGTTGCTTTATCTTCTGCAAGGAAATCCGCCCATCCACATTTGGCCACCCAGTTTTCAATGGCTTTCAGGTTAGCCTCTGAGCGTTTGATAAGCCCAGCAACATTGCCGCAGCTTTGCGCCCAGCGCAGGCTATCCAACACATCTTCAACACACATCATGGAGGGTGTGTTGATGGTTTCGCCTTTGAAGATACCTTCAATGAGTTTTCCACCCTTGGTCATCTGGAAGATCTTTGGAAGCGGCCAGCTCGGGCTATAGGTCTGCAGGCGTTCCACCGCGCGCGGCGAAAGTGCAAGCATACCGTGTGCCGCTTCGCCACCCAGCACCTTCTGCCAGGACCATGTCACCACATCCAGCTTCTTCCATGGCAATTCCATGGCGAATACTGCTGATGTAGCATCGCAGATGGTCAGGCCTTCGCGGTTATCAGGAATCCAATTGCCATTCGGCACGCGCACGCCGGAGGTGGTACCGTTCCATGCAAACACCACATCACGGCTACAATCTACTTTTGAGAGATCCGGCAACTTGCCAAAATCCGCTTTATAGACATTCAAATCTTTCAGCTTGAGCTGGTTCTTGCAATCTGATGCCCAGATAGAGCTGAAGCTCTCCCACGCCAGCACATCAACACCACGCGCACCCAGCATCGACCACATGGCCATTTCCACCGCACCCGTATCCGACGCAGGCACAACACCCAGCAGATAGTCAGAAGGCATTCCCAGCACTTTTTTGCTGAGCTCAATGGCTTCCGCCAGTTTATCCTTACCGATCTTTGCACGGTGCGAGCGGCCAAGGGCAGCGCCTTTCAGGGCATCGAGCGACCAGCCGGGACGTTTAGAGCAAGGACCAGAAGAGAAATTGGGATTTTTAGGTTTTTGTGTGGGTTTCATTATGTGTTATAACTCCGGCATTTCAGTGAGGTGCGGATGCTAATGTATAATCATTAATAATGCAAAAAAAGAATATTGATTTACGTGATGATCAATATAAAGCTGTTATATGGTAGTAACCAATCACTGCAACGATTTTACATAATGCTAAATAAAATATTGTTTTTCATTGCATTAACCTTCCTATGCTTTGTGGCGGGGGGCATATCGGTCTATTATAAAAAATTTCCCTACACGTTAATCCACGAAGCCGTTTTGTACCAGCAGGCACATCAGCAAAAGGAATCCGCATTTGCGGATGCAAAAAAATCTACTTTCTTCAAGAAAGAAGCAAAATCAGTAACCACAAACTCACAAAGTGCCTATCAGGGATATACCATATACTCACCGCATAGGGCACTGGCAGTAGTTATTGATAATGAAGGCAATGAACTTCATAAATGGGCAATGCCCTTCTATCAAGCCTGGCATAACGACATTCAGCATCTAAAGAATCCTTTGCCAGAGTCGTTTATATTATGGTTTGGTTTTCATGTTTATCCAAACGGAGATTTGCTGGTTAACTATCACGCGCGTAGCGATACTCCATATGGTTATGGCCTTATTAAACTTGATAAAGATTCTAATATTTTATGGAAAATCAGTGATCACATCCACCATACGCTTGAGGTGCAACCTAATGGAAATATTTATGCGTTGGCACAACGTGTTAAAAAGCCAGATGATTTAGGGCTTACTTTTCATGACTCTATTATTCAGGAAGATTATTTCGTCATCTTAGGCAACGATGGTAAAGAATTAAAACGAATCTCATTATTACGTGCGCTTGCCAATTCAAGTTATAAATCTCAACTGACTAAGCATGTCAGCAAAGCTGTTTGGAAAGCGGATATCATGCATGCAAACTCATTGATGATGCTAAGTGATAAACTTGCACCATTATTCCCATCACTGCAGGCAGGCAATGTGTTGATATCTATGCCAACCATGAATGCATTAGGGATATTGGACATTGATAAGGAGATTTTTACCTGGTTCAGGCAAGGGCCATGGGAATTTCAACATGACGCACAGTTCACAGAACGCGGAACAGTGATAGTATTTGACAATCGCGGCACAAGAAAAAAACAATCACGTATCCTTGAATACGATTTTAAGACCGATAAGGTAACAACATACTTCCTAGGCAGTGAAAAAACAAAATTCTATGCAGAATTCATTGGTGGTCAGCAAATACTGCCAAATAGCAACCTTCTGGTTATTTCTGGTATGGAAGGGCGTATTTTTGAGGTCTCAGCCAAAGGTGAGCTGGTTTGGAGTTTTCACAACCCATATTATGATAAAAGTTATTTAAAAGCTAAGCAGCCGCTACCGATAGTATTTGCAAGAAAATATGCTCATGAGGATTTACCGTTCCTGCAAATCAAAAATTAATTCTAACTGATCTGATAGCACTTTCAGATGTTCTGGTTCAGAAAGCCTGTGCCCGCCATTTTTGATATATTTTACATGCACATCATTACTCTCAAGACACTCTGCCAAACGTACAGAGAATTCCCATGGCACATCCTCATCTTTTAACCCATGAATAAGGCGCACCGGCACTTTTATGGGTATCGGCGCATCGAGCAGCAAATGCTTCCTGCCATCCACTATGAGCTGCTTCGTGATAGGGTACGGCTCCTCGCCATAGCAGGAAGGCAGCAATACTTCTCCTTTTTCCAGCATGGTTTGCTTTTGTACATCTGAAAACTGTTGCCAGATGAGTTTTTCGGTAAAATCCGGTGCACTGGCAATGCCAACGAGTGCAACCACCTTTTCAGGCCGGGCCCTGGCAGCAAGCAGCATTTGCCATGCTCCCATGCTGGATCCAACCAGTATGTTTTTCTCAGAACCCAGCTTATCTACGATATCCAGCACATCCTGTTGCCATGAACCGATCGTACCCTCGCGGAATTTGCCGCTGGATTGCCCATGGCCAGTATAATCAAAACGTATGAATCGCTGGCCGCGCTCCTGACACAAGGCTTCAAGCGTAAGTGCCTTGGAGCCGGCCATGTCCGATTTAAAGCCACCCATGAAAATAACACATGGCAGCTTACCATCGGTTAAATGGTATGCCAGCCTTCTACCATCTTCTAATTGTAAGAAAGTTGGGGAATTACTCTTGACGGAATCAGGGTTCATCTCTACAGCCTTTAGGTGTCCTGGTGATATAGTCGATACATGTATAAAACGCAATTAAAGCCAAAGATTGTCAAACAGCCTGTTATATTGCAGGTGCTGCCGGAAATGCGCAGTGGCGGAGTTGAGCGCGGCACGGTCGAGATAGCGCGTGCCATTACCCAATCAGGCTGGAAATCAATGGTAGCCTCCGAGGGTGGTGCCATGCTCACCCCGCTGGCAAGGACGGGCTCAACACATATTACTTTACCTCTCGCCTCCAAAAATCCACTAAAAATATGGACCAATGCCTGGCGGCTGGAAAACCTGATACGTAAGCATGGTGTTGATATTATACATGCGCGTTCCCGTGCCCCTGCATGGTCTGCCTGGCTTGCTGCACAGCGTACAGGTTGCCATTTCGTCACCACTTTCCACGGCACCTATAACATCCAGAATAAATGGAAGCAGAAATACAACTCGGTGATGACCAAGGGCGAGCGTGTCATTGCCATATCCAATTTCATTGCTGAACATATCCAGAATAATTATTCGATGGTTTTTGGTAAGCTGCGCATCATCCATCGCGGGGTTGATCTCAATCTTTTTAACCCATCAAGCTATTCTCCAGCACGCATGATTGAGCTCAGCAAGGAATGGCACCTGCCTGAGTCTTTACCGCTTTTGCTGTTTCCAGGGCGTATCACACGCTGGAAAGGGCAGGATATATTCTTAAAGGCATTGGCTTCCCTGCCTCACCGGAATTTCTTTGCTGTTATTCTTGGTGATGACAAGGGGCATGAGAATTACCGCAAAGAGCTGGAGGAATTTATCCTTTCCAATGATCTGGCTGGCCATGTGCGTATCGCCCCACATACCTATCACATGGCAGAAGCCTATATGCTGGCGAAGCTTGTGGTCGCTACATCAATTGAGCCGGAAGCGTTCGGCAGGGTTGTGCTCGAGGCACAGGCTATGGGCAGGCCAGTGGTTGCCACCAATCATGGCGGCCCGATGGAAACGATCATCCCTGATATTACCGGCTGGCTTGTTCCGCCCGGGGATGTAGAGAAACTGGCACAGGTGATTGAACATGCCCTCTCATTCACGGAAGAGGAAATGTATAATCAGGCTTATCATTCCATCCACAATGCACAGCATTTCTCGCTGGATGCCATGTGCCAGAAAACATTGGAAGTATATCGGGAATTATTGCCCTGAAAGACTAAACCGTTTCGGCAGAAAAAGGCCTTTCAAGCAGGCTCTCAATAACCTGATCAAGCGGGGCATTCTCATACAATATCCGGTAAACCGATTCACAGATTGGCATGGCTATATCATGCTTTTTCGCAAGTTTACTGACAGATTCGCAGGCAACCACCCCTTCCGTTGCCGTGCGGCCACGGCTTTGGAGAACTTCATCCTTGGTTTTCCCACGACCAATAGCGACACCAAACGACATATTGCGCGATTTAGTGCTGCCGCAGGTAAGTAACAGATCGCCAAGGCCGGATAAGCCCATCAGCGTTTCATACTTTCCGCCTTTGGCCATTGCCAGGCGTGCCATTTCCGTGAAGCCACGCGTTATAAGTGCAGCACGTGCATTCTCGCCCATCTCCCTGCCCTGCGCGATACCACAGGCAATGGCTATGACATTTTTTACCGCGCCGCCAATCTGCGTGCCAATAATGTCATTCGTCAGATAAGGCCTGAACAACCGGCCGCCAATGGCATAGGTCAGCATGTCCAGCAATGCATTATCCGTGCTTGCAATGGTGGTTGCAGTTGGCAGGCCTTTTGCCGCTTCATCGGCAAAGTTAGGGCCGGAGATGATACCAATAGGGTTTTTCGGCAGGATGGATGCCACCACTTCGCTCATCAGCATCAGGCTTCCACGCTCGATACCTTTGCTGGCTATCACTACCGGCACTTTTACATCCAGCATATCTGATAGTGCAATGCAGGCAGATCGCAGCACATTGGCAGGCGCTGCAAGTATCAGCACATCGCTGTGGCATACTTCCATCAGCTTATCGGTAACCAGTATGTTCGGATCTATGAAAACATTAGGCAGGTAGATCTCATTACAGCGTTTTTCCTGAATGGCCTGAATGACGTTATGGTTGCGCGTTCCCAGCCGGACGTTGCTGCCAGCGCGGTTAGCGATAACACTGAGCGCAGTGCCCCATGCACCACCGCCAATGACACCAACCGTATAATTGCTATTCATGATTCAATATTATTGTATCTGCGCCAATCGTGCTTCATTGAACACGCACACAATATCCCTGCCATGCCTGAGCGTATAACGGCTGGCTACGCGTTCAACCACGATATAATCACCCCTGGTGCGATAATTGATAAGCGCTTCCTCACCTTTGGAATCCACCCAGAAAAACGCTGGTACTTCCGCATTTTTATCCTTGAATTCGAAATAGGTGAATTCGCCATCATCAAAGATGCGAATAGGAGCAATTTCATCCGTACCTGAAATGGTATAATTAAAATTATATTTGTCGGCATCTTTCTCCAGATCTGGAACCGGCACGGAATCAAGATACCTGCTTACCGTCAGGTTATCCTCATCAGGGTAAATAAACCGCATGATGAACATCATTTCCTTATCATTGATATCATCGGTCTCGCGGGCATGCAGCTCAAACAGATACACCCGCTTATTGGTAATAAGCGTCATGTTCGTTGTAGCATCCTGCTCAAGCGGCTTAAGGAACAGCCTGTTCCCAACCGGATTGAGCATCCAGCCTGTTGAATCCCCCATGGAGATAGTGCCGATCACTTCATCTGGCGCAAATTCGATAGATGTCTGATACTGAAAATGACCGACATATTTATATACCTCATCCGGCTGATACATGATCGTGCGCACGCGATGGTCGATTTTGATGGGTTTGGCTTCCCTGGCTGCATACGCCACGTTTGCATTAAGGATAACCAACAATACAATAACGATATTACGGATGATGCTCATTCAATATCCTGTAGCAGCTTATTGTTATATTGCGTAACGGTAAAACCGATCTGCCTACGGTCACTATTACCACCATCTACCGCAATGCCCGTATACTTAAAAGAAATATTTGCCTGCCAGCGTGATTTTTTTTGCTCACTTTTGCTTTGCAGTGTTGCCTCATACAGCACTTCTGCAACATTATCTTCTTCCTGCGGCAACACCTTTACAGCCAGTATCTTGATGGTTTTCACCGTATGGCGCTGGTAAATCTTAATCGGGCTCTCTGGGTTTTCCGGATTAATATATCGCTGATATTGCTCATAAAGTTCCGGCGTGCTTTGGGATTTTACGCCATTCATGCTTTTGTCGATGGTCGTGATGTTATAGCCTTCGCGAAGGATAACATAATTACTCACCACAAAGCGCATGATGGATTCATTCACATCATCTCCGCTGTTTGTCAGCAGCTTTTTAATATTCGGTACTTCCTCGGTGATATCTTCAGCCTTAACGATGAAAGGTTCCAGACGCTCCAGCGGATAAAGCCCTTGCACGGCATGGAACGTCACAAAAAATATCACAAACGCCACACAGGTAATCAGAACATAGAAATACCGCTCCGCCATCAGGTCATGGATTGTGGCGTCATAAATGCTTTGTGATTCGCGGAAATATTCACCCGAGCGGATTTTATCAGTAATTTCAAGATATTCTGAGTGGGATGATTCTGGCGGAGGTTTCACAGTGTTTGTCGTTTATGCTTCATAATCAGTTGTAAAGGTATTATAGTGCATTAACTTCCTAAATCAATGGTAAATATGTTTTAGCATATTGAATTAAATCAATTTTTATACTTGACTAGCACTGCGGTAGTTGCGAAAAGTTTCGCCTGAGACAATGTTACGTGATTTTTCGGATGCATGATTTTTTTTACATGGGCGGGTATGCGGCATATGTTTGGCCATCATTCGCTGTGGCCACAATATTAATGCTTGCTATGACCATTGCCAGCCTGCAGGCCTTAAAAAAGGCGCAGAAGCAACTCATGACCCTGCAATCCACACAAAACGATAATGAAGCTTAAACACCAGCGCCTTGTCTTTGTTGCCGGCAGCATGCTGTTCCTGATTGCGTCTACATTGCTGGTTATGCAGGCCTTCAAAGAAAATCTGGTATTTTTTTACAGCCCTTCCGACATTGCAAGCACATCACCGTCACCTGAAACGCTGATTCGCGTGGGTGGCTTGGTAAAGGCGGGCAGTATTAAAAAACACCATGATTCGCTAATAGAATTTTCAGTCACTGATAATCAGAACACGCTGCACATCAGCTATACTGGCATGCTGCCTACACTGTTCCGCGAAGGCCAGGGTGTGGTGGCAGAAGGATACCTGCAAGCTGATGGACATTTCAAAGCTACACGCGTGCTTACCAAGCACGATGAGAATTACATGCCAAAGGAAGTTGTAGATTCACTAAAGGCTTCTGGCCGCTGGAAAGAAAGCCAGTAAGCATGATCGCAGAGCTTGGCAATGCCTGCCTGATATTTGCCCTGCTTGTGGCCATATTCCAGTTTCAATATGTATTTCCATGGCAGTCCCGGTCTTATACGGCTGCGTGCCAGCGTCAGGCGGCGTGGCTGCAAACGCTGCTGATCACATTATCATTCGCCAGCTTAATTATACTTCGGATCGAATCGGATTTCAGCGTTGCAAATGTAGCGCAACACTCCAACCTGCATTTGCCACTACTCTATAAAATTGTGGGAACATGGGGAAACCATGAAGGTTCCATGTTGCTTTGGGTGTGGGTGCTATCTGTATTTGGTGCGCTCATAGCATTTTCAACTATCCGCGATAATGAGCTGGTCAACACCACCATAGCTGTGCAGGCATTTCTTTCAGCCGGCGCGATACTTTTCATACTCGCCACATCCAATCCTTTTGACAGAATTTTTCCTCCAGCACTGGATGGCAAGGCACTTAATCCCCTGCTGCAGGATATCGGTCTGGCACTGCATCCTCCCCTGCTTTATCTGGGTTATGTCGGGTTCTCGATAGTATTTTCATTTGCTGTTGCTTCACTCCTGCTGCAACGCTCTGGGAGTGAGTGGGCCTCTATAGTTCATCCATGGATTTTAGGTGCATGGAGTGCACTCACCGCTGGCATCGGCCTTGGCAGCTGGTGGGCATACCGCGAACTGGGTTGGGGCGGCTGGTGGTTCTGGGATCCAGTGGAAAATGCATCCCTGCTGCCATGGCTATCCGGTACTGCCCTGTTACACGCCAATATCACCCTCAAAAAACGCAACGCGCTGAGCCAGTGGGTATTTGTACTTTCCATCATGACCTTTGCGCTCAGCATGATCGGTACATTTCTGGTGCGCTCCGGTGTACTCACATCCGTTCACAGCTTTGCGAGTGATCCTGAGCGCGGCACATACATACTCGTTTATATCATTGTAACAGTCGGTGGTGCATTACTGCTGTTTGCATTCCGCGGGGATAGGGTTAAATCAGCTGAAGCGGTTGCCCCAGCCTCGCGTGAAGGTATGATCATGATAAACAACCTGTTTTTCATCACTGCCTGCCTCAGTGTTCTGCTCGGCACATTATATCCCCTGATCGCCGAAGCCATACATGGTTATAAGCTCACCGTTGGAGCCCCCTACTTCAACCTCACCTTCATTCCACTAATGATATTGCCCATATTTTTTGCAGGCATTGCACCTCTTGTACCATGGAGGCAGGCAAAATTCTCCCGTCTCTTACGGCAGTTGCAATACCCTGCCATCGCTTTGCTTGCTGCCTGTTTTGTGGTGCTTGCCACAGCCGAGACTGACATTGCCTATGCCATGCTTGGGTTTGGGCTTGCGGCCTGGCTGGCCGTATCCAGCCTTGTGCTCATCCGCAAATATGCCTTAAAGCGCAGTGCACCTGTCGCCGTTTCACATTTTGGCGTTGCCCTACTGGTGATAGGCATTACAGGCGTGGGGCTATGGAAAGCTGAAGCAGAGAAATGGCTGAAGCCTGGCGAATCACTCAAGCTGAATGGATACTCCCTCAATTATGTCAGAAAAACCGTGACCGAAGGAAAAAACTATCACACAAAGATCGCAGATTTGCGCTTGCTTTATGATGATAAGGAACTCGCGCTGCTCAAACCGGAATACCGCCACTACCAGATAGCAGGCAGCTACACGAATGAAGTAGCTATCCACCCACATTTATCCGGTGACCTGTATGCCGTTATCGGCGAAGATTCCACCGATGGTTCCCGGCTGTCAGTAAGGCTCTATTATATCCCCATGATAAATTTCATCTGGGCTGGGTTTATCTGCATTGCCATCGGTGGCCTGCTTAGTATAATACTGCAAAAGAAAGGTAAATCTGGTGACGTTACGTTATAGTGCCCCCCTCGCCTGGCCGGAATGGATACCGGTCACCCCGCGCGCCAGCCAGCGCACGGATCGTAATTTTGCACCGCCCATGAAGCTGGAAGAAAGCATTACCTATCTTGAAACGGAAGTGCAGGCCATACAATGCAACGCCGTTCTTTCACTGGATATCGACCAGCCCTTGGCTGAACGCCAGCGCAAAAAAATCGGCACCCGCACGGGAGCAGCACTGCAATTGCGTTTTCCACATGGCAATTATGTAATAGCCTGCGATACATGGCTTACCCTTGAACATAATATCTACGCCCTGCACCTTGCAATCCGGCAATGGCGCAACATGGAACGCTGGGGCGTAGGCACACTCCCGGTTTTACTTAAAGGTTTTGAGCCAGGCGTGCAAACATCAACTATTGCTCGTACGCCACAATGGGACCTGCCGGAATGGATGGAAAAACTAGGCCTTGGCCCCACTGCAACGCTGGATGATGCGCAAGCCATATACCATAAGCGCGCCAAGCATCTTGCCAATAACTCCGATGAACTGTCCAAGCTCAACATCCTGATGGAAGAAGTACGTGCGCACTTTGCTAAAAGAGCTTAATGCCTCACCGCAATTGAGGCGACTGCTCCCACTGGTGGTAATGTTGCTGCTGGCATTTTGCCTTGCTTTCGGGCTTTTCAGCGGCTCTGATTCCACGGTTCGGGAGTCACGGCTTATTGGCTATAATGTTTCTGATTTCAGCATTTCCACGCTTGATGGCAAATCATCGATCACACCTGAAACATGGAAAAATAAAATTGTGGTG
>CAZAQK010000019.1:0-18440 GCA_964487265.1 uncultured Rickettsiales bacterium | reverse complement strand
GAGGCATTGTCAGCGGCTATTCATCTGATACAGCCCTTCATGCCGCATATTGCTGAAGAAACATGGTGTGCGCTGGGACATAAAGATACGCTTTCTGACCGTCCGTGGCCATCGTTCAATCCCGCCTTTGTTGTTGATGATGAAGTGACCGTTGCTATCCAAATCAACGGCAAGACGCGCACTACCGTGCAATTGCCCAAGGATATGGATAAAGCAGCGGCCGAAGAAAAAGTCTTGCAGCTCGATGCCGTTCGTGATGCACTGAAAGATAAGACCATCAACAAGGTGATTGTGGTGCCAAACAGGATCGTGAATGTCGTTGCAAGCTAGAACTTTTGCGGTTGTAGGCGTGCTGCTGCTTGTGGGCTGCGGCTTTCAGCCCATGTATAGCAAGAGTGGGAACGATGCCGCGATTTCACTGGCTGGTGTCTATGTTGAAAAAGTCTCCGGCGAAGGCCGTATGGCGCAACAATTCCGTACCGACCTCGAAGATAAGCTGAATCCAAACGGCAAAGTGCCAGCCAATCCGGCCTATAGCCTTACCACCTCCCTTACCAGCACGGAATCGGCCATTGGCATTGCGCGTGACGGTACCATCTCGCGTTATAATTTATATCTGGATTCCAGCTACACGCTTAAAGAACGCGCCAGCGAGAAAGTTATCGCAACCGGAAGCCTGCGCCAGGTGAGCAGCTACAACAACCTGACCAATGCGTATTTCTCCACTTATGTTTCGAAGGAAGATGCCATTAAGCGTGGCGTCACTGAACTCAGTGAGAATTATCGCCAGCGGCTTGCACCCTATTTGAATGGCCAGCGTCCGCCGGTTAAAGAGCCGCCTAAAGACACGGTGAAGCATGAAACTATCATACAAAACAATAGAAACCTTCCTGCGCGCTCCTGGTAAGGAGTATCGCGCCTGCCTTGTGTATGGGCCGGATTCAGGGCTGGTTCGGGAGCGTTGCAAACAGATACGCGAGGCTTTCCTGGGCAAGGATGCTGATAGTTTTGCGCTGGCCGAGCTGGATATGCCACGTCTGATGGATGACTCTGCCCTGCTTGCAGATGAGATACGCACCGTGCATATGCTGGCTAATAAGCGCGTGGTGTTCGTACGCGGGGCAACTGATAAACTTACCAGCATCATTGAAAGTGCCGCTGAATTTCTTCATGACGACATATTTTTACTGGTGGCAGGTGATGATTTATCGTCGCGCTCTTCCTTGCGCGCATGGTTTGAAAAAGCTGGAAATGCCGCCTCTCTGCCCTGCTACCATGATGAGGTGCGTGACATACAGCAGGTGATCCAGAAGTATTTTGCCACTGAATCGATAGTGGCGGAGGATGGTGTGGTGCCTTACCTGCTCCAGCAATTGGGCAACGATCGTAGTGTAACCCAGCAGGAGCTGGCAAAAATTGTATTATTTGCCGGTGAATCGAAGCGTATCAGTATGGAGGATGTGCGGGTTCTGGTTGGCTATAATCAGGATATTGAGCTGGACGATGTGGTGCATGCCGTGGCTGACCGCAACTTGCAGCAGATGGATAAGGTGCTGCAGGTGCAGATCCGGGAGAACCCCTCACCCGTGCCTTACCTGCGCGCGCTGCAGCGTTATTTTAACCGGCTTTACAGCTTGCGAATCGAGCTGGATAAGGGAAGAGATGCCGAAAGCCTTATAAAGGCCCTGCGGCCGCCTGTGTTCTATAAAAATGTACCGGTGATGATCAGGCATCTGCAAAACTGGAAGCTTGACCAGATAGCCAAGGCTCTCAAACTGCTGGTGGATGCCGAGCTTGCGTCAAAATCAACGGACGTGCCGGCGTTTTACGCCAGCAGCCGTAAACTGATGCAGATCACGCAGTTGCGTTAAAGAGCTGCGCTATTACCAAGGCGGCGGAGGATCTCATCCAACTGCATCAGTGAATCATATGACAGGATAATTTCTCCGGCCTGACCGCGGTCATTAATGGCCACGCGCACACCGATATTTTCAGACAGGCTTTCTTCCAGTGCAATTATATCTGGGTCTTTATTGACCGGTGGCCGGTATGCCTGCCCTGCCCCCATCTGCCGCGCCGGATTCAGCGAGCGGGCGGTTTTACCTGCTCCTTTACTGAATTTTTCGGCCTGGCGTACGTTAAGGCCTTTTTTGACAATCATCTCGGCAAGTTCCACAGGATTTTGCGACGTAAGAAGCGCGCGCGCATGGCCCATGGTGAGCTGTCCTTTATCAAGCATGTCCTTCACTTCAGCAGGCAGGCCAAGTAAACGCAGAAGGTTCGCAATATGGCTGCGACTTTTGCCAACCGTGGTGGCGAGCTCTTCCTGGGTGTAATCAAATTCTTCGATGAGACGTTGATAGCCAAGAGCTTCTTCCAGTGGTGATAAATCATGCCGCTGGACGTTTTCAACAATGGCAAATTCCAGTGCCTGGCGGTCGGAAATATCACGGATGATGACTGGCACCTGATCAAGCCCGGCCATCTTCGACGCGCGCCAGCGACGTTCACCAGCGATGATTTCATACTTGCCTTTTTCACGGGCTGAAGGACGAATAATGAGCGGCTGGATGACGCCATTTTTGCGAATCGATTCTGACAGTTCAGTGAGTGAAACTTCATCAAAATGCGTGCGCGGCTGGTATTCTCCGGCGTGAAGCTGGAACACGCCCAGCGTATTTATATTGTCACTGGATTTGACCGCAGAAGCTGGCGTATTCGCTGCTCCTGCCGGTTGCGCGTAGCTTTCTGAAATAAGTGCTGAAAGACCTCTGCCTAATCCCCGTTGTGCTGCCATAAAAATCCTCTTTTGTTATGCTGCTGTGAGTTCCTTATTCGCCCGTTCACGTTCGCGTTTAAGCAATTCTTTTGCCAATTGAATATACGCGAGTGACCCTGGACATTTCATATCATAGACAATGGCAGGCTTGCCATGCGACGGCGCTTCCGACATACGGATATTACGTGGGATAACGGATTGATAAACCTTATCGCCAAAATACTGGCGTACATCATTTTCGATCTGCTGAGTGAATTTATTCCGGCGATCATACATGGTGAGTACGATGCCTTGTATATCGAGTGATGGATTGAGGTTGCTTTTAACGAGCTCAACGGTGCGCATCAGATGGCTCAATCCTTCAAGAGCATAGAACTCACATTGAAGCGGTATCAAAATACTGTTGGCTGCGACAAGCGCGTTGAGTGTAAGTAACCCTAAAGATGGTGGGCAATCGATGATGACATAATCATAATCCATCGCGTATTTATCGAAACAGTTTTTGAGTCGAAATTCCCGGCGAACCATGCTTACCATTTCGATCTCGGCACCGGAAAGATCAATGGTCGATGGGATGACATCAAGCTTTGGTATAATAGATTTATGGATAGCTTCACTTAATTGGGTGTCCCCCATGATAAGGTCATAGGAGGTCATATTGCGTTTAGCATTATCGATACCAAAGCCTGTGCTGGCGTTGCCTTGCGGGTCAAAATCCACCACCAGGACACGCTTGCCAACGGCTGCCAGCGCGGTTGCCATATTGACGGCGGTGGTAGTCTTTCCTACCCCGCCCTTCTGATTGGCAACGGCGATGATACGTGGTTTGTGAGTTTTTTTAGTGTCTTGTTTTTGGCTGCTTCCCGTCATAACCCGCTCTTTTAGTGATGTTTGTGAGTTTTAGTATTACACCATCACTATCGGTTATACTGGGGTTGATTTCAAATTGAAAGCACCATTTTTTTTCTGCTTCAGAAATTTCTTTGAGATGATTTTTTCCTTTATGGAAAATACATGCTGTTCCATGTGAAACGGAGGGATAAGCATATTCAAGTATAGTATCAAGGTCGGCACATGCCCTCGATGAAATAATATCAAAATTATCTTTTAGAAAATTTTCTATCCGCCCATTGAAAATTTTTGCATCGGATTTTGTAATACGATTTACTTCCGATAAAAAAGTTGTCTTCTTACTATCACTTTCAACAAGTGTGATATCATATCCGAGTATTGATAAAGTCATTCCGGGAAACCCCGCCCCTGATCCGATATCCAAAATTTTAGAATTTGCCTGAGGTATGAATTTTGCAATTTGGATGGAATCCAAAAAATGACGAGACCAGATATCATCGGTAGAGTTGCCGATCAAATTTATCTTTGATTGCCACTTTAAGAGCAGATCATAATAGTCAGAGAACTTCTGAATTGTTTCATCTGAAACATTCAGGTGTGATTTTAGAAAATTTTCGAAATCGTCACGCACTGGCTTTATCACGGATCTGTTTTTTTACATGAGCAATGAGGGCAACCAGTGCCGCCGGGGTCATGCCCTGTATATCGCCAGCTGCCCCTATGGTATGAGGTCGGTTTTTAGAAAGTTTATTTTTGAGTTCATTTGAAAGTGATGGAATGGTGGTATAATCCAGGTCAGCCGGAATGGCCATCCCCTCTTCTTTTTGATAGCTTTCAATGTCCAAAATCTGACGATCCAGATAGCCGGAATATTTACATTCAATATCCAATTGCTCTATCACATGATGAGCGGTAGAAGCCAATTCTGGCCAGATCGTCAGAAGGTCAGAAAACTGGAAAGTCTGGTAACTCAAAAGCTCATAGGCGGTTCTACGAATGCCATCCTGATTAATTAGTATATCAAATTTTTTTGCTTCGTTTGGGGTGATATTAAGGACCTTCAATTTTTCACGTGAAACCGACAATTGGGCATTTTTATCTAGAAATGCCTTCTCACGTATGGAAGAAATACATCCTATATCGATGGCTTTTTGTGTCAAACGGAGGTCAGCATTATCGGGGCGGAGGGATAAACGATACTCCGAACGTGAGGTAAACATACGGTATGGTTCACTGGTTCCAAGGGTAATCAGGTCATCAACCATCACACCAATATAGGCTTCCGATCTATCCAAAATAAACGGTTTTGAGCCTGCTGCCGACAAAGCCGCGTTCAAACCGGCGATAATTCCCTGACCACCTGCCTCTTCATATCCGGTCGTGCCGTTAATTTGGCCGGCTAAATAGAGCCCCCTAACCTTTTTAGTCTCTAAGGTTGGTTGCAATTCGCGTGGGTCAACATAGTCATATTCAATGGCATAACCCGGGCGAATCATCACGGCGGCCTCTAAACCACCTATAGTTTTGAGTAGTTCTAACTGAACATCCTGAGGGAGCGATGTGGAAATGCCATTCGGATACACCGTGTCATCATCCAGCCCTTCTGGTTCAAGGAAAATCTGGTGGCGTTCCTTATCAGAAAAACGCACGACTTTATCCTCAATCGACGGGCAATAACGCGGGCCAATACCTTCAATCTGTCCGGAATACATCGGCGCGCGATGAAGATTTGCTTTGATTAGATCGTGTGTTTTTTGTGAGGTGTGCGTGATGTAACAACTGATCTGCGGAACCGTGATTTCCTTAGTGAGATATGAAAATGGATTGGGTGGATTATCACCTGGTTGCGGCGTGAGACTTTTCCAGTCGATCGTTCTGCCATCAAGGCGCGGCGGTGTTCCCGTCTTGAGCCTGCCAACATTAAATTGCAAACGCTTGAGTGTATCAGAAAGTCCGATGGAAGGGGCTTCCCCCACCCTACCCGCTCTGATCTTCGTTTCACCCATATGGATAAGGCCGTTCAAAAATGTACCCGTGGTGAGTACAATTTTTGGTGCAAGAATTTCCTCACCTGATGCAAGAACCGCCCCCTGCACTTCGCGTGCATCAGAGAGTATCAAATCTTCGACGGAGCCTTCGATGATGGAAAGCGTTTCGTATTCCTGTAAAATAGATTGTACGGCTTCACGATATAGTTTTCGGTCTGCTTGCGCGCGTGGTCCGCGAACGGCAGGACCTTTGCTGGCGTTGAGCATCCGGTAATGGATCCCTGCCCTATCAATCGCCCGGCCCATCACGCCGTCAAGCGCGTCGATTTCTTTAACGAGCGTTCCTTTAGCAATGCCGCCAATGGCAGGGTTACACGACATTTCGCCGATGGTGGATTGTTTCTGTGTGATAAGTGCAGTTTTTGCGCCCACTCGTGCGGCAGCGGAAGCTGCTTCACAGCCCGCATGGCCACCACCAATGACAATCACATCAAATTTGCGCATAACCCTACTTCGTCATACCGGCAAAGGCCGGTATCCATATCTACCAGATCCCCGATAAACGCTCCACGTTTTCAAGGATGATGGGAATTTAAGTTTTTGAAAAAACTAAAATTTACCGTCATTTTCCTATGCAAAACTGCTTAAAGATGACCTCTAATACATCATCCACCTGGATTTTACCAGTGATTTTCCCAATCGCACCAGCAGCTTGCCGGAGTTCTTCACAGGCCAGCTCCAGCGGTAGATCGGTAGAAAAACGCCTGAGGCTGGCCAGGGCCTGCTCCAGCTGCTCGCGGTGGCGGTGACGGGTGATGAGCGGTGATTCCTTGCTATTAAATCCTGAATTAATGCTATTTTCTAGTAGCTTAATAAGGTCGTCTAGCCCCTCGCCTGTTGCTGTGGAAAGGTATAAAATATCCCCTGCAAAGGGTAATTGGTGGCTGCGTGCAGATGGGCTTAGATCGCATTTTGTGACGATGATAACCGTATTATTTGCACATAAAGCCACGCTATTTGCATCTAAATTGGGTAGTTTTGTACAATCAAAAAGCACCAGTTTCAGGTCGGCATCCTCTGCCCGCGCAAGCGCGCGTTTGACCCCCTCACCCTCCACATCATCTGAAGTTTCGCGAATGCCCGCCGTGTCCGTGAGGATAACTGGAAACCCTCCAATATCCATATGCACCTCAATGACGTCACGCGTGGTGCCGGCATGATGCGAAACGATGGCGGCATCACGCCCGGAAAGTGCATTGATCAGGCTGGACTTACCGGCATTCGGCGCACCGCAAATGACTACGCGGAACCCTTCCCGCAGCCGTTCGCCCTGACGATTATCACGAAGCACAGTTTCAATATGGGTAATGCAATGCGCTACTTCCTCTGAGAGACCGAGCAATACAGATTCAGGAATATCCTCATCCGGAAAATCAATATAGGCCTCCATATGCGCGAGGGTGCGGATGATCTGCTCACGCATGGATGTGTATTTTTTGCTAGCCTCCCCGCCCATCTGGCGCATAGCCTGTGCCTTCTGGGCGAGCGTTTCAGCATTGATCAGATCGGCCAGCCCCTCTGCCTCCAGCAGATCCATTTTGCCATTAAGATATGCCCTGCGCGTGAATTCGCCTGCTTCGGCCAACCGGAGGCCTTCCATAGCTGAAAGTGTCTCCAGCATGTGCTTAATGACGGCCTGGCTGCCATGGAGATGCAACTCTACCGTGTCCTCGCCCGTGAAGCTGCTCGGCTCAGCGAAATAAATGGCCAGGCCTTTGTCTATCAATTCACCTGCACAATCATGAAATGCGGTGAAAAATGCGTTGGAATGAACAAAATCTTTTTTGCCAGAAAGTGCGGAAAGTGCAGCCTTCGCGCCTTTGCCCGAGATACGGATGATCGCCACGCCAGAGCGGGCGTTGGGCGTTGCAAGCGCGAAGATGGTGTCGGTTGATTTCATGCGCCAGCCATAGAAGTTTTGACGCAGATATGCAAGTTACACCAGCATGGCAGCGTTGATGAGGTTTTTGGTGTAATCCTCTTTGGCATCTTCAAATATTTGCTTTGTGGAGCCTTCTTCGATGATCTTGCCTTTATAAAGCACGGCGATGCGGTGCGAAATGGCGCGTACCACCCGCAGATCATGGCTGATAAATATATAGGTAAGGCCATGTTTTGTTTGCAGGTTCTTGAGCAGGTCAATAATGGTTGACTGTACGGTCAAATCAAGTGCGCTGGTCGGTTCATCGAGCACCACGAAAGAGGGTTTAAGCACCATGGCGCGCGCAATGGAAATGCGTTGGCGTTGGCCACCGGAGAATTCATGCGGGAAACGCATTTTGATATCCGCCGGCAGGCCGACTTCCTGCAAAATATCATCCACCGCATTTTCGCGCTCAGCAGGTGTAAGGTGAGGGGAGTGGACAAGCAGGCCTTCCTCAATGATCTGCTGGATATTCATGCGCGGGTTGAGGCTGGCATACGGATCCTGAAAAACTGGCTGCATATGGTGGCGCAGCGGCCTGAGCTTTTCGCCTTTAAGCTGATCAAGCTGCACAGGTGCGGCATCCGGGGCAGGGAGGTAGACAATTTTACCCTGGCTTTTAAGCAGCCTGAGAAGGGCAAAACCCAGCGTGCTTTTGCCGGAACCTGACTCGCCGACCAGCCCGAGCGTGGAGCCTTTGGGAATGGAAAGGGTGATATCATCCACGGCCTTCACGTAGCTTGCTACCCTGCCAAACACCCCTTGTTTAATAGGGAAGTGCACCTTGAGGGACTCACAGGCCATGAGGGTATGCGGTGATGCGTGCAGGGGCACGGCTTCGCCTTTGGGTTCGGATGAGAGCAGCTTCTGCGTGTAGGGATGTTTGGGCGCGGCAAATATCTCGGAGACCTTGCCTTGCTCGACAATTTCACCTTGCTTCATGATGGCGACACGATCGGCCAGCTTTTTTACCACGGTGAGGTCATGGGTAATGAAAAGCACCGCCATTTTGCGTGACTGCTGCAGCTCTTTGATAAGCTTTAGTATCTTGGCTTGCACGGTGACATCTACTGCTGTTGTGGGTTCATCGGCAATAAGCAGGGAAGGGTTGTTGGCAATGGCCATGGCGATCATCACGCGCTGGCGTTCGCCGCCAGAAAGTTCATGCGGGTAGGCATTTAGCCTGTCCTTGAAATGGCCAAGGCCTACGGATTCCAGCAGTTTATGTATCTTGGAGATGTCTGTTTTGCCAAGCATCTCAGCGATCTGTTTGCCAATGGTATGCAGCGGGTTCAGTGCCGTCATCGGCTCCTGGAACACGATGCTGATCTCTTTACCGCGGATAGATTGCAGCGTGGATTCTGATGCACCAACAACTTCTTTGCCTTCCAGTTTCACACTGCCGGAAATGGCCGCAGCAGGTGGTTGAAGGCCTAAGCAGGCAAGTGCGGAGAGGGATTTTCCGGAGCCGGATTCACCGACAATGGCCAGCATTTCACCTTTTTCAATAGTGAAGGATACGCCCTTTACGGCTTCCACTACGCGGTCCTTGTGGTGGAAGCTAAGGGAAAGGTTTGCTACGGAAAGGAGGGTCATTTCACTACCTTCCTTGGGTCGAACGCATCACGCACGGCCTCTGAAATAAAGATGATGAGGGCGAGCATGGCGGCGATGACGATAAAGCCCGTAAAGCCAAGCCATGGTGCATCAGGATTGTTCTTTCCCTGAAGCAATAATTCACCCAATGAGGCTGTACCTGCAGGCAGGCCAAAGCCCAGAAAATCCAGCGTGGTGAGGGCCGTGACCGCGCCGCTCATGATGAAGGGGATCATCGTCATGGCGGCGACCATGGCGTTTGGCAGCACGTGTTTGATCATGATGCGGAATTCACCGACACCCAAAGCGCGTGCCGCCTTCACATAATCAAAATTGCGGGCGCGCAGGAATTCAGCGCGCACTACGGCGGTTAAACTCATCCATGTGAATAAAAGCAAAATGAGAAGTAACCACCAGAAATTCGGCGTGACGAGGGAGGCTAAAATAATCAATACAAAGAGTTCCGGCAGGCCAGACCATATCTCGATGAAACGCTGGAAAATGAGGTCGGTCTTACCGCCAAAAAAGCCCTGCACGGCACCAGCAAAAATGCCGATGATGGCACTGGTGATGGTAAGCGTCAGGCCGAATAATATGGAAATGCGGAAGCCGTAAATGAGCCGTGCCAACACATCGCGTCCCTGATCGTCGGTACCAAGCCAGTTCTCGGATGATGGAGGGAAGGGGGCAGGGAACGCATCATAATTGATGGTGGCGTAGCTGTAGCGTATCGGTGGCCACACCATCCAGCCCTCTGCATTGATGAGGTTTTGTACGTGCGGGTCACGGTAAAAAGCCTCGGTGTCAAAATCCCCGCCAAAATACTTTTCGCTATAGGTGGTGAAAACAGGAAAATGCAACTCGCCTTTGTAGGAAATGATAAGCGGCTTATCGTTGGCAATAAGCTCAGCAAATAATGTGAAGAAGAAGAGGACAAGGAATATCCAGAAGCTCCACCAGCCACGGCGGTTGACGATGAAGAGGTCAAGCCTGCGGCGGGTAAGTGGATTCACACATCCCGCCTTTCAAAATCGATGCGCGGGTCAACCAGCACATACATGATATCGCCCAGCAGGTTGAATATGAGGCCGATGAGGGTGAAAATGAAAAGCGTGCCGAACATGATCGGGTAGTCGCGGTTGATGACGGCCTCATAGCCGAGCAAGCCCAGCCCGTTGAGCGAGAAAATAATTTCAATGAGAAGTGCTGAAGTGAACAGGATGCGCAGGAGCGCGGAAGGAAAACCGGCAATTACGATCAGCATGGCATTGCGGAACACATGTCCGTACAGCACACGCCGCTCGGACAGGCCCTTGGCGCGGGCGGTGAGCACATATTGTTTGCCGATCTCATCGAGGAAACAGTTCTTGGTGAGCATGGTGAGTGAGGCAAACCCGGATATCACCATAGCCAAAACTGGCAGGGTGATGTGCCAGAAATAATCTACTACCTTGCCCCACATGGAAAGCTCTTCCCAATTGTCGGAGGTGAGACCTTTGAGCGGGAACCAGCTTAGATAATTACCGCCGGCGAACACCAGAATCAGCATGATGGCGAAGAGAAAACTGGGGATGGCATACCCGATGATGATGACCCAGCTTGAGACGATATCGAATTTGCTGCCATCACGCACGGCCTTGTGGATACCGAGTGGAATGGAGATGAGATAGACCAGCAGTGTTGTCCATAATCCCAGTGAAATGGTGACAGGCAGGGTACGGGCGATAAGGTCAACCACGCGCTCATTCTTGAAAAAACTCTCGCCAAAATCAAAGCGCAGGTAATTGCCCATCATCTGCGTGAAACGTTCCAGTGGTGGCTTATCAAAGCCATACATTTTTTCAATGCTCGCGATGATTTCCGGGTCGAGGCCGCGGCCACCACGATAGAGCGAATTGGTTCCCTGCAAATCGAACTTAGCAGCCATATCCGATCCGCCTGAGCCGGAGATGCGGCTGGTGGCATCGCCACTGGCGGTAATGTCGGTAAGCTTTGCCACCATGCGTTCCACCGGCCCACCGGGAGCTGCCTGCACGATCACAAAATTCAGCACCATGATACCAAAGAGCGTTGGGATCATAAGCAGCAGGCGGCGGATGATATAGGCGATCATATGGTGTTGGTGCGAGTGTGAGTGTTAGTGAAGTAAATACTACATAAAATAACAAAAATCACTAGCACCAACACCCGCACTACCACTATTTAATCCACCATGTATGCAGGCCAACGCTGTATTTCGGGAGTATCTCCGGCAGGCCGAATTTGTCCCAATATGCCACGCGGAACGAGCCGGAATGCCAGTGCGGGATGACATAATGTTCCCATAATAATACTCGGTCAAGCGCACGCCCTGCTATTTTCAGCTCTTCTTCGTCCTTGGCGGCGAGCAGGGCGGCAAGGGCGGCATCGACCGCCGGATTTTTGATGCCCGCTACATTGTTACTGCCTTTCACATCAGCCTGAGAAGAGTGCCACAGCGCATATTGCTCATTGCCCGGATAGAACACGCCGCGATTCACCCAAATGCTGATGATGTCGTAATCGCCTTCATCGACGCGTTTCTGGTACTGCGAATCATCGACATTGCGAAGGGATGACGAAATGCCAAGCCGCTCAAGGCCTTTACGCATGGGAGCGGCCACACGTTCCATAGTGGGCTGGCGAAGCATGAATTCCACATTGAGCTGTTCACCCTTATCATTCACGCGCTTGCCATCTTTCACCGTCCAGCCAGCTTCTTCCAAGAGTTTCTGGGCTTTCAGCAGATTGTCGCGGTTATTCCCGGAGCCATCGGTGACCGGCACGGCAAATGGCGTGGTAAACAGGGCAGGGGGCAGAGAGTCTTTGAAGGGAGCAAGTAGTGCCAATTCTTTTCCTTCAGGAATTCCCTTCGCTTCAAATTCGGTATTCTTAAAGAAGCTGGTGTTGCGCTTGTATGCACCGTAGAAAATGGTTTTGTTCAGCCATTCATAATCCATGGTAAGCCCGATGGCTTCACGCACGCGCCTGTCCGGGAATTTGCGGGAGTTCATGATAAACGCCTGCATTCCTTGCGGGCTGACATCGGGTATATCACGTTTGATGATGCGGCCATCTTTGACTGCAGGTGCGTCATACGCCGTTGCCCAGTTGCGGGCGATATATTCACGGCGGAAATCATACGCGCCTGATTTCAGGGCTTCGAGCGTCACATTCTCATCGCGGTACATGTCAAAACGGATAACATCGTAATTATATTGGCCACGGTTTACGGCGAGATCTTTGCCCCAGTAACCTTTGTTGCGTTTGTAAGTGATCATCTTGCCGCCATCTACCGTATCTATCAGGTAGGGTGCGCTGGTAAGTGGCGCTTCCAGCGTGGTTTTATCGAATTCGCGCGTTGCATAATAGGCTTTAGAGATGATCGGCATTCCTGCCACCATCGTGGGCAGCTCGCGATTTTCAGGATCGCTGAACTTGAATTTTACTGTGCGCTCGCCGGTTTTTTCTGCTCCCGTTACAGGCGTAAATACTATCCGGTATGAGGGATCAGCCTTTTCCTTGATGGTGGCAAGCGAGAACACCACATCATCGGGTGTTACCGTTGTGCCATCTGACCACCTGGCTTCTTTTCGCAGTGTGAATTCCGCCCATGTTTTATCCTCGGCTATCACTACGCTTTCGGCCAGTAGACCATACATGGAGGAGGGTTCATCAAGTGATGGCGTCATCAGCGATTCAAAAATAGTGGTGATGAAGGGTGCTTTCACGCCTTTTAGCGTTAACGGGTTGACGTTATCGAACGTGCCGGTTTCCGCGAGCTTGATGGTGCCGCCTTTGGGCGCATCCGGATTGACATAGTCAAAATGCGCAAAGCCCGGTTTGTATTTGCATTCGCCGTAGAGTGCGATGCAGTGCTGCGCCGCTTCCGCAGGAAGCGCGATGAGCGATAAGAGATGAGCGATAAGAGCTAGACGAATGATAGGAATTTTATTCATCACATTTCGCTTATCGCTCATCATGTTTATTTCTTATCCCACGGGCTTGCCGCTGCCACCTGTGCGGTGCCGCGGTTGCGGATGGAATCAAACACCGTAAGTGCCTGCGCCACCATACTGCCGGCATCGCCTGCATTGGCAGGAAGAAGCACCGTTGTGCCTTTCTGTGCGAGCTGTTTGAAGGCATCGACATATTGCTCGGCAATTTTGAGCGAAACGGCTTCATTGCCACCAGCCCTGTTGATGGATTGTGCCACCATTTCGATACCTTTGGCTGTTGCTTCCGATACGGCGAGGATGGCTTCTGCTTCACCGCGTGCACGGTTCACCTGATCGGTCATCGCGCCTTCGGATTCTAGCACCACTTCCTGTTTCTTCCCTTCCGCCACGTTGATCTGCGACTGGCGTTTACCTTCGGATTCAAGGATGGTTGCGCGCTTCTGGCGATCGGCGGCCATTTGCAGTTCCATGGCTTTAAGCACCGAATTAGGCGGGGTAATGTTTTTAATTTCATAACGCATGCACTGGATTCCCCATGTCTGCGCTGCCTGATTGATGGCGGTTACAATATTGGAGTTCAGTGCTTCGCGTTCCTCAAAGGTTTTATCGAGCGTGAGTTTGCCGATCTCAGAGCGCATGGTGGTTTGTGCAAGGAGCTGCACGGCATATATCGGATCAGACACGCCATATGATGCAGCAATCGGATCGACGATGCGGACATAGAGTACGCCATCTAAGCTGAGTGTTACGTTGTCACGCGTGATACCTGCCTGTTCCGGCACATCCACCGCCATTTCCTTCAGGGAATGCTTGTAAGCGACTTTCTGATAGAAAGGGATGAGGAGGTTAAGGCCGGGTTCCAGTTTGGAATCGAATTTGCCGAGCGATTCCACGATCCATGCCTGCTGCTGCGGCACGGTTTTGACACCCATGATGACCAGTATCATGATAATGGCGGCTAGTGCGAGTAGTGGTTCCATGTGTTTCTCCTTGAGAATGAGTGACTAGGTGACTTGGTGGCTCAGCGGCTTGGTATTCCTAGTCACCAAGTCCCCGAGCCACCCAGCCACTATTTCGGTTTTACCATCAACGTTGTTCCAACTATGTCGACAATGGTAACTTGCGAACCGGCTTCCATCCGCTTGACGGCAACGCCGTTTGCGATCTGCGCCTTCATGATGGTGCCAGACCAGGTAACCTCGCCACCTTTTTCATCGATGCCACTGGCTCCGACATAGGCCGTTTCGCCGATCATATTATTATAGCCGCGCGCTGGATTGCGCAGGCGGAATTGTTGTATCGGCTTCCACAAAAGGACGGTCCAGATCGCTGTGGCGGCAAAAAACACGATAAATTGAGTGATGGTATTTTCAGGGGTGAGGGCACCGTAAAACACCAGTGTTCCCACAGTTGTGGCGCCAAATCCGGCAAACAGGAAACCAATACCGCTGATACCAATAGCTTCCAGCGCAAAAAACACTACACCAGCGATCAGCCAGATATACATTGCATCCATAAATCCCCCCGTCTGTTACACCGGCGAGAGGCCGGCACTCGTTATTTCAATGTATTCAGGTACGCTATCAGGTTTGCCCTGTCCTGCGGATTTTTCATGCCGGCAAATGACATTTTGTTGCCCGGTAAATATTTTTTTGGATTAGCCAGGAAGTCAGACATTTCCTGGTTGCCCCACTTTTTCTTGCCATGTTCAGCTTTCATCGCGTCGGAATAAGCATAGTCACTTTTATGTGCGAATCCGCTGCCCATCAGGCCCCACTGGTTCGGGCCGACGCCATTCTTGCCACCTTTGTCAAACGTATGGCAGGCAGTGCATTTTTTAATCAATGCTTCACCGGCTTTCACATCAGCTGTCGCCATGAGCGTGCTGATATCCACGGGTTTTTCTTCCACCTGCGTTGCCCCGCTGACACTACCTGTTTCTTCAGCACCGGCAATGGTATAGCCGCGCTTGGCTTCCTCATGTCCGTGGCCGCCGCTATAGAGGCCCTCGCTCACAATTCCTGCCACCATGGCGATCACACCAGCAAGCAGCACAGCACCTGCTATCTTATTCATTTCAAAACCAGAATCGTTCATGTCCATCCTTGAAAAAAATATACTTAAGGCGACGTTATAATATGCTGGCCAAGCTCAAGCAATAACGATTATAAGACAATCAGCATTTTATGAACCCGATTATCCTGATACCGGCGCGCATGGCATCGACGCGCCTGCCAAACAAGCCGCTGGCTGATATTGCTGGTCAGCCGATGATCTTGCATGTCTGGCGGAAGGCTGTGCAGTCAGGTGTGGGTGATGTGGTGGTGGCGTGCGATAGTAACCGCATCAAAGAAGTTATTGAGCAAGCAGGCGGTAAGGCAGTGTTGACGGATGCAGACTTGCCTTCCGGTTCGGATCGTATCTGGGCGGCATTGAAAGAGATCAACATTAACCATGATGTAGTGCTGAATGTGCAGGGTGATATGCCAACACTTGATCCGGCCATTATTAAACTGGCCGTCGCATTATTGAAAAATAAAGATGTGGATATTGCAACACTCGCTGCCGTCATTCGTGACGAGCAGGAGATCAACGATCCGGCGGTGGTGAAAGTAGCCGTTGCTGCTACTGGTAAGGCATTGTATTTTTCACGCGCGACCATTCCGCATGGTGCCGGCGAGCATTACCATCACATCGGTATTTATGCGTACCGGCGTGCTGCTTTGGAAAAATTTGTAACCCTGCCGCCAAGCTCTCTGGAAAAACGCGAGAAGCTGGAACAGCTGCGTGCGCTGGAAGCAGGTATGCGAATCGATGTGGCCGTGGTAGATACGGTGCCACTTGGCGTCGACACACCAGAAACATTAGACAAAGCAAGAAAGTGGATTGAACAATATGGACAATAAATTTGATGTGCTGGGTATTGGTAACGCTATCGTGGATGTGCTCAGTTTCTGCGAGGAGAATTTTTTAACCGATAACGAGTTAACCAAGGGCAGCATGATGCTGGTTGACCAGATGCGTTCGCAATCGCTGTATGCAAAAATGGGGCAGAGCACGGAATGTTCCGGCGGTTCAGTTGCCAATTCGCTGGCAGGCCTGGCATCGCTTGGTGCGAGAACAGCCTTCATTGGTAAAGTAGCAGGTGATCAGCTGGGGGCAATTTTTACACATGACATGCGGGCAGTAGGGGTGGAGTTTGATACACCGCCGACCAACGGTGAGATATCCACCGCTAATTGCCTTGTGCTGGTAACGCCCGATGCACAGCGCACCATGGCGACATTTATCGGTGCGTGCTCGCTGGTGTCGGAATCGGATATCAATGAACTGCTCATCGCACAATCGGCGATCACCTATATCGAAGGCTATCTGTGGGATACGGAAAATGCCAAATCGGCCATCCGTAAAGCCATACAGTGCTCGCAGAAATATAAAAAGAAAATTGCCTTTACACTTTCAGATACGTTCTGCGTGAACCGTCACCGAGCAGAGTTCCTGCAACTCGCCAAGCGCGATATCGATATTCTGTTTTCCAATGAATCAGAGATCAAAGCATTGTTCGAGACTGATGATCTGGCAGCTGCCGTTAAAAAATTAAGCGGCATGTGTGAGATCGCCATCATCACCCGCGGTGAAAAGGGCTCACTGGTGTTAAGCAAGCAGGGGGAGATGCAGGTGCCCACGCATACGGTACCGCAGGTGGTTGATACGACCGGTGCGGGGGATCTGTTCGCCAGCGGGTTTTTGTTTGGCTACACGCAGGGCTGGGATCTGGAGCGTTGCGCTGCACTTGGCAACCGCTGCGCCGGACATATCATCACCCAGCTGGGTGCACGCAGCCAGATGCCGCTGAAACGGCTGGTGGCATAGCACAGATTACGCGGCGCGTTTATCCGTGGTTTCAGTAATATTTGAGCCAGTTGCTGCTGCCATCGCGCGCTCATAGTTTTGTTTTAGGCGTTGCTGCATGGTTATGGCGCGGTGCTCAGTATCCTGTGCCTTGTGAGCTTCAAGATGCAGGCCTATTGTGTGCATCAGCACAAAAAAATCATCATAATTGGGAAGCGGTGCGATTTTGGCGGCAAGCTTGCTGCCTTTGGAGGCTGGCTTTGGTGCCAGCTCTTCCATCAACTCACCCATGATGAGTTTGGCACGTGCTGCGGCAATGCCACGAACTGAATCGCCTTCTGACTGCATGACCTGTTCTGCAAAACCGGACCAGCGGCGCAGGTATTGCATGAACTGGTAGGCTGGGTTGAAATCACTGTAGCGCGAGGCATCTTTAAGGCCGGTATCAGAGCGGCTTTTATGGTTGCGCGCAATGCTCACCATGCCAACCATGTCGTGCACATATAAAGAGGCGGGGAAAATATCGAACGTAACTTTCTTGATACCGCAGCCGGATGAATAATGCGAAATACATGCCTCATCCAACGCACTGGCCAGCGCATGGAGCCCAGGGGTCTGTTCTTCATGAAAATGCGTTATAGCTTTTTCCAGCATTGCTTTCTGGTTCGACATAGGTTCGGTCCGTACTTTTTTTGCAGTGTTTTATATAATTTTTGTATATGAATGTCTGTATTATGTAGCAAAATTTCGCTCCTTTGATAAATGAAGGATTAATGACAATTAATATTTTGCCGGTTGCCTATGCTGCCTAACCTGCTTGGATTATACCTGCAGCCGCGTGTCATTGCGGTGTTTTTCCTTGGATTTTCAAGCGGTTTGCCGCTTGCCTTAACAGCCTCTACCCTAGGCATATGGCTGGCCGAGGCTGGGATCGATAAAACCACCATTGGCATTTTTGCAGCCATTGGAACCCCCTATACACTGAAATTTCTGTGGTCGCCTTTAATTGATAGTTTGAACTTCCCATTCCTTGGCAAATGGTTAGGGCATCGGCGGGGCTGGATGGTTGCCACGCAACTGGCAACCATTGCCGGATTACTGCTGATGGGGCTTGCTGACCCACATACCATAACCCCATGGCTTATTGCGGGTTTTGCTTTCTTCGTGGCGGTTTGTTCAGCCAGCCAGGACATTGTGATCGATGCGTACCGTGTGGAGATACTCAAGGAAGAAGAGCAGGGGGCAGGGGCCGCCGTGACGGTGCTGGGTTACCGCTTCGGTATGATCGCGGCAACGGCGGGTGCACTATATCTGGCAGAATATTTTGGCTGGATGGTTGCCTATTGGACGATGGCGGCACTCATGGCCGTTGGTATTATCACCGTGATACTTGCCGGAGAGCCAGCATCGCG
>CAZAQK010000018.1:0-19168 GCA_964487265.1 uncultured Rickettsiales bacterium | reverse complement strand
AAGCGGCCGGATGGTTATCATCTGATAGAAAGCCTGGTTGTGTTCACCGAATTTGGCGACCAGCTTGATTTTGCACAGGCCGATGATATTTCATTGCACATAACAGGTGAGTTTGCCGAAAATCTGACGGTGGATGTTACGCAGAACCATGTCCTCAAAGCTGCTCACATGCTTGCTCCCTATGCTGGAGGGCAGGGTGCGCACATCACATTGCACAAACATATTCCCATGGGGGCAGGTCTTGGCGGCGGTTCATCCGATGCTGCGGCAACGCTTAAGGCCTTATGCCGTTTATGGAATATTACATTGCCTGAGCACCAGCTGATGCAAATGGCACTGAGCATAGGCAGTGATGTGCCGGTATGTTATGCGGGCGTGCCAGCTGTTATCTCTGGTATTGGTGAAATAATCTCACCGATTGAACTGACGGATGCCCCGCATATATTGCTGGTTAACCCACGCAAATCGCTTCTGACGGCGGCCGTGTATAAACAATCTGCTGGAACGTTTGCCATGCCGCTTAGCATAGCAAAAAAGGGCAATGCACAGGAGATGACAATAGCTACAAAGAATATGCTGGAGGCACCTGCTATTGTGCTGATGCCGGAAATTGCTGATGTTATGGATGCTATTGGCCGCACTGCTCGTTGCAGGCTTGCCCGCATGTCTGGCAGTGGCGCAACCTGTTTTGGGCTGTATGATGACGCGCAGGATGCCGAGGCAGCGCGGGATGCCATACATAAGCAATTCCCAGCCTACTGGCTGCAACTGACAAGGATACGTAATGGGAAAACGCAATAAGATACGCTACCAGAGCACACCGAAAAAACGCGTGGAAATTGTGCTGACAGGGCAGGTGCATTTGATGTTCCGCGATGAAGAGGCCATTAGTATAGCCAATAAGGGAGATCTGCTGGTGTTCCCGAACAATGAGGCACTCAATACCAACCGCCTGGGTGAGTATGAGGGCACAGGGTTTTCAGGTTATTTCAAGGTGGATGTGTGCAGCGGTAAAGAGTGGCTGCCGGTACTTACACAATCGATATTTCCTGATTATGAGAACCATTTCAGCAAGACCGAACGGCCTATTGATACGTTTGGTATCTGCGCGGATATTCTGAAGGCGATGCAGGGAAAGATCCTGCTGCGTACCTACCGTGAACATTATGTTCCGGAGGACGCAGCAGGAGAAGAAAACGAAAACTAGTTGGCCTTTACTGGTGCGGCAGCAGGAGCTGCGGCTGCAGGAGCCTTGCCATTATCATCTGGTTTGCGGCCAGCGCGTACATTGGCGATCATGACCTTTATGTCTTCCAGTTCGGCAGCACCTGGCAGGAAGTGGTCATTCAGCACAATAGCTGGCGTACCACGAACACCGATATCTTCACCAATTTTACGCATTTTATCCAGCACAGCAGTGACTTCCGGTTTAGCCATCTCGGCTTTCAGCTTGGCTGAATCGATACCTTCTTTCTGAGCCATTTCCAGCAAAGATTTTTCTTCGAACTTGCCTTCATTTTTCATCAGGGCGGTGTGGTACGCGAAGTATTTATCTTTCGCAATGCGGTTTACTGCAATAGCCGCGCGTGCCGCAAGTGCAGAATCTTCGCTGAGGATCGGAAATTCCTTAAACACCACGCGAACTTTTTTATCATCTTTCAGCAGCTGAGTGATGGTTGGCAGCATGTGTTTGCAATAACCGCAGTGATAATCAAAAAACTCTACAATCGTGATATCAGCGGTTTTTTCATCACCAACTGAAGGCGAATCGGCATCATTAAACAGGCCCGCCTTGTTGGTGGCGATAGCATTGGCTGTTTTCTTTTCTGCTTCTGCCTGCTGCTTTTCACGCAGTTTCTGCACAGCCTGCATGATCATTTCCGGATCATTCATCAGGGCTTCTTTGACAAGTGCAGGGATATCCTGACGGGTTACCGGTGCATTGGCAGCAGCAGGTGCTGCAGCTGGCGCAGGTGCCGGAATGGCAGGCGCAGTTGCTGTTTGCGCAAATGCGGCAAACGGCAGCGCGATGGCAGAAATGGCAATTGTAGTAAACCTTGAAACAGTCATGAGTCCTCCTGATGGTTAGAGGCAGAAAGTCTAGCGTGTTTCAGTAATCAAGTATAGGTGATTTTCGGGCTAGAGTGGCGATGAATCTTTATCTCTTTTTAACTTAATTTCAAGCGCACGTGCCTTAACATCCTGCGCACGAAGGTGTGAAGGCGTTCCATTCTGCAGAGTGCTCAGCGCAAGATCTGCCTGCCTTATTGCCGCGTTGGCATCGTCTGCAAGCATCGCTTCTTCAGCGAGGGCGAGATAGGACATGCCCAGATTCCCTTTTTTGCCATAAGCAGTGGCCAGCAGCCGCCATGTGAGGGAGTTGGTGTTATCCATACTGGCAGCCTTTTCCAGGTGCTGGATGGCAGAGGCAACCAGCGCATCTCCAGGCTGCGCCAGTTCCACTTTCCCTAAATCCGTGAGTATCAATGGCGATGATGGGGCGAGTTGCGCGGCTTTTTTATAGGATGTCAGCGCATCAGCAATTTTGCCATTCTCAAATAATATCTGCCCCTTCAGCTCATGGAAAAAGGCATCGTTCGGGTATTCGGCCAGTAATGAATCCATTTTTTCAATGGAACGCGGCAGATCCGGCATTTTGTAATAAGCAACAGCATGAGCTATGCGCGCTGGTACGGATTTATCCGAGACAGGATATTTCTGGAACGTGCGCTCAGGCGATTCCATGAAGCTGAAAAGCTTGGCAACCATGCGCTTATGCATGATGTTGAACTGGCTGGGATACGCACCATCAGGAATTTTCGAATGCTCCATGTGATTGCGTACATGTTCGATACGGCTGGCACTGAGCGGGTGGGTCAGCAGGTAAGGATCGGGCCGGTTGGAATGCAAGCGCTCATTGCGTTGCAGGAGCAGGAGTGTCTGCAGCAATCCGCTCGATGAAATGCCCAGCGCATCCAGATAGCGCAGTGCTGCCTGATCCGCCGCTTCTTCATTCGCACGGGTATAGGCCAGGAATGAACGGGCGACGGTGCTGCTGCCTCCGCCGATGACAGCTGCTGCTGCCTCCGGTTTTTTTGTGGCAACGGCAGCGGCCGCGCCGAGCACATAAGTAAAGATGGTGCCTATCTGTGCATCCTTCAGTCTTTCGGTGCCCTGCGCCAGATGGCCGCCGGAGATATGGCCGGTTTCATGCGCCATCACGCCTATCAGCACGGCTGGTGTATCCGATTCCAGGATAAGGCCGGCATGTATGAACATGTTGGCGCCGCCTGCAACGAAAGCGTTGATGCTATCATCATTGACAAGAAAAATACGGATGGCTTTGGGCTTTAGCCCTGCCGTTCTGAATACAGGGTCTGCATAGGCGCGCAGCGTATTCTCAATTTCCGCATCGCGTATCAGCGGAACAGCCAGTGCCTGTAATGGCACTAGCCATGCTAATACAAACCATGCGAAGAGGCGTCTAGTCATCCAGCTCGATCATTTTCTGCCACCAGCCCTTTTTGCTTGGTGCATTAGGATCTTTTGGAGTGGGCGGCAAGGCATGCACAGCGGCCACACGTTCCGGCTGCTGCGGTTCAGGTGGCCTGCGGTCTTCCGTTGCAAAGGCTGGCAATGCATGACGCGGAGCAGGAGCTTTTTCCACCAGCGTCAGATCAGGTGCAGGCCTGTTTTCAGCCGCATGATGCTCTGATCGTTCGCCGGATTCACGGTTATCACGCCATTTGCGACGGCCACGACCACCCCGCTGGCGGTTGTTACGGCGGCCACCGCGTGGGTTTTCACCTTCTGCTGCTTCGGCTTTGTTACCATTGGCATCATTGTTTTCAAAAGTTTCAGCCTGTTCTGCACCAGCTTCAACTACGCTTTCAGAAGCGTCCATTTCAGTTGACGGACGGTTGCGGTCACCGTGATCATTGCGCCCCCTGCGACCACCACGTCTGCCGCGCCTGCTCCGATTACGTCCACCACGGCGGCTATCACCGCGCTCTGTATTCTCATCGCTTGCATTGTCATTATCAGGCAATTCTGAAGAAATCTCCTCAATGGAACCATCTTCGGAAGCATCCACTTCCAGCGGTTCACGCGGCTCTTCGCGCCTTGCAGGTTTGTTGCGGCTTGGCTGTTGGCTCCGCTCGGATTGCGAGCGGCGCATTTTTTCAAGGTTGAATTCGGAGGTTGCCATCTCGGCATCAATCAACACCTGTATGGTAAGGTTGTGGCGTTGTTCGATGCTGCGCAGCAGGTCGCGCTTATTATTGAGCAGGTGCAATGCAACCGCTTGCGGCAATATGAGGCGCAGACCGTTCCAACTGCCAGTGCTTGCTTCTTTTTCAAGGGCACGGATCATCTGGATGCTCATGGATTCATTGGAGCGCACATAACCACGGCCAACGCAATGTTCGCACTGTACCATGTTGGTTTCGCTGATGGATGGGCGCAGCCTCTGGCGAGACATTTCAAGCAGGCCAAACGGGCTGATGCGGCCAAGCTGGATCTTGGCGCGATCCATCTTGAGGGCATCCTTGAGGGCTTTTTCCACCGCGCGGCGATGACGTGATTCCATCATGTCGATGAAGTCGATCACGATAAGGCCGGCAAGGTCACGCAGGCGAAGCTGGCGGGCCACTTCTACAGCGGCTTCAAGGTTGGTTTTTGCGGCGGTTTCCTCGATATTGCGCTCGCCGGTTGAACGGCCAGAGTTCACGTCGATGGAGATGAGGGCTTCGGTTGGATTGATAACGATATATCCGCCGGAACGCAGCTTCACCACAGGGTCATGCATGGAGAGCAACTGGTCTTCTACATTATAATGGTAGAATATAGGTGTGGCCTCATCATGCTGTTTCACTTTTGGCGTATGGCTGGGAAGCAGTAGCTGCATGAATTCGCGGGCTGCATTATAGCCGTTCTCACCTTCCACCACCACTTCGTCCATATCGCTGGTGTACTGGTCGCGGATGGCGCGCTTGATGACATCGCTTTCTTCGTAAATCAAAGCGGGTGCGGTGGATTTTAATGTCTCATCGCGTACATTGTTCCACACTTTGACGAGGTAATCATAGTCGCGCTTGATCTCGGCACGTGTGCGGTCCATACCTGCGGTACGGATGATCACGCTCATGCCTTTAGCCAATCTGAGTTCGGTAGAAATAGCTTTCAGGCGTTTGCGATCTTCCCCACTGGCGATCTTGCGGGAGATGCCGCCGTCTTTCGGAGAGTTTGGCATCAACACGCAGTAACGGCCGGGCAGGGAGAGATAAGTGGTGAGTGAAACACCTTTATTGCCACGTTCTTCTTTGATGACCTGCACCAGCACGATCTGGCCACGGCGAATGACTTCCTGTATCTTATAGCGGCGCATGAAATTGCGCTTGGGCTTGGAGCGGATCTCTTCTTCTTCGCTTGGCAGCGTTTCCACATCGGCTGCGGCTTCTGTACCTTCAGCGGCAGGTTGAGATGCATCAACGGATGCTTCGGTATCCTGCGGTGCGCCTGCTTCCGGCTGATGCTTCGAGGCATCAACAGCCACTTCGGCCGGAATTTCTTCCAGCGGCATGCTGACGGAAATGTCGTTGCTTGCTTCATGGGCATAGTCTGTATGTGGAGCTTCTTCAGACGGTTCTTCATCGTTTGAAACCGGAATAGCCTGGAAATCCGGCAAAGCAGTGCTTGCGTCATCCATCGCTGGTGCATCCATGTGCGACGAGGCTTCCTCTGCTGGCTGCTGTTCAGCGGATTGCGATTCGCTATTATCTTGCGTATCGGCCTGATCAGCTTCGGCTTCTACTTCTTTCATCAGGCGTTCGCGGTCAGAAGCCGGTATCTGGTAATAGTCAGGGTGGATTTCCGAGAATGGCAGGAAGCCCTGCTTGTTTCCACCATATTCAATGAAAGCCGCCTGAAGTGATGGCTCCACACGGGTTACTTTAGCCAGGAAGATATTGCCTTTGAGCTGTTTTTTGGCAGATGAAATAAAATCAAAATCAATGATCTGCCTGTCGTCTGCGATTACCACGCGTGTTTCAGCGGCGTGCAACGCATCAATCAACATTCTTTTTGCCATGATGGCGACTCCTTGTTGTCGCCTCAGGGGAAAGTCTTAGCCGACAGGTATGGATTCGGTTGTCACGGGCACTGTGCCGGCGCGCAGGCGCGACCCCAGATCGGGCAAGAGGCCCGAGGGAAGCAACACAAATGTAGGATACCAACCAGAAATATTCATACCAAAATCGCAAAACCTAACCGTGAGGCAGGTTAATTCAAAATCCTTATTCAAGGCATTTCCCGTCCTGCTGTGTGTTAGGGAGGGGAAAACGCCATAAATTTCAAATGCACAACCCGCACCTCGCAGGCCATGCTTTTACACTACACACTATAGTGTCTAAAAATGGATTATACAATCATCTTTATAAGCTTGTGGCGAAGTTGGTGATTTTTCGCTACAGCTAGTCTGCATGTGGTCATAAATAATGGTCTATGATAATTAATATATTGAATTATATAAATAAAATAGCGCTCTGGCTTGTATTCGTCACGTTGTTGGCACCAGTTGCTGCCGTCGCGCTCGACATTGAAACGAGTGGCGGTAAAGAGAGCATTACACTGGAGGGGGCAGGGGTAGCTGGCCATAAGGTTTTCACCCTGGAAAATCCCAACCGGCTGGTGGTGGATGTTCCAAGCAGTGCAACGGTAAAAAAACCAGTGTTGCCTGCCGGATACAATGGGGGGCTTATCAAAACTGTCCGTTCTGGCCAGTTCGATCCACAAACCACACGCATCGTCTTTGAGATGGCACGCGGTTTCAGTGTAGTAAGCAAGGACGTTGAAAGGCCAGATACGCTGGTTGTTGCGATCGCTGCGGGCTCTTCTGCCAAATCCAAACAGCCGTTTGAAACGAAGAAAGATACACCTGCCCGTAAATCAAAACCCGTTGTGATCATTGATGCCGGGCATGGCGGTCAGGACCCGGGAACGATTGGCCGTTATAAATCGCGCGAGAAGGATGTCGTACTGCAATATGCTTTAGCACTCCAGAAGCATCTTATAAAGTCAGGGAAATATAAGGTAGTGCTGACACGCGAGGGCGACCATTTCATAAGCCTGCGTGGGCGAGTGGCGCATGCGCGTAAACATAAAGGTGATATTTTTATTTCCATCCATGCCGATTCCGCACCGGAGCGTACGGCAAAAGGGCTTTCCATCTATACGCTTTCTGAAAAGGCATCCGATGAAGAGGCGGCAGCACTAGCCGACCGTGAAAATAAAGCCGATGTGATTGATGGTATTGACCTTTCCGGCGAGCGGGAAGATGTGGCGGATATCCTTATATCGCTGGCACAACGCGAAACCAATAACATGTCATCGACGCTTGCTGATATGATCGTAGAGAATGTCAGAAAGAAAAATGTGCCGCTTCTGCACAACACGCACCGGTTTGCAGGTTTTGCGGTGCTTAAGGCACCGGATATTCCTTCCGTGCTGGTGGAAACAGGTTTTCTTTCCAACCCTAATGAGGAAAAGCAGTTGAAGTCCAAGGCATACCGCGACAAAATGATCAGCGGCATTGCAGCGGGGATCGATGCCTATTTTGCTTTCAGGAAGGAGATGGACGTTCCGTGAACCGCTTTACGCGCGGCATTGTGAGTATATTAAGCTGGCTCTTTTCGCTGGGGCTGACGGCACTCATCATTGGTGCGGTTGCTGCATTTGCAATATTCAGCCATTACAGCAAAGACCTGCCGGATTATTCGCAGCTCGCCAAATATGAGCCACCGAATGTCACCCGGCTCTATGCCGCAGATGGCAGGTTACTTACGGAATATGCCACCGAAAAGCGCGTATTCGTGCCGCTTAAGGCTGTTCCCAAACTTGTGATCAATGCTTTCCTTGCGGCGGAAGATAAGAATTTCTACACACACACCGGCATCGATTTCACCGGTCTTGCGCGCGCTGTGCGTGACAACATCATCAATTACGGTAAAGGCAAATCGCTGGTGGGTGGTTCTACCATTACCCAGCAGGTGGTGAAGAATTTCCTGCTTTCCAACGAAAAATCAATCGAGCGTAAGATCAAGGAAGCCATACTGGCGGTGCGCATCAGCTCGGTCTTCAGCAAGGATAAAATTCTGGAACTTTACCTAAACCAGATTTATCTGGGGCTTAGCTCATACGGCGTGGCCGCCGCCGCTCAGAATTATTTCAACAAATCGCTGGATGAACTCACGCTGGAAGAAGCGGCATTGCTTGCTACCCAGCCAAAAGCACCGAATACATACAATCCCAAAAAAAATTATGCGCTGGTGCTGGAACGCCGCAACTGGGTGATAGACCGTATGCAGGATGCGGGATTTGTCACAACAGAAGAAGCGGACGTTGCAAAGAAAACACCCATTACACTTCAAACGCGTGATCCGATGCATGTTGTGCAGGCGGATTTCTTTGCTGAAGAAGTACGCCGCCAGCTGGCAGGTCTATATGGCGAAGATGTGCTGTATAAGGGTGGGCTGGTCGTAAAGACCACTGTTGATCCGGCTTTGCAGAAAGCGGCTGACCATGCGCTGCGCCTTGCCCTTACATCGTATGATCGCAGGCGCGGCTACCGTGGCGCATTTGCCAAAATAACTGCGGCCGACAAATGGAAAGATGAATTGGCAAAAATTTACAAGGAACAGGGATACAAGGTTCTGGATGGCCAGAAACTGGCAGTTGTCATGGATCTTGATGATAAAAAAGCAAAGTTGCAATTCGCTGATGGAGTTACGGGCTATATACCTTTTGCTCTCATGAAATGGACGCGCCGTGTTATTTCCGATGGTGTACTTGGCCCTGAAGTTAAAAAACCTGCCGATATACTGAAGAAGAATGATGTGGTGCTGGTAGGTACTATCGATGAAGAACAAAAGAAATTGCTTTCTGCACAAGAACAAAAAACAGCATGGGATCTTCAGCAGGTGCCGGAGGTCAATGGAGGTTTTGTTGCGATTGATCCACATACGGGACGTGTGCTTGCCATGTCTGGCGGTTATGCCTATGGAGGAACCGAATTCAACCGTGTCACGCAGGCTAAACGCCAGCCAGGTTCTGCATTTAAGCCGTTTGTGTATCTGGCGGGTCTGGAAAATGGCTTTACGCCTTCCACAATGGTTCACGATGGGCCGGTGGAAATGGAGCAGGGCGTTGGGCAGGATAAATGGAAGCCGCAGAACTATGGCGATGATTATTTAGGCGATATAACCATGCGCGTTGCACTGGAAAAATCGCGCAACACGGTGACAGTGCGTATCGCACAGATGATCGGTATCGATAAGGTACTCGAGGTGGGCAAACGTTTTGGTGTTTATGACAATCCGGCGCGTAATTTTTCCATCGTCCTGGGGTCGGCAGAAACCACGCTGCTGAAACTCGCCAATGCCTACGGTATGCTGGTGAATGGCGGCAAGCATATCAGCCCTTCGCTGATTGAACGTATTGATGACAGGCACGGTAAAACCATTTTCCGGCGTGATACGCGGGCGTGTGTAAAATGTGAAATAGCTGAGCTCAGTGACGTAAAACGCGATAGCCTGCCGCCGCTACCTGCTGATATACGCGACCAGATGGTGGATGAGCGTGTTGCCTATCAGATCGTTTCAATTCTTGAAGGTGCTACCATACGTGGCACAGGTGCCCGCGCGCGTGAACTGGGCAAGGTTGTGGGGGGTAAAACAGGAACGACGAACGACAGCAAGGATACATGGTTTATCGGGTTTTCACCGGATCTGGTGGCGGGTGTATATGTGGGATATGATTCACCGCGCACCATGGGTGCAAAAGAAACAGGCGCATCGGTTGCGCTGCCTGCTTTTATTGATTTCATGCGTGATGCACTGAAAGACAGGCCGAACATTCCGTTCCGTGTACCGCCTGGTATTCAGTTCATCAAAGTGGATCTGGCAACAGGCCAGCCGCTGACAGGTATGGAACCACAGGGCACCAAAACGGTTCTGGAAGGATTTGTTACAGGCAAAGGACTCTATGTGCCGGGTGTAAGTGGCTCGCGTAATCTGGGAGACATTTTGCAGAATGATGGCAATGCCAGTCAGCAGCCTGATACCGCAGAAACCAACCCAGGCAATCCATGGACTGCGCCGTCTGTTACCCAGCCAGCATTGCCGGTTGTGCCTCCAAGTGAAACCGCGCCGCCGGTTGTGGGTACGGGCAGTCTTTACTGATTCATATCGGTGAGGTCAATCTTAGGCCAGTTGGGCGGAGTAGCCGAAGATGATGTATAACGGGTGCGCCAGTCAGTATTGGTGCGGCCATACACTACATATAATGAGCTATAATCGCCGTCGTCATCATATCCAGGGGCGGCGATGATGATATCCAGCTTTTTATCACCATTTATATCTACCAGTTTTGCTGCATGGGCACGGTCGCCGGCGTATCCCTCTATAACAAATCCTTTTGTGCCGTTGAAATTGCCATAGCCATTATTGGCGGCAGTGAACATCTGGAAGATGCCAGAAAAACCTGTTGTGGCATGTCCCATGGAAGTGGTTGGGTTAAACAGCACATAGGTCATGCCGGCATTGGCGGCGTTTGACATATAGGCAGATGGACTGCTGAGGATGATATCCGGCCTGCCGTCATTATTAACATCGCCGGAACTCAGCACATTGTCAAAATTATCGATCGTAGCGGCGGCAGGTTTGTTGCTAAAGATATCGACAGCATAATTTATTGATCCAGTTGCTGTCCCAACTGGCGAAGTCCAGGCAGTGCTTTTTCCATTAAATGCCATGATATAGAGGTTGGATGGGCTAATGATGTCATCATATCCATCTTTGTTTATGTCGGCCACCGCTACGGTATAGCCCAGATAAAATCCACCGGAATCGTCATAAATAGCTAATCCGTTTGTGCCACCGGTTATATCGGCATCTATATCGTGGGGTGATCCCCATGAGCCTCTATCGCGTCCAAAAACCGAAAACACGGCACCGACCGGGAATATAAAAGCGGGGCCGCCGAATACTATATCCGTATAGCTGTCGCCATTTATATTACCGGTTGCTATCGTATGGTTCAATGCGTTGAATGGATAAGCCGCGCCGCTATATAAATACAGGCCATCATCTGCAGAAACGCTAGAAGGGTCGCTCATGTCGATGGTCTTTGAGAAGTCACGCTGATCACGTCCCCATATGACGGCTATATCGGGACCGGCATTCACGCCTGACGCGCTGGGTAGCTGCTCTGTTGAAAAGATAACGTCCTTATATCCATCCGCATCGATATCAGCAATGACTGCGGCACCCGGTTTCCCGACACCGGGATGGTTGATATCTACCCCTTCTACCCAGCCATTTGCAATCATCTCAGCAACGCCTATGGTTGAGGAACCAGTGGTGTCTATCGGAGGTGTATGGAAGATGAAGGCTCTGCCTGAGCCGGCAATAAATATGTCGTCATGTCCATCGCCGGTTATATCACCCACTGCTAAAGTATAACCGAAATAATCAATATCCTCATCCTTTGAAATGCTCCAGACGGTGCTGCCATCAGGACGAGGCGAAAATGATGCGGGGGGAACTGTCCATATGGCTGGCACATCAGATATGCTGCCTGTAGTGTTATAAATGATGGAGACTGTCTGGCTTGAATCGCTGGCATCATGATTAGAGATCACAAGGTCTTTAGTGCCGTTGCCGTCAATATCGCCAGACGCGTAGGTAATGCGGCCATTAACATCAAGTAAGGAATCGGTGGACTGGCCATCAATCCGGAAGCCCTGGCTACAGCGCATTCCAATGCAGCAGGTGTTCTTGGTTGCCTCATCGTAATAGGTTAAATCATCGTATGTGCTGCTTGCCTCGCGCTGCACGACGAGGCCTGTAAAGGTAGCACTAGCGGGAGGTGCCGCAACATAAGTGAAACTTGAGTTTACAAAAGCATTTGCCAAAGTATTAGTATCCGTTGTGTAGGTATTGATACGGTTGGCAACAGTACTGCCGTTGGCCGGGAAAGCACCATGGCCATCTTTGCCGTGCGATATGATGGCGGCCATCACCAGATCTTTATTGTAGACATCCGTGCTGGCAGCTTTAATTTTGACCATGCCTCTTGTGCCGGTGCTTTGCATATATCGGCAGCCATTAGTTGAAGTGGCCTGCCTGTCTACGATATAGGTGAAACGCCTGCCATAACCATCCAGTGCGTATTCATCGGGTAAGCCCAATGCGCGCACGGGCACTATGCCGCCAACCGGATAAGACGTTATCAGGCCTGTGTATGCACTGGTTGCCGGGCCAAAATTCGCGCCGGTGCATGTGCCTGGCGTGGTGGTTTCGGTACCAAAGCTGGCGTTGCTGGTGGCAACTGTACCATTTCCCGGGCAAGGCCTGCGGTAATTGGTGGCCATGAATTTTTTGGTGGCTTCCTGGATGGCTTCAAGGCGCTGTTTGGTTACAGCGAGTTTTGCAGCATCATCATTCGTTCCGCTGCCGGGCATCACGGAGGCCAGAACGATACCAGCCGCACCGAGTGCAATGCTGGTCTGCATCAATGAAAAGCCGCTTTTCTTACTACGAAACCTGTGCTGCATCGCCTGTACAAACATCGGTAAATAACGATATCTCGAGCCTATAATTATAATAAATATTAGTTAAAATGAGATTAAGCCAAGAGCATGGAAGGGCATAAAAAGTGGCTAACTTCAAAGGCTTTGTAAAATACCTATTTGACAAAGTCTGGGTATTCGTATTTTAAATGCCTGCATGAAAGCAGAAATCGAAGCACTATCCCGCAAGATCAAGCAGTCACAGGACCTCCTGAGGAGGTATCTTTGACTGGGATAATGCCCTGCGCCGCCGCGAGGAATTAGACACCCTCACCGAAGATCCCACCCTCTGGAACGATAGCGCAAAAGCACAAACGCTGCTGCGTGAGCGCAACCATCTTGACCAGTTGATAACAGGCTATGAAAAGCTGGATCAGGAATTCCGCGATAACATAGAACTTGCCGAACTTGCTGAAGCCGAAAAAGATGACACCATGTTATCTGAAGCAGAAGCTGCACTTCAGGATGTGGCGGCAAAATTAAACAAGCTGGAAATAGAAAGCCTGCTTTCCGGCGAAGCGGATGCCAATGATTGCTTCATTGAGATCAATTCCGGTGCGGGCGGCACCGAGTCGCAGGACTGGTCGGAAATGCTTATGCGCATGTATATACGCTGGGCGGGCAAGCGCGGCTATAAAACCGAATTGATCGATGAGAACCGCGGGGAAGAAGCGGGCATAAAATCTGCCACGCTAAAAGTTACAGGGCATAATGCCTATGGCTGGGCGAAGACGGAATCCGGTGTGCACCGCCTTGTGCGTATTTCACCGTTTGATTCCAATGCGCGTCGCCACACCAGCTTTTCATCGGTGTGGGTGTATCCGGTGATTGACGATAAAATCGAAATTGTGGTGGATGAAAAAGATATTCAGGTAGATACCATGCGTTCCGGTGGCGCGGGTGGCCAGCACGTCAATAAAACAGAAAGCGCTGTGCGTTTTACGCATTTGCCCACAGGCATCGTGGTGAAATGCCAAAGTGGCCGCAGCCAACACGCCAACCGTGCGGAAGCGATGCAGATGCTGAAGGCTCGCCTCTATGAGCGTGAACTACGCATTCGTGAGGAAAAAGCCGATGCGCTTAATGCCCAGAAAACCGATAATTCATGGGGTCACCAGATTCGTTCATACGTGCTGCACCCATACCAGATGATAAAAGACCTGCGCACTGACTATGAAACCAGCGATTCCAAAGGCGTGCTGGACGGCGACCTTGATGCCTTCATGAGCGCGGCGTTAGCTGACCGCGTAAAAGGCAAGGGCGAGGGTGCTGCTTAGTTACTCTTAGCGCGTAATTTCGCTAAATCCGAATCATTCGGATTAAAAACCGGGTGTGGTAGGCTTGCATATTCCGGGTGGCGTTCCAGCCATTTTTTGTATTCACGGTCGGCAATGGCGATGGCTTCTTCCGGTGAGCTTGCCACTTCAAAATGGTCAGCAAAGCCAAGCTTCTTTGCCATTTCTATCAGCTTATCCCAGAAGCCTTCCTTGGGATTCAAATGATTAGGCACGTTGTAAAGTACGATGGTTTTTTCATCCATGTCCTTACTGTGCAGTGCCAGTTGCATCATGGCCGCAAATTCATGCAGTGTGCCGGTGCCGCCGGGTACCACATACACCACCTTGGTAGCATCCTTGGCGCGCTGGTTTTTATCGGGTGATTTATTGCCTTTCAGCATCACGTGAATGCGATCATAGATACTGCGTGTGATGATGAGCTGGCTGACGCCGGGAGGTGGCCCTTCGATCTGGAGTATCGATTGTGTGCTGGCACCCACATGCGCGGGTTTGAATTTTGCATCCGGGTAGTTGTGGTTGAATTCCTTGCCGCCTGCAATGAAACCGCTATCCATTGCGCCCATGCAGCCTTCGCTGCCGGCACCGGTGCTCATGCGCCAGCCGCGCTGGCCAACACGTTTGCTTAGTTCATAGGTGGCATCGATATAGGATCTTTCTTTTGTGCTGGCCGAACCGAACATGGCAACGCCGAATTCATGCCTGCTTTCCGTGCCGCGGAAGGCATCGAAGGTTTTATCCATGTCATACATCTTGGGCACGGACTTGAGCGTTTTGCCTTTTCCGGCTGCGATTATGCTACAGAGTTCCTGTACGGCTTTGGTGTTGCGTTCCTGATAGGTGAGTGATTTGCTAACGCCATTCACCACATGCACGATATCACTCACGCTGGAAGAGAACATACCTTTGGCCTTAATATCATCCAGTAATTCGGTGGCGAGTTTCCATTGACCGTCCGGGTCCATGATGACGCAGGGCTTGGCTTTATCATCTGCGCCGTATTTTTCTTTGTTGCCTACATGCACGCCAGTCACCAGCGAAAAAAACTCGAACCAACGTTGCGCCGCTTCCGCCTTGAATTTGGGGTGCGACTCTTTCAAAGAGGTCATGGGTGGAAAAATAAACGCGTCTGACTGGGCGGCATGGCGCATCATTGAACGTAGCGAAGCCCGGGTGCCGTCAATGTCGCCAACGCGTAAACCTGCCGCATCGAGCTTTTCCACCAGATCAAGGTGGGCGGCATGGATTTCCCTATAAAGACTTAAATCATCGGAGCTTAAAGATGGAAGGCTTGGGATATATACAGTGGTTTTCTTATTATTCATTGTGCCTTCATTATACCCCAAATGGTGCCTGATTTTAATGAAAAACTTGCTTGCTTAAAGGGGTGTGCTCTTAATATACTGTTTTCCCTTAAAAAAGGACTAATTGTGATCAATTCATTAGGCATCAATAAAGCACCAGCTGACACGAAAGTGGTGGTTGCCATGTCCGGCGGGGTGGATTCCTCGGCGGTGGCGGCACTGTTGCATGAGCAGGGTTATCAGGTGATCGGCATCACACTGCAGCTCTATGACCATGGGCAGATGGTGGGCAAGAAGGGCGCGTGTTGTGCGGGGCAGGATATACAGGATGCGCGCCGTGTGGCGGATACGCTCGGCATCCCGCATTATGTGCTGAATTATGAGAACCGCTTCAAGCAAAGCGTGATGGATGATTTCGTTGATAGCTATCTTGCGGGTGAAACACCCATTCCCTGTGTGAAGTGTAATCAGTCGGTGAAATTCAAGGATCTGCTGCAAACGGCGCGTGATTTAGGTGCAGACTGCATGGCGACCGGCCATTATGTGCAGCGCATGGAAAAGGATGGGCGCGGTCAGATGCTCCGCGCTGCTGACCATTCGCGTGACCAGAGCTATTTCTTGTTTGCAACAACCCAAGAGCAACTCGATTTCCTCCGCTTTCCGCTCGGGCACTTAAAAAGCAAAGCGGAAACACGTGAACTGGCGGCACGTTTCGGGCTGGAAGTGGCTGATAAACCCGATAGTCAGGATATCTGCTTTGTACCCTCAGGTGGGTATGCAAAGGTGATTGAAAAGCTCCGCCCCGGCGCGCTCGATGGCGGCAAGATCGTTCACATGAATGGCACGGTGCTGGGTGACCATGAAGGCATCATCAATTACACCGTTGGCCAGCGCAAAGGCCTTGGCATCGGCGGCACCGAAGAACCGCTCTATGTGATCCGCGTGGATGCTGATAAAAAACAGGTCATCGTTGGGCCAAAAGAAGCGTTGCTGGTGAAATCATTCATTATCCGCGATTGCAACTGGCTAAATAGTGGCTTGGTGGCTAGGGGGCTGGGTAACTCAGATAAAAATTTAGCCACCCACTCACCCAGCCACCCAGTCACCGTGAAACTGCGTTCCATGCATCCGGGGGCACCTGCTTCCATAGAGGTGCTGGATGCTGGCAAAGCCCGCATTACACTGGCAGAGCCACAAGCAGCAGTATCTCCGGGGCAGGCTTGCGTTGCCTATGCAGGCGAGCAGATGCTGGGCGGCGGCTGGATAATGGCTGCTAATTAATCTCTTTCACAGTGCGCATATATAAAGGTTGCGTCAGGCGGGCATTGCGCTGGGTAAATTTCGTCAGGCGTGAGAGCTGGCCTTTTGAAAGCGTAATGGGTTTTTGCAACACACGCCATTCAATGCCTTCGGTGCAGGGTGGTGTGGTGAGTGAACCCGTATAGGCGTAATGCGAAAAGCTACCGGGTAATAGCAGGGCAATATTGAACATTGCGTCATTCTGCGTGCCGCGTTTTTCGGGTATTGCTGCCAGCGCCTGATCAAACTCCGGCAATGCTTTTCCTGTTTCCGCAAACACTGCAACCATGATCTGCCTGCCCTCAGAATTCTCATGCAGGAATTGAATCTCAAGCGCGTAAAACTTGCCTTTGACCACATGCTCACTTGGCGAGTGGAACTGGATGGAGCGGAGGGTATATTCCACACCATCTTCTTCATATATTTGTTTCTGAGAGGGCAGGAGGCTTACGGTATAACCGGCATTCCGCACCGCTATCTTGCCTGGTTTATAGCTGAACTTATGTGAAGCAGGGGTTGATGATGTTTCGGTGCGTCCAATACTAACGGGGGATTGGCGCTTGCCGATTTCGCAGGCTGCGAATGCCGGCGTGAGCAGCCCCCATTCTTCCTGACCTGTATAGTCATCATCATAACTCCAGACGACCTTTTTTGCAGGCCTGCTGTCGCCAGCCATTGCTGGCGTTGCCATCAAAAATAAGAGAACAAGAAAGTATATCGGCATATACCAGATGTTATTTAATATTCTGGCCCCATTCTTCAACCAGTTTTTTCTGGGTACGTTCGAGCGCTGCCACCCGGTACTCATATACAATGGTCATAACGAAGCTGGCGATGATGCGGCAGAGGAAAACCAATGCCCAGCCAAGCGTTGCGCCACCATATACCATTATCCAGTTCATGGGGTTGGACATCAGGGATACGGCATCAAAATTTTCCATGTTGAAAGCGGCTTTCAGCATCGGTTCGATCACCGGCAATATCGCAGCAAGGTTGCACGCCAATACGGTCTTGAACATCGGCATACCCGGATTATTGTCCATGAAATATGCAATCAGCGTTGGAATCATTGCGAGCATGATGAATATGAATCCAATCTGCAAAAGGATGACAGCAGCAAAGCTGAACATTAAAAGCACCGGCACCATGATTTTATGGATTTTATTTTTTGTCTGCGACTGCATGATCAATAACCTCCGTTAAGAGTGAAGAGCGTTATTCCCAAAGCGATATAAGCAAAGACCCGTGAAATAACCAGAGCAAGACGTGTGCTGCTTAACTCAAAGCCGATGCCTTGTTTCAGTGCAGTGATATGTCGGATGTTATTATGATACATGGTATGGGCATTGGCAAAACCACGTGTATCGGCTGTTGAATAGCCGGAATCGATGATAATAGATGCCATATTCTGCGTGTAGCCGCTTTCTGCAGCCTGCATCAATGCTTTCTTTATCTGGTGACGGATGGTATTGCCCCGAATGGCATCAAGTGCAGGCAGGATACGCATTGCTAACCAATGTGCAAGACCAGGCAACTGAATATTGCCGCAACGATATTGTGCAGTAGATAATAATTTGAGGGCAACGATATCGCGGTTGTTGGCAAGTGCAGGAATTGATTCCAGCTCCAGCAGGCGAATATCATGCTGGATATTAAGCTTGGCCGCCAGATAGGCAAAAATATGTTTATCGAGCGCATCGGTGCCCCTGGGAAGGTTCGCTGCCATGCTGTCGAGCCGCATAAGCAGTCCGGTCAGATTATCGGTGTAGCTGCCTTCCAGCATCGGGCTGAGGCAAGGTAACTGTGGATTGAGTTCATACACAATACGCTCGATGCCGAAGCCTGGCCCGGTGTTACGCATGCAAACCCTGAGCTTATCCAGCTTCTGGTTAGTGTTGATAACGTGCGGCGAAGGTTCACTGCCTTCCTGGTGGGTTTGCGCATTGATCCAGGAGCTGGCCATGTTCATATCGATGAAACGTGCAAGCAGGTTAAATTCTTTTTCCTGACGGTTCAGGAAATAATCCGCTGCCAGCGTATCAATGCCATCAAGGAACATGGAAAGCGGGTTCATGCGTATTGGTCCGGCGGGGTCCAGAACCAGAATGATCCGCATGAGCTGTTCATTAAATTGCAATTCATTCTTAACGCCGAGCTCATTAATGGTTCTGATAATGCGGGTCAGATTTTCTGATACGGTTTTATTACGCAGGCTTACGGTGGTCCATTGCACCACTTTATTGTTATAGATGGCATCTGGAATGCTGGTCCAGTTTTCAAAGAAGAGGTGCGCAAGCTCGCGGCGTGAGCGGGCTGTGCGGTTTGCAAATTCAAAAGACCTGGTGGTCTCTGTCGGTGCGGGTGGCTCCAGAACGTGCATGCGGCGGCCATCCACCCATGCCTTGATATATTTCCAGTTCCAGCGATCTTCGGGATGGTTGGTCAGTATACCACGCAGTAAATCGTCGAAGCGTTCAGGATGAGGACGATTCCTGATGAGTGCATAATAGGTACCTTCATCGAACATTCTATTAATAAGCGATTCTTTTGACATACTGGCAAAGTGCTGCTTGCCGAACATGGAATAGAGCAGCAGCACGGCAAGTGCGTAATAATCCACCGTCAGAGAACCATTACCCTTGCCT
>CAZAQK010000017.1:0-19727 GCA_964487265.1 uncultured Rickettsiales bacterium | reverse complement strand
CGATGAAAGCCAAGTGAAAGTGCAGTCTCAAGCGTTGCCTCTCCTACGCAGAGTACTGGCAGGTCGCGCAAAGGCGTGAGCGATGCCAGTGCGCGCACACCATGCCGGCTGGTGATAAGTATGCCGTCTGGCTCATGATGCAGCGCGTTTTCCAGTGCTGCACGCGCCGTGTGCAGCAATATGATCTCCGTGAGTGGCTCGTGGATGACATTCAGGCCGAAATCATGCAGCGCATCGGTAAGCACAGCTTCGTCGCCGCGTGCGCGGGTGATTAAAACGGTTTTGCTCATGCAGGCTCGGCGGTGATGATGACCTGCGCCTGCGCAAACGGGTAGGCGTCGGTCATGGTGAGGAAGATGCGGGAGGTATGCCCTTTGGGCGTGATGCTTTCAAGTAGTTTTTTTGCATCATTATGCAGCGTGAGGTGAGGAACGCCATGTGCATCATTAGTGATCTCCATGTCATGCCAGGTGATGTTGCGCGTGGCCAGTGCCTTGATGCAGGCTTCCTTGGCGGCAAAACGTTTGGCGTAAGTGGATGCGACCATCTGCGCACCACCGCCTGCACGGCTGTGGGCTTTTTCGCGTTCGGCCTGTGTGAACACGCGCTGCTCGAATTTTTCGCCTGAATTGGCAAGTGCTTCTTCGATGCGGCGGATATCGGTGAGGTCAATGCCGGTGCCCAGTATCATGCATTGCCCTGTTCGTTGTAATGCTGGTCAGCAAGCGAAAGGCCTGCCGCGATTTCCACACGCATTTTTTTCACTGCTTCGCTTAGGCCGGTGAAGAGTGCTTCGCCCATCAGGAAATGGCCGATATTGAGTTCGCGCATGTAAGGGAGGGCAGCTATGGGCGCAACATTTTCAAAATTAAGGCCGTGGCCTGCATGCACTTCCAACCCGCATTGATGCGCGTAATCGGCACTGAAAAAAAGATTCGCCATCTGCTTCTGCCATTCCTTGGTTTTTATTTTACGATGGGGAAATAATTCCGCGTAGCTGCCGGTATGCAGCTCGACAATGTCAGCCTGCAGGCTTTTGGCTGTATCGATCTGGATTTTTTCCGGCGCAATAAAGAGGGAAACACGGATGCCTGCATCACGCAGTTTGGCAATGAACGGCGCAAGCTGCGCGCGCATGCCATGCGCGTTAAGGCCGCCTTCGGTGGTTACTTCCTGACGCTTTTCCGGCACGATGCACACGGCATGCGGCTCGATCTTGAGCGCGATGGCCAGCATCTCATCCGTTGTTGCCATTTCCATGTTGAGGGGCAGGGGGACTTCATTCTTCAGGCGTTCCATGTCGTGGTCGCGTATATGCCGGCGGTCTTCACGCAGATGGGCGGTGATGCCATCTGCACCTGCTTCCATGGCAACCAGCGCGGCACGCACCGGGCACGGATGATCGCCACCGCGTGCATTGCGCAGCGTGGCAACATGGTCGATGTTTATTCCGAGGCGAACTGTCATAAGGATGTACTGAGACTTACTTTCTCCTGGTGCATAAGATGTCGATATATATTTAGCAATTCAACGTTTTGCTGCAAGTCCAAAGGGAAAAGTTCATCGGGGTCTGCCTGCAGATTAAACAGCCTTTCTTCTGATACGTCATCTTTATAATAGCGCATATATTTATACTGGTGGTCGCGATAACCTTCGCAATTATTCAGGCTAGGGCGGTTCTGAATAAACTCGCAGTAAAAACCTTTTCTGTTATTATCTGCATTTAACATATCACTACCGTCCATGGAGTTATGGCGGATACCTGCCATACTAAGCAGCGTGGCGGGAACATCGATATTCAATACCAGCCTGCCTGCATCAGGATTATCTAATGTGCGTGATGCAGGTGGCTTGACCAGCATAGGTACACGCAGTGAAGCATCATACATTTCGGCTTTGCCAAACAGCCCATGGTCACCGAGCATGAAGCCATTGTCGGAGGTGAATATCATGCCCGTTTTATCGTATATTTTTTTTTCATCCAGTATACGCAATATATTGCCTACTGATTCATCAATGCCCTTAATGAGCGAGAAATATTTCCTGATATATTTTTGATACGATGTGCTGCTTTTAGCTACTTCCTGATATCCCCGACGGTTTACAGAAGTTTTTACCATCTCAGGCACGCGCTCATCATCACCCTTGTTATATACTGGCACTTCAGCGTTGGCGTAAAGATCCAAAAGCCGCCTGGATGGTGTGAAGGGAGGGTGCACAGCATTGTATGAAACAACTAGTGCGAAGGGTTTTTTGCCATCCTGTTTCTTAAGAAAATGAACGACTTTCTCGGTTGTAAGATCAGTGAGGTGAACATGCTTGCCTTTGCGTTTTATCCAGAAGAGCCCTTCGGAATAGCTGCGGTTGTCTGTAATGCTTAAGTAGTTGAAAAACCCTTTTGGCCACTTGCCAACGCCCCATTTCCCCACATAGCCAATGTTGTAACCGTGCTCTTTAAGCAGTTTCAGATAAGTCGTGGTTCCTGTTGGCAGTGATTTGCCGAACTGGTAAATGCCATGTTTGAGTGCGTAATTACCGGTTAAGATCGATGCCCGGCTAGTTGGACATATGGGCGTTGTAACAAAGGCATTGCGGAATGCGACTCCGTCATGTGCAAGCCTATCAATATTTGGTGTCTTTAAGACAGGATGATTTGCATGGCTGAACATACCATAACGCAAATCGTCAACGATGAATAATATTATATTTGGCAATGTACCTTGTTTGCCTCGCAGCCAGGATACTGCAGGGATCGAGCCAGCCAGTACTAATACAGACAGTATTCCCTTAAAAAATGTTCTTCGATTAAGCATGAAGCGATGGTCAATGTTATAATTTCTGTATTATAGTTTTGCCCAGTGCAATGCCTGGTTTTTCTATGTAGCAGTAACTGCACCATGCCGCAACCAGGCTAATGCTTAGTAGTATTGCAATCATAAGATAATTGGGTAAGCCAATATCCGGAAAGAAAGAAAAAATCATGCCATGCACAAGGTACAGGCTATAACTGATCATTCCCAGAAAATTGAATAACGACCCAAGAGGGTTTTTCCGATGCAGGCTATCAGACATGCTAAAGGAGAATATGGTTAGTGCCAATATTGGCGCGACCCAGTAAGTTGCTTCCCAGCCCATATAATGGTTGATTTTTAGCTGGTAAATCAATTCATTGGTGAAGGGAATAATACAGGCAATGAGAAACATGCCAGTCAGCACATAAATGCAATTCCATAGAGGCATGAGTGCAGACAGCCTGTTACGGTACTCCTTGTAAACGTAACCTGTGAGGATACCTGTCAGAAATATAGTTGAAAAATGCGGCAGTATTTCATAGGTATTACTTGCCGGAAGCATAATCCACAAATTAGGCAATTTAGGTAACTTTAACAACCACCCAGTCATTATAGCAAGCACCAAAAGCAAGGCGCATATCTGTCTGGCTGATAGGCGATATATCCCAAATGCCAGAATGCAAAACGCAAAGTAGAAGTGCATTTCCACGATAATCGTCCAGAAATGTCCCATGCCTTTTTGAAGTAATAGTTGATTCAAGGTGTAGGCGATATCCATTGGCGGTATCATTTTTCTGCCAATAAAAATATCTGGGCGTTCTATAAATGCATGAAGGGGCAATGCGACAAGCGTCATCACTGCGAATAGCGGGTAGATGCGAAAGAATCTGCGTATACAAAATCTGAGCCAGAATGCAAAATTGTTTTCTTCCTTCAGGTATAGCACTGCCATCAAGAAGCCGCTTAAAACAAAAAACAGGTTAACACCAAGTACTCCTACTTGGAAATTTGGCGGCGGTATCAGTTTGAATATCGTGAGATGAAAATACAGCACCAGGCAGCAAGCAATGCCTCGCAAGGCATCCAGTGATGCCAGATGCCGAATTTCAGTCTTCATCAGGTCTGGTACCGCTCAACGATCTGCACCACTTCCTTGGAGCGCAGGCCGGCGATAATATTGTTCAAGTGCTTGATGTCATTCACCTCGATATCGAGCAGTATCTCGAAGAAATCGGTGGAGCGGTTGGTGATCTTCAAATTGCTGATATTACCGTTTTCCTTGGCGATGATGTTGGTGACAGTGGCCAGCGCGGATGGCTCATGGCTGATATGGGCGCGCAGGCGGCCAATGTGGCGGATGTCGGTTGCGTCCTTGTCCCATGCCACGTCTATCCAGCGTTCCGGTGCATCGGAATAATTTTCCAGAGTTTCGCAGTCCATGGTGTGGATGGTAATACCTTTGCCGGTGGTGACGATGCCAACGATGCGGTCACCCGGTATCGGATGGCAGCAACCGGCAAAATGCAGTGCCATGCCAGGCATGAGGCCTTTGATGGGCATGGGCGCAGCACCATTTGCCTTTTTCTTGCGGAAAGGGTTTGAAAGACTGGAAAGCATGGATTGTTTTGGTATGCCGACCGGTTTCTTTTCGCCGCGCACTACATCCATCACCTGCTGGCGGGAAAGCAGGCCTTCACCAATGTCGGAGAGCAGGTCATCCACTTCTTTTTTGCCAAAATGCGGCAGATGCGGTTCCAGCATCTTTTCGTTGAATTCCTCATTTTCCTGTTTGAAGGTTTTGGTGAGGATGGCACGGCCAAGATTGACGTATTCATTGCGCTGCTGCGTGCGGATGAATTTACGTATTTCTGCGCGCGCCTTGCCAGTGACGACAAAACGTTCCCAGCTGGGCGAGGGGGTTTGCGTCTTGCTGGTGATGATATCTACCTGATCGCCATTTTTCAGCTGTGTGCGCAGGGGCACAATGCGCCCGTTTATTTTTGCGCCAACACAGGTATCACCCACGCCGGAATGCACTGCGTAAGCAAAATCGACAGGTGTTGCTCCGCGCGGGAAGGCAAGAATGTCGCCTTTTGGTGTGAAGCAGAATACCTGGTCGCCATACATTTCCATTTTGGTGTCTTCAAGGAATTCTTCCGGGTTTTCTGATTTTTCTAAAATTTCCAGAAGCTCGCGTATCCAGCGGAACTGTTTGCCGTCTTTGGTTTGCGCGCTTTGCTTGTATGCCCAGTGTGCTGCAAGGCCGTATTCTGCAATTTCGTGCATTTCATGCGTGCGTATCTGTATTTCAATGCGATGGCGGCCTGGGCCCAAGATGGCAGTGTGCAGCGACTGGTAGCCATTGGATTTGGGTGTGGAAATGTAATCCTTGAAATGGCCAGGGATGGTATGCCACTCCGCGTGGATGACGCCCAGTGCGTGATAACATTCTGATACATTATTGACGACGATGCGGAAGGCCACAATATCGGCCAAAGCCTCAAAGCTTACGTTCTTGCTTTCCATCTTTTTCCAGATGGAAAATGGTTTTTTCTCACGGCCATCTATTTTAGCATGCCCAAGTCCGGCATCGGTGAGTTTTTGTTTGATGACACCTGCTGTTTTTTCGATCTCTGCCTGGCCTTCTTCACGCAGGAAATTCAGACGTGCTACAATGGATTCGCGTGCTTCGGGATAAAGCTCCGAGAAGGCGAGGTCCTGCAATTCTTCTTTCAGGTGGCGCATACCAATGCGCTCGGCGAGGGCGGCATAAATCTCCACCGTTTCGCGGGCGATGCGCTGGCGTTTTTCAGGATTCTTGATATGGCCGAGCGTTTCCATATTGTGCAAACGATCAGCGAGTTTGACCAGCAGCACGCGCAGATCCTGCGACATGGCAATGAGCAGCTTCCGGAAATTTTCCGCCTGCTTCAGGTTTTCGGATTTGCCTTCAAGGCGCGAAAGCTTGGTGACGCCATCTACAAGCGTGCTGATCTCCTTGCCGAAGGTGGTTTCGATCTCCTCGAGCGTAACATTGGTATCCTCTACCGTATCATGCAGCAGGGCAGTGACGATGGAAGCCGTATCCAGCTTGAATTGTGTGAGCTTATATGCAACTTCCACCGGGTGTGAGAAGTAAGGATCACCAGAGGCGCGCTTCTGTGCGCCATGCGCCTTCATGGCAAAGACATATGCGCGGTTTATCAGATCTTCGTCTGCGTCTGGATCGTAGGTCTTAACTTTTTCGACCAGCTCGTATTGACGAATCATAGCATTCCTTAAGCAATTCTTAATGGCGTTGTTAGTTCAGTGTAGCACGTCTACCCATATCTTGCGATATTGCTTTTGGATAGAATCATGTTTGATATATTGTGACGAATCTTAGTTAAATTTTATTTACAATTATCATTAATAACACCCTGAGAAACTGCGGTTTTTCTGCCACAACACTTAACGCTTTGTTAAGTATAAAAACGTTATCATCTGGGTGAATTTTGCGTATATAGAATAGTTATGGAATCAAAAGGCAAACTGATAATTTTATCCGTGGCAGGTGTCGTCGTCGCATTTGGAGCCATCTCCATCTACAATAGTGTAGTGGGCTCGCGCGAAGTAGCCATCGTGGAAAAAGAATCCGTAAGTAACCGTGTGCTGGTTGCGCGCCGGAACCTTTCGCCCGGCACATTTGTGCAGGTGCAGCAGGATATTGACTGGTCTGATGTGCCTCCCAATATGATCAAAGAAGATCATGTGCGCGAGAGCACAACCCAGATTGGTACGTTCAATGGTGCCGTGGTGCGCAGGCAGTTGCGTGCTGGTGAGCCTATCCCAAGCGATGCGCTGATGACTTCCCGCGAGGGCGGATTTATGTCGGCAGTGCTGGAAGCGGGCTATCGTGCCGTTTCCGTTGCAGTGAACCCGACATCGGGCAATGCCGGTTTTATTTCACCCGGTGACCGCGTGGACCTGATCGTAACACGCAAGGTAAAAAATACTGGGGGCAGTGGAGAAGCGCAGATCATCAGTGAAACATTCATTGAAGATGTGCGTGTGCTGGCGGTTGACCAGCAGCTCAATAATCCAGAAAATAAAGCCATTCTTGCCAAGACGGTTACCGTGCAGGTAAGCCCGGCGCAGGCGGAGAAAGTAGCGGTTGCCGGTGAGCTTGGCAAAATTTCCCTGGCACTGAGAAGTGCAGCAAATGTAGCCAAAGAGGAACCTAAGGAAGCACTGGAGCCTACCGGTGATGCAGTGGAGCTGATTGAAAGCACACTGGAAGAAGATATGCAGGATGACATGCGGATTAATGAAGGCGGCTCAATGACGCCGACCATTCGTGTTATCCGTGGTGACGTTGTAGAGAATATAGAGGTTCGGTAATGCGTTTGCTTAAAAACACATCACGTATACTGTCTGTTGCGCTGCTGGCGGTCTCGCTGGCTGCTGCGGCTGCTGTGGCAAGTGAAGTGGTAAAAGTGGAATTGAGCAAAGGTTCCATGATAAAGCTCGATGCGCCCATCGTATCAGTGGTGGTGGCTGATCCGGAAACAGCTGACGTGCAGGTCGTATCGCCCAAATTACTTTTCGTACGCGGCAAGAAGATTGGTGAAACCAGCCTGTATGCTGTCAATGATAAAGATGAAACCGTGCTTGATGCAACGGTGGAGGTCACTCATAATTTGAGCAAGCTTCAACGCATCGTCAAACAGGTTGCTCCGGATGCTGATGTGGAATTCAACACAGTTGGCGGCGGGCTTGTGCTGGATGGCAATGCCAACTCGCCTATTGAATCAGAAAATATTCGCAGCGTGGCGGCAGCGTTCATTGGCGACGACGATAAAATGGTCAATATGATGAATACGGGCGGCTCTGACCAGGTGACACTGGAAGTAAAGATCGTAGAAATGGCGCGTACCGATGTGAAGCGTTTTGGCATCAATATGCAGGCGCTGTTTGGCGCAGGCGGTATGGCCCTGCAGGTGTTGCAGGGACAGGATATAGCCTTGGCAAGCAGTGTGCTTAACCGCGCTGGCACTGATACAGCATTGTTTGGCTCATGGACGAACCGCGGCCGCACCAATATCAGCGGTTTTATTGAAGCACTGGAAGAAGAGGGTGTCGCCAATGTATTGGCGGAGCCTAACCTGACCACAACGTCCGGCAAGGCAGCGAGCTTCCTGGCGGGTGGTGAATTCCCTATCACCGTCAGCACGGGGGATGGTGAGGTCAGCGTATCGTACCGCCCATTCGGTGTGAGCCTGAATTTTACACCAACCGTACTTTCCAAGGATAAGATTAGTATTAATGTGGCACCAGAAGTCAGCACTATCAGCTTCGACAATCCGGTGGCGACCAATAGCATCAACAATCCGATCATCCTGACCCGCAGGGCGCAGGCGACCGTTGAACTGGGAAGCGGCCAGACCTTTGCGCTGGCAGGTTTGTTGCGCAATGATCATAGTAACAGTGTCGACAAATATCCTGGGCTAGGCGATGTGCCGGTGCTTGGCACGTTGTTCCGTTCGTCCGGATTCCAGAACAACCAGACCGAACTGGTTATCCTGGTTACGCCATATATTGTGCGCCCGGTATCAAACCATGCGATGCAGACGCCGCTGGATGGTTTCCAGGCTCCGTCTGATTTCGAACATCTGCTGATGGGCAGCTTGTATGAACAAGAGCCGATGGATGAAAACCAATCGCGGCCCAAGTTAAATGGTGATGGTGGGTTTATCCTTGAGTAGGAATGTATGAGAGCAACGTATCTGATAACCATGACTACCGCTGCCACCATGCTTACGGCATGTGTGCCGCACTGGGATATGCAGGGCCATAACCCGAAGGATTACTACGCAGAGAATCCCATCGAGAATAAAGTAGAGACGCGCTACATTACACAGGCACTGCGCTTTCAGGGCGATGATATGGATGCGGCGTCACGCCAGTCATTACATGGGCAGGTTGCACAGATATCCGATATGGCGGTTGAAAGTGTTGAAGTGCAGGTACATCCAACACAGGTGAAGAATGAAGCGCGCAATGAACGTATTCGCAGGATCATAACCAAAACCGGTATCAGCAAAAGGCTTGTGACTACCGTGGCGGCAGAAGATGTGCCGTTCGGTGAAGCAAATGTGCAGATCGCTTATGCAGCCGTGGTTTCGCCGCGCTGTCCAGACTGGCGTTCTGGTTCGGTTACCGCTTACAGCAACATGCGCTATAGCGGCAATATCAGCTGTGCTACGCGTACTAATCTGGGCCTGATGGTGGCTGACCCGCGCGATCTGGTGCAGGGCACGGGTGATCCGGCGCCTGATACGCAGTCTGCAACCAAGGCCATACAGGATTACCGCAGCGGCGGGGCAAGTGGATCAGGTGAAGAAGGAGGCTCAGGCAGTGCGGGCGCATCGGGATCCCAGACATCTTCCTCTGGCCAGTGATGATGGGGCATTATGAGTAATGCAAATCTGTCATTTCTAGCTTTTGTATCGGATGAGAAGGATGTAGCAACCCTCAGGCAATTTGCTCAGGCGCAAGGCTGGCCTGAGACAGCCATTCAGCAGGGTAATATCACTCATGCCGCCGAATATCTCAAAACAAACGCTGCCCCCACGTTATTACTGGTTGAAATTACTTCATCGAAAGATGCGACGGCACAACTTGATGCGCTGGCTGAAGTGTGTGACCCTAAAACCAAGGTGGCGATAACGGGTACTATCAACGAGTACAGTTTTTATTGCTGGCTGATGGATCTTGGTATTTTCAGTTACATGCTGAAACCGCTAACCGAACAGGCAATAGCCGGTCTGCTTGGAAAACTCAATGAAGTACCTGCAACAACTTCTGCCACACAAAAGCAGCCCGGAAAAATCATCAGTGTCATGGGCACGCGTGGCGGTGTGGGGACGACGACGCTTGCAGTCAACCTGGCTGGTGTGATTGCTGAACAGTCAAAAAAGAAAGTAGCACTCATTGATCTGGATTCACGCGAGGGTTCGATCGCGCTGTCCATGGATCTGGAACCGAGCCGGGGATTCAGGGAAGCCCTTGAAAAACCTGATAGAATTGACTCTTTGTTTATTGAGCGTGTGATGGTGAAACCAAGCAAGCACCTCAGCATACTCAGTGCAGAAGAGTCATTGCAGGACCATATTAAAATCCATGACCATGCGTCGGAATCACTGCTCAAAGAACTTAAAGATGCCTATGATGTCATTGTGCTGGATGTGCCGCGTTACCTCGATACGTTCAGCAAGCAATGCCTTGCCGTGTCTGATCATGTGGTGCTTGTAACCGAATTATCGCTGCTCTCTCTGCGCGATGCTCTGCGCCTGCATGATCTGATGCGGGAAGGCTTGAAGATGCGACCACCCACTGTGGTGGCCTCACGCGTGGGGCTTTCGTCCAAGAACCAGGTTGTGCTGGCGGATTTTGAAAAAGGCATCAACGCAAAGGTGATGCACAGCATTCCTTTCGCGCCAGATGTATTTATGCCGATCGGGCCTGAAATTCCGGCAGTAAAATCCAAGACCAATCCGGCAGTCAAGGCGATTTACCAACTGGCGGGCGAGCTTGTGCCTGAAGCAAAAGATATCAAAGCAGGAAATGAAAAAGCTGCTAAAAAATCAGGATTCTTGTCTAAAAAAGATAAAAAAGAAAACTGATGTGTACACACATCGGCAGGATTGAGGATACATGTTTGGACGCAAAGGGACTGCAGAACCAATACCGGCATCAACAGATGCTCCGGCTACTGCACCTGTAGCATCGCAGCTGGGCGCAGAGGCAAAAAAAACTGAGGCAAGCCCACAGGCAACTGCATCTGCGAAGAAAAGTGGCGAGAGCCTTCTGGAAAACCCATCTGATGTGAGTGTGGAGTCGAAAGCCGCTCCGGCAGCGCGTGACCAGCTGACGCTGACCAAGGAAAAAATCTATGATCTGCTGATGGCGCAGATTGACATCACCACCTCATCGCGCCTGCCCAGGGACGAGCTGAAACGCCAGATTATTGAGCTGATAGGTGAAATTGTCATCGAGCAGAAACTGCTACTCTCACAATCTGAACAACAATTACTTGCCAACCAGATTGTCGATGACATGCTGGGTTTTGGTCCGCTTGAGCCGCTACTTCGTGATGATCTGATCACGGATATCATGGTGAATGGCCCGTATCAGGTCTATATCGAGCGTAAGGGTAAGCTCGAATTATCTGATGTAAAATTCCGCGATAATGACCATGTGATGGCGATTGCAACACGTATTGTAACCGGTGTTGGTCGCCGCGTCGATGAATCAAGCCCCATTTGTGACGCGCGCCTGCCGGATGGTTCACGTGTGAACGTGATTGCGCAGCCATGCGCCATTCGCGGCACATCTATCTCCATTCGTAAATTCTCGCAGAAGAAAATCACGCTGGATAGTATGTTGCAGACTAAAAGCTTGTCTGAGCCGCTGTGCAAATTGCTGAAAATCTGCGGTGCCATTCGCCTGAATATCATTATTTCCGGCGGTACCGGCTCCGGTAAAACCACCATGCTTAATGCTATTTCACGTATGATCTCGCACGGTGAGCGTATCGTGACCATCGAGGACGCGGCGGAATTACAGCTCCAGCAGCCGCACGTGGTGCCTCTGGAAACACGCCACGCAAACCTTGAGGGTGAAGGTGAGATCAATATGCGTGACCTGGTGAAGAACGCCCTGCGTATGCGCCCGGACCGCATTATCCTGGGTGAGGTGCGCGGCGGCGAAGCGTTTGATCTGCTACAGGCCATGAACACCGGCCACGATGGCTCGATGGGAACGCTCCACGCGAACAACCCGCGTGAGGCACTGACACGTCTTGAGAACATGATCGGTATGGCGGTGACGACACTGCCTTCCAAAGCCCTGCGCACGCAGATAACCAGCGCGGTGAACCTGATTGTTCAGGTACAGCGTATGCGTGATGGTGGCCGCCGTGTGACGCACGTAACGGAAGTGGTTGGCATGGAAGGTGACGTGATTATCACGCAGGACCTGTTCCTGTTTGAATTCAAGGGTGAAGATGAGAACGGCAAGCTGATAGGCGAATTCCGATCAACCGGTATTCGGCCTAACTTCACGCACCAGGCGGCATATTTCGGCCTGGATCAGGCATTAATTGAGGCCATGACCATGGCAGCAGGGGAGTGATATGAAGCTGCTGCTGATAGGTGTCGGAGGCCTTATTGCAGCAGCACTGCTCATCTACGGCTTGTGGTATGTGCTGGGCGGCGCAAAGAGAAAGCAGGATCGCAAACGCATTGAACGCATCAGGAATCGCAAAGTTTCCACTCTCAAAACAGGTGGAGACATGAGCCTGCGGCGCAAAGGCGAAGAGACGCAAGGGCTGGTCTATTGGCTGCTTAAGCCGCTGCCGGATTTCAAACGCCTTGGCGATACGCTGGAACGAGCGGGAAGAACGATCTCACCGAAACGTTTTATCTTCAGGCGTATTGTTGGCTTCATCGCTATTACCGTGGCACTGGCTGTGTTTAAGGTCAATATTGCACTTGCTGTTGTGGCGGGGCTGGTGGTCGGCGTATGGATACCATTCAAGGCACTGAGTTTTTCCGTCAATAAACGCAAGAAGGCGTTCCTCAGGTTATTTCCAGATGCCATCGACCTGATTGTTCGAGGCTTGCGTTCCGGCCTTCCGGTTTCGGAATCGCTGGTTGTGGTTTCTACAGAGATCGCTGATCCGGTTGGCCCTGTATTCAGCACGGTTACTAACACCATGAAACTTGGTGTGCCAATGGAAAAAGCATTGCATGATATGGCCAGAAAACTGGACATGACAGAATTCAATTTCTTCACGACCAGTATTGTGCTGCAGCGTGAAACCGGCGGTAATCTTTCGGAAATCTTAAACAACCTTTCGGAAGTGCTGCGTGGACGTTTTATCATGCAGATGAAGATTAAAGCCTTGTCGTCGGAAGCGCGAGCATCAGCCATGATTATCGGATCGTTACCATTCCTTGTGATTGGTGCGCTTGCGGTGCTGTCGCCCAAGTATATGCAGCCGCTTATCAATGATTACCGTGGCAATATCGCTGCCGGTGTTGCTGCGGCCATGATGTTGTCCGGTATGCTCGTGATGAACCGCATGACCAAATTCGAGATATAAGTCGTATGTATCCTAACCAGCCACTCAGTCTAAAGGCGTTATTACCAGCGTGGCTGCGTGTAGAAGAAATTTACGTGGGGCTGGCCTGCGCTACCTTCATGGTTGTGGCCTGGGCACTATACAGTAATTTCGGCCCACGCGGCAGGACACAGGCAAAGATCAAAAATATCCAGGAGCGCAGGCAGGATCTGCGCGGCGAACTGGTAGGTGCCAAACGCCGTAAGAAGAAACCTGAAGCGTCTGTAAACTTCATGCGTGCGGTTGCCATGAAGTTCGAGCTGGTGAAAAAACTGCAGCTCGGCAAGGCGGAAAGCCTGCTTATCGAGGCTGGGTTCCGTTCCAAGGATGCCATGTTCATCATGGCGTTTTTTGTCATGGCATTGCCGATGGTACTTGGCGTTGCCGGGCTTATTGTCATGAAACTCAATGACGATGTGGCGGAGAAGTGGCGCGTTATCAATTATGCCTGGCCGCTCTTTGGTGCTTATATGGGTTTCAAGCTGCCGTGGATGTATGTGCATCGCGCCCGCAAGAAGCGTTACCTCAAGATACAGCGTGCGTTATCGGATGTGCTGGACCTCATGACCATCTGCGCCGAAGCAGGCCTTAGCCTTACGGCATCGCTCGAGCGTGTATCGCGCGAGCTGACCTTTACCTACCCTGAAATGGCAGAAGAGCTTGCACTGACCTCTATGGAGATTGGCTTCCTGCCGGATAGGAACAAGGCACTCACGAACCTTGCTGAGCGATGCCAGCTGCCGGAGGTGAGGGGTATTACCAGCGTACTCATCCAGACGGAGAAATACGGAACACCGATTGCACAGGCCCTGCGTGTGTTGTCTTTGGAGTTTCGCCAGGCACGCATGTTGCGTGCCGAGCAGAAGGCAGCGCGCTTACCTGCGATTATGACGGTGCCGATGATCTGCTTCATCCTGCCGACCTTGTTCATTGTGATTATCGCCCCGGCGGTGGTCAAAATTATGAACACTTCCAATTAGAGCAAAAACGCTCTGGCACCGTATTACTACTTGCGGCCAGTAGGGAATACATATTCCGCGTCATCACCAAACAGCTTCGTGATGGACGGGGTCGATTCCGCATCTTCACCCTTATCTTCGATTGCAGTGCTACCTGCTGAGGGGCTTGCTTCTGTAACAGGCGCAGGCGGTACTGCTACCTTGGTAATTTTTTCTTCCTGCACCTCAGGTGCTGGTGGTGGGGTTTCGCTGAACAGATCATCCAGCGGCAGTCCTTCGGAAGTCATGAGATCTACCGGCTTCACATCGCTTTGCATGGTAATATAGTGCTGGTAAAATTTCAGGTTTTCCTCAGCTTGCTTCTGTGAAAGTGTTTGCAGGTTCAGTTCCATAGCCTTGGCCTTGTTGCCCTGCAGGCCATAAACCAGTGCAAGATTGTGCCGCACTTTCGCTATTTCAGGCACTTCCTTGTGTAATGCCTCCAGCATGACCCTGGCGTCTTCCAGCTGGTTATTCAATATCATCGACATGGCCATATTGTTGCGGATGGGCACCGAGCTGGGATCCAGCGATAATGCTTTCTCATATATTTCCAACGCAGCTGTGTGATTGCCCGCTGTATCAAAGGCAACAGCCTTACCGTTATACGCCATGGCGTTTTTGGGTTCTATGGCTGCCAGCACATCGAACACTTCGATGGCTTGTATCGCATGGTTGGCATCGATCATGGCAATACCGAGCTGCCTGAGTATTTCAGTATTGTCGGGATATTTTATTTGTGCTTTGTGCAATACATCGGCTGCGTCATCGGCATTTCCGGATTTGCGGAGATTGCCTGCAAAGGTGATGTAATCCTCGGCAGATGCCGTGCCGCTACGTATTTTGCCATGGATGGAGTTTTGCTGGGATGATGTGGATTCCTTGTGTGAACCTGCTGGCACCAGTTTTGAAAAAAAGGAATCTCCCTCCGCGAAGGCAGCACTGCAAATAAATAATGTTGTACACAGAACGGGTAAGCATATGGCGGAGGAGCGTGTATGGTGCGGCATGATCATACCTATGGTGATTACGCAAAGAGGACGTACCACCCTGATAGTATGCAGGGTGATACGTCAGCCGGGGGAGAGTCTACTTACTTAAGCGTAAATTCGCAAGGGAATCACCGATCTGCTGGAAGGCACTCTGTAATTCCTCGCCATTTTCCGAATCAAAATAATATTCTGGCTTACTGGCGCAGTTTCTTAGCAGGTTTTCCACCGTTGTGCCCGGCCCACCAAATGCAATGGTATATACGATTATATCGTTGTTTTTCGCTGAATTGCAAACCGTCGTCAGGCGAGTGTTGAGTTGGTTTACCGCATTGGTTTGATTGGTAGTGCCAAGGTAGCCATTGCTTAGATATCCGTATGCACCGCGGTTGCTGTTGTCGATGGTGTTCTCACCGTCGGTCATGATGAGCAATACTTTATCCATTAGTGGCGTGTTGTAATCGAGCGGCAGGTTATCCGTGTCCATTTCCCCGCCCCACAGGCCTCTCCAGCGTGGGCTCAGCATACGCCATCCCCAGGCTGCTCCAAGGACGATATGGGTATTGCCGCGTGCCTGCATCGAAGTAATGCCATTCAGAATGGTAGTCTTATACTTGGTCATTGCGGTTACAGCTTGTGGGCAGCTTTTATTAGGGCCACGGCTGACCGAAATCGGGTTATTGTATCCAAACCCGCCGCCGGTGGTATCGCAGTCGTTTTTACCGGAGTTGTTACCGTACCACGGATTATTGCTGCTGTGGCATGCCCAGTAATATTTCTGGAATAATGCCACGGATGGCGGGTCATCGGTTACGTCACGGTTGCTGGCTTGCCTTGCATCCACACAGCCGCCCCAGCTGGTAGTGCCCCAGCCCGGTGAAGGCATGGAGGGATTGGATGTCCAGCTGGCACGCGATGTGCCGATATTTACAGCCTGCGAGAACGGCACAAGGCCAATCCACAGATTGTCGGTGGTTTCATTGTCACCGTATAGAATATTGACCATGGTTGTGGCGGCACTTTTGAGTTCTGTAAGTGGCGTGCCTGACATCGAACCTGTGTTATCGAGGACCATGACAATTTCCAGGCCGCGGCTGGCGCGTGTTACTTCCGAGTGTGCGGATACGGCAACCGTTTCCACGCCAAACAGCTGCATGATGGTGGTATCGACCGTGCCACTGACATCCAGTGTCAATACGCTATTATCGGCATTGGGTGTGATAGTAACTGCGCCAATAGTGCTGCCCATATACCCTGCGGGGAAATTGGCGGCGAAATATTTATCAGCAGTTGCCTGTATATCGCCGGAGTTGGCCACGCTGCCGGCTGCAAGTCCTGCCGCATCAAGTGCGTTGGAAAGGCGCGTCTGTACAATTTGCGCACGGCTCATATCGATAGCAATACCGGTGGAACCGAAGAGTGCCATAACGGCAAAGCCGACGATTGGCAACACCGCACCTTCGCGCGCTTGCAGAAAGCTGCTGAATAATGGGCGGCGTTGTTGCATTTTCAAGAGACGTTTCATAAAACGCTCCTTTCCTTAAGCACCCAGGCTGGTTAATTCGCCGAGGCGTGGTTTGAATACTCCTACCCTGTAAATAGTGCTTGGCGGCAAAATTGAGGGAATGAGTAGTGGAGAAAAACTGTAATATACTTCAGCGACAATGACGCCTTCATTGGGATCAAGTTCGAATCCTGCAGGCAGTGTGGCACTGCTGCCTTGAAATCCTATCTGGCTGCTGTGCGTCCAAGTGCCACCGCCGGTATATTGCCAGTTTACTTCAGCCGGCTCACTACCCACACGGCTTACCGACGATACGATAACATAACCTAAACTGCCGAACTCCAGCGGCTTCATGATTTCACCAACGGCAAGTATCAGTGTATCGAGATCGTCGGAGGATACATCTTCTGATTGTGCCACAATGTCGGACATGCTGAGGGCTGCTTTTTCCGTTTTCTGCGCAATAATCACATAGCGCGTAATTTCCACCGCACCCATGAACAGCAGCATCAATATCGGAGCAACGAGCGCGAACTCGACGGCGGCGATACCTCCCTGATGTTTCCATAAACGTGTTGAGCAGCGTATCATGTTATAACTCCAGAATATTGTATGGTTCGTTCTTTACGACGGTACGAACAGTAATGTTATAAAATTCGCCAATAATGCTGCTCATGATGGGCGTGTTGATAGGCCATGGGTAGGAAACGGTGTATACAACGATATCATTGGCATCGCCAAAACCGGCGGCCCCCATGTCTTCATCATATTCTAAATTGCCATTAATGTCAGAGAATGGTTCGCCGTCATCATATTGCAGGTTGTTGTTGGTATCTACAAATGGCTCAGGATCGCCGACGTCATCAAATCCGTCATACACCTTGGCCTGAATATCAATATTGTCTGGGTCCAGCAGCCCAGCTGTCAGTGATTTGATATTGGCAACAATCTGATCGGAACGGCTGCTGCCTCCTTCTGTATATCCGGTTTTGCCGAGCCTTGCCGTGTGGCTGGTGGCGCTTTCCATAACAGCAGTGGTAAAAAGTATCAGCGAAAATTCAATGACGCCCATGACCATCAGCACAACAACAGGCGCAATAAAAGCGAACTCAATGGAGGTTACGCCTCTATTATCGGAACAGTTACTTCTTATGCGGTTCAGGGTGTGCATGGTGCTTCCACCTGTTATACGGACGTAACTATTTTACGCCCTGGCTGTTTAAGAAGTAGTAAATAATCTCAGATAGTTAGTTGATATTTGGGATGGATTTGAATAGTATTTTACGGAAAATAGTATCCCCTCATGCGACAGCTAGCTCTGGTACTCATATCCCGCCTGAATGAAATCAACTGGTTGATTGTTGGCTGTGTATGCCTGCTTTCGGGCATTGGGTTTATTATGATGATATCGGCGGGTGGCGGTGAATTCAGCCCGTTTGCCTCGCAGCAGATGATGCGGTTTGTGCTGGCATTTGCCCTGATGATCGCGGTGGCACTGGTGCCGATGCGGCTGTTGCTGGATTATGCGTATATTGTGTATTTCCTAGGGGTGCTGGTGCTGGTGGCTGTGGACATTATCGGCCATATCGGCATGGGGGCGCAACGCTGGCTGCGTGTGGGCGGCATGAACCTGCAACCGTCCGAGTTCATGAAACTGGCGTTGATACTGGCACTTGCCCGTTATTTTCACAACATGCACTCAGAGGATATCGGGCGGCTGAGTTTTGCCATCATACCGCTGGTGCTGATCGTCATTCCCGCCATATTAATCTTGCGGCAGCCTAACCTGGGTACCACCATCATCACGGCCATGGTTGGGCTTACACTATGTTTCCTGGCCGGTTTGCGCTGGCGGTATATTTTTGGCGCGGGCATTATTGCCATTGCATCTGCACCCATTGCCTGGCAGTTCCTGCATGATTATCAGAAGCGGCGTGTGCTGACATTCCTTGATCCGGCGCAGGATCCACTTGGGGCGGGATACAACATCCTGCAATCGATGATCGCTATTGGTTCCGGCGGCTTGTTCGGCAAAGGCTTCCTGCAGGGCTCGCAGAACCAGCTGAATTTCCTGCCAGAGAAACATACTGATTTTATCTTCACCATGCTGGCGGAAGAATTTGGCTTCATGGGCAGCTTTTTTGTGCTTTTGCTGTATGGTGCGCTGCTGGCTATGGGCATGCTGGTGGCATCGCGCTCGCGCAGTACATTCGGGGCGATGATATCCGCCGGTGTGGTGACCATGATATTCCTGCACGTGCTCATCAACTGCGGGATGGTGATGGGGATGATGCCGGTGGTGGGGCTGCCCTTGCCGCTTATGTCCTATGGTGGCAGTATCATGCTTTCTACTATGCTGGGAGTAGGGCTGCTGCTGAATGCGTATGTACACCGCGACCAGATGCCAACCCGCATGACGCCAAAGCTCTAAAGGCTTGTATTTGCGTTGATTCCCCTCTAAACTGCACCGCATTGGTTTAACCTGAAGAAATTGCGCCCGCAAAGGGCTGCACTGAGAGTTGATATGCCGCGTAGCGATCGCGACGTGCATGGTGGCGTGCACAGGGCCGCACATGTGGAAGACAGCGTGTATGCCGCGCTGGATCTTGGCACGAACAACTGCCGCCTGCTCGTTGCGGCGGCGGATGGGTCGCAGGGTGCATCGGGTTTCAGGGTTCTGGATAGTTTTTCACGTATCGTGCGGTTGGGCGAGGGCGTCAACCAGTCCGGCCAGCTTTCCGAAGAAGCCATGGAACGTACGCTTGCCGCGCTGCGTGCCTGCCAGAAAAAACTCAGCCGTTATAAAATTGGCCGTAACCGTTTTGTCGCAACCGAGGCGTGCCGACGCGCAACCAACGGTGCTGCGTTTATTGAGCGTGTACGGCATGAGCTGGGGTTGCATATCGATATTATTTCCAGCGAAGAAGAAGCACGGCTTGCTTTTCTTGGCTGTGCGTCGCTGCTGGAAGGCAATGTATCGCGCGCGCTGGTATTTGATATTGGTGGCGGCAGTACAGAGCTGATGTGGGTGGATGTTGGCAGCGACGGTAAGCACCGCATACTGGACTGGCTCTCGATTGGCTATGGCGTGATGAATTTGTCGGATACGTTCGGTGGTTCTAATTTTGCCGATATGGTTTTTTCCGACATGGTGTCACTGCTCAGTGAAAAAATGCAGCCCTTCGATGAGCGCAACGCTATCAGCGAAGCGGTGACAAGCGGTGGTGTGCAACTGCTTTCGACTTCCGGCACGGTGACGACGCTTGCTGCTATTCACCT
>CAZAQK010000016.1:0-21083 GCA_964487265.1 uncultured Rickettsiales bacterium | reverse complement strand
CCGATTCGGCCTGTGGCTTGGTTTCCATGCCTGCACACTGGAAACGTATCTCGATATTGTGGAAATTTACGCCAAGCATTATGGCATCTCCATGCCGCCGGAAGACCTGAAACAACAGGCATTCCTCTGGGCATCAGCGCGTGGTGCACGCTCTGGCCGCGTGGCATGGCAATTCATACAGGATCTTGCCGGTAAACAAGGCAAACGCATCGCTTAACACTCGTCATCCCCGCCAGTATTTTGTCATACCAGACGCCGGTTTTTCCTGCGAACATCGTGAGCAGATGAAAAACCGAGCGATGTGGTATCCAGCCTGTCTTACAAACCACAGGCACATCCGCTGGATGCCAGCGTTCGCTGGCATGACAAATATAAAAATACCCCTTCCGTGCCATGCGCACGTGTGTGATCATGACCATCCAATCGATTGACTGTACGGCGAGCTAATGCAGCAAAGGACAGCCAGGGGCCTCATCCTGCATATCGTCGGCTTTATGAAAACCGCTGGCATGTTTCGCACAGCCAAAGTGTGCGGGTGTCGCTTCCGCGCCAAACTCGTGAGTAGGAAGCAACCGTATGACCGGTCATACACCTTGAATAAAAGACGGATAGGAACGTTAGCGCACCGGCTGGCTGAGTGGCTTGCCTTTTTCAGCAACAATCGTTGCAACGGTTTTAGCCGGTGCACCATTGGCCGCACGCGCCGAATGCACCACATCCTTGGCGTTGAAATACGCTTCGCCGGTTTTATAGATCTTGGTGCCCTTCCCTTTGGTCGTCACTTCAATGGCACCTTCGAGCACCACGGCATATTCATCACCCGGGTGTGTATGGTCAGGCGCAACGGAGCCTGCCGGCCAGTCGATCACCAGCGTCACGCCGTGTTTGCCTTCTTCACCGGTGACCGTCTGGTCGAGGAGCATTTTCTTTGCCGGCAGGTCACCCGAAGCATACGCAACACCAGCCAGCGCGACAAGTGCCGCAACAAATGTAAGTTGTCTCATGGTTTATAATCCTGCAACGCTACTGCTTACAACCTTGCGCGGATCAACAGCCTTCTTGCCATCCTGAACGGCAAAGAACAGCTGCGGTTTTTTTACACTGCCGGATGTGCCGACATAGCCGATGATATCGCCCTGCTTCACACGATCATATTTATCGACAGTGGATTGGCTTAAATGTGCATAGGTGGTGCTGCGGTCGCCAGCATGTTTGATGATAACCATATTGCCATAGCCGGAGAATTCCTCCTGCACGGATACCACTTCGCCATCTGCCGCTGCCCATACGGGCTCACCATCCGCCGATGCAATACGGATGCCGTCATTGGATTTGCCAGCCCCCTGCGAACCAAAGCTCGATGCGATCTTGCGGCTATTCACAGGCCATATGAACTCCGAGCTTTTCTCATCAGAGATAAGCCGTACTGGCTCTGCTTTCTTTGCTTTCGTATCTGATTTACCGATCACCTCATCCAGTTCGGCAACGGTTTTTTCTGCCTCGCGTGATTTGCCGGTCCATTGGTTGACGCTCTGTGGCTTAGCCGCTGCCTGTTTTACTGCAGGCGCAGGGGCAGCATTTTGCGAAGGCGGTGCCAGGTCAGACACGCCGATGGATTGCACAGCAGCACTCTTTTGCGTTGGAGCGGTGGCAACCGTCTGGTTAGCGTAGCTTGGCGCACTGTTGCTCGAATAAACTGGCGCAGACGGGCGGTAACTGCCGCCGGAATTATTGGAATAGCTCGTATAAGAGCGCGAATTATTTTCCTGCGAGCCGTTACGGCCATAGACATTCTGGCCCTTAAGTTCAACATGCGCTTGCGGCTGCGTGCAGGCAGTGCTTGCGAGCAGTGACACCAACAATGTGACGCGAATAGATGTCCGCGACATAAAATCCCCTTACTATTTTGATTAGACCCCTCTTGATTATCAAAAATGGGTTAAAAGAACGTAAATTATCTATGAATTATTATCCCTCAATGAGGGGCACAAAACGCACATTCATCAGATGTTCCGTGGTAATAGAGCCATCTTCTGCCTTGCGGATGCGCAGTAATATCTGCTCGGCCACATTGCCACCGACCGGCACAACCATCACCCCGCCCGGAGCAAGCTGATCCAGCAATATGGCGGGCACGCCTGCCGCTGCCGCAGTCACAATAATGCGGTCAAACGGTGCCGCTTCCTTCCAGCCCTTCGAGCCATCGCCCGTTTTGGCCACAATATTGGTGAGTTTCAGTTCCTTGAACCGTTCTTCAGCAGCGACCAGTAACTCGCGGTGCCGCTCAATGGTATATACGCGCCGCGCCAGCCGTGCCAGAATCGCCGCCTGATAGCCGGAACCGGTTCCGATCTCCAGCACACGCATGGAGGGGCCAATTTCCAGTGCGCTCGTCATCCATGCCACAATGGTCGGCTGGCTGATGGTCTGGCCGCAGGAAATGGGCAGCGCCGTGTCATCATACGCATGTTCAATGAAGGTATTTTCCACGAAAAGCTCGCGTGGTGTGTACTCAAACGCATTCAGCACATGCGTATCCACAATGCCGCTGGTGCGCAGCTTCATCAGGAGCCGGAGTGTGGTGGATATCCCATCCTCTGATTTCTCAGGACGTGGAATGGAATGGAAAGGTGCCCTGGTGCGTTTTGCCGGACTCACACTACCTCAAAATGTTTGGGTTAATGTGTAAAGGGCAATGATTAAGATACGTTTAATCGTCTTTGTCATGGTCGGGCTTGACCCGACCATCCATCCTAAAAATAAGATGGATCCTCGGCTCAAGGCCGAGGATGACACTAATCAAGCAAACTGGCACTTGCCGCGCAGCTCTTCCATCGTTTTGTAATCGGTGAGGTCCATACCCAGCGGGGTGATGGTGATGTAATTCTCCGCCAGCACCGCAAGGTCAACGCCCGGCTTGTCGGAACGATTGTCGCGGTCACCGCCCAGCCAGTAGTATGGGCGTTTTTTCAGGTCAAACCGCTCGGCGAGTGCCACATTCACCAGCCGCTTGCCCTGCGGGCAGAAGCGCACGCCTTTAACTTCAGCTGGTTCACATTCCGGGAAATTGACGTTGATGAGCGTATTTTTCGGCCAGCCTGCCGCCACCAGTTGCTTGATGACGGGTGCGGCGTGATGTTCCGCCGTATGCCAGCGCACATTGCCGCCATCTTCGCAGGACTGGCTGAGTGCGATGGATGGCACATCAAGATTGGTGCCTTCCATGGCAGCAGCCACCGTGCCGGAATAGGTAATGTCATCACCGATGTTCGAGCCACGGTTGATGCCGGAAAGCACAAGATTCACCGGTTTATCCATGATGATGTGGCGCAGTGCCATCAGCACACAATCGGTAGGCGTGCCGGAAACAGCGTAACGCTTTTCCTCGATTTTCCGCACGCGGATAGGCAAATGTAGCGTCAGTGAATGCGCCGCGCCGCTTTGTTCCTGCTCGGGTGCCACCACCCACACATCATCGGAAAGTGTATGCGCAATGCGCGTGAGCACCGCAAGCCCGGGAGCGTGGATGCCATCGTCGTTACTGACTAAGATTCTCATTTTTTCTCCGTCATTCCCGCGAAAGCGGGAATCTAGTTTTTCTTTCGTCTGGATTCCCGCTTTCGCGGGAATGACAATTAAGAGATTTTTTCTAAGCCGCCCATGTAGGGACGCAGCACTTCTGGAATCACAATACTTCCGTCTTCCTGTTGATAGTTCTCAAGGATAGCGACTAATGTTCTTCCAATCGGCAGGCCGGAGCCATTGAGAGTATGTACAAACTGGGTTTCTTTAGCGTTCTTACCCTTGAAGCGCGCCTTCATGCGCCGCGCCTGAAAGGCACCGCAGTTGGAGCAGCTGGAAATCTCGCGGAAGGCATTCTGGCCGGGCAGCCACACTTCAATGTCATAGGTTTTTTCTGAGCCAAAGCCCATATCCCCCGTGCAAAGCAGCATGGTGCGGTATGGCAAGCCGAGCTTTTGCAGCAGCGATTCTGCCTGCTGCGTCATGCGCTCATGTTCTTCCTTTGATTTTTCGGGATGCACGATGCTGACGAGCTCCACTTTGGAAAACTGGTGCTGCCTTATCATCCCGCGCGTGTCTTTCCCTGCACTGCCTGCTTCAGAGCGAAAGCACGGCGTGTATGCAGTCAGGCGCATCGGGAGTTTTTCTTCATCAATGATGGAATCTGAAACCATATTGGTCAGCGGCACTTCGGCGGTGGGGATGAGCCAGAAATCATTGGTGGTTTTGAACAGATCCTCACCGAACTTCGGCAATTGCCCCGTGCCATACATGGCATTATCGCGCACCATGAACGGCGGCACGACTTCGGTGTATCCGGCGGCAATATTGCTATCGAGGAAGAAGGAAGCCAGTGCGCGCTCCATGCGTGCGAGCGCGCCTTTTAATATCACAAACCGTGCACCGGAAAGTTTGGCAGCGGTTTCAAAATCCATCTGGCCAAGTGCTTCGCCGAGATCAAAATGCTCTTTCGGTGTGAAGGCGAATTGTTTTGGTGTGCCCCACTCGCGCACTTTCACGTTGCCGTGTTCGTCCGCGCCCTGCGGCACATCATCGGCGGGCAGGTTCGGTATGGTTTCAAGCAGTGCTTCCACTTCGCCACGCTCAGCAAGCTGCGCTTCCATTTGCGCAATGGTTTCCTTGAGCTTTGCGGCTTGCTCCATGATGGGGGCAACATCTTCACCTTTGGATTTGGCTTTGCCGATGCTTGCCGCAACATCGTTGCGCTGCTTCAGCAAATTTTGCAGCTCCGTCTGGCGGGCGCGTTTTTTCTCATCAAGCGCGAGAATCACTTTCGATTGCGCAGGCAGGCCACGGCGTGCAAGCGCGGCATCGAACGCATCGGGGTTGCTTCGTATAAATTTTATATCGTGCATAGTATTACTCCTTCGTCATCCTCGGCGATGCGAGAGCATCGTCCGGGGATCCATGGATGCCCGGATCTGCGCTTTGCGCAGCCCGAGCATGACGATTGTTACATAACAAAATCGAGATTTCATAAAGCATATAAAGCGGCACGGAAAGCGCAATCTGGCTGAATACATCCGGCGGGGTGATGACCGCCGCAATTGCTACAATAATTACAATAGCATAACGCCTGCCGCGTTTAAGCGTTTCCAGCGTCATCAAGCCACTTTTGACGAGCAGCACCAGCACCACGGGAAGTTGGAAAGAAAGGCCAAAGGCAATGATAAGGTGCATCACGAGGCTCAGATAATCGCCCATGCGTGCTTCAAGCTGGATGGGCAGGCCGCCAGCATCCGGCGTTTCAAACCCAAGGAAAAATTTCCACGCTGCCGGGAAGATACCGTAATACACGAATGCTGCCCCCACCGCGAACATGATAGGTGCTGCAATTAGATATGGCAGGAATGCCTTGCGCTCCTGCTTGTAAAGCCCGGGTGCCAGAAACAAATAAAGCTGCGCGGCGATGATGGGGAATGACACTAAAAAACCCGCAAACAGCGCAAGCCGCAGATACGTCATGAACGCTTCGGTAAGGCCCGTATATATAAGCCGCCTGCTGCTGGGGTCAGGGAATGCTTCGGAAAGCGGGTGCACAAGGAAGGCATAAATATTATCGGCAAAGCCATAACATACGCAGACCGCCGCGATAAAAGAAAGCACGGCAACCATCAGCCGCCGCCTGAGTTCTAACAGGTGTTCTATGAGTGGCTGGCTGGGGAGTTCGGCTGCATTATTCATGCCCAAGGGCATAGCTTATTATCTGATTTTAAACAATAAAAAATGCAACCATTTCAATTGTAAGAAAAGTTTAACATCATAGTGACCGGAATCCGTGTAAAATCAGGCATTAACTTTCACAGGTGGGCCTAATGTCTGAAGTCATTGTAAGCAATGATCCGTCCAAGCCGTTTGGTGTGTTCAAAACATTACAGGATGTTTTGCGCAAACTAAAAGATGTAGGCACATCAAAAAACAACCTCACGATTAAAATTGAGAATATCAACAGTGGTCAGAATTTTGCTGTTTCCACATTACTGGGTTCTGCATTCTTATTTACCACTCCTGACTATGTATCCGGCCTCCCTAATCAGGCCACCATAAAACAAAAACACTGGGAATTTGCCATTGCGGATTTCGGCAAATTATCTGCTACATACGATGAGGCGAAAAAAAACCACAACTCTTTCATTGCCTGCCTATGATGATGGTAATCTGCCGATAGCCCGGATCGAGCATTTTCTACGAATCGCACAAGATATACTTCCTGACAGTAGTTACGATGCCCGAGTACAACTATCTGATGGTTTGTATGTGCCCATCATGTTCCCAAACAAGGAACAAGCTGCTTTCGGCATGCAAATCATGGCGGCACTCATAGAGGCACATGGTCATGATAGTACAAAGTGTTTATTCTCATGCTTTGAAGGTATACCGACGAATAATGGTACATATCCTTCAATTCTAGCAGGTGAAAAGGTCATGCAGGACATACTGGCAAAAGAGGCCAGCACAGGAAGAGGCCGTTAACTCAACCTTTTGCTTTCTTATCAGCAGCCAGATTCACGGGCATGTCATAACTCTCATACATCTGCCCGTCGTCGCCCTGAATGAGGCGGACATTTTTATTTATTTCATCGGCGGCATCTTTAACACCGGATTCTTTGGCAAGGTCATCGAACGCGCCGCGGATTTCCCCCGCAAGCGCACGCACTGATTTCATAAGTTTTGCGATGCCGCGGATCACCACCGGCATTTCCTTCGGGCCGATGAAAATGGCAGCCACCATCACCACCAATATTATTTCGCCAAGTGAGAGATCGAACATTGCTATTTGTCATTCCTGCGCAGGCAGGAATCCCTTTATCCACTAATTACATTGTTGAGGCAGAGATTCCCGCCTTCGCGGGAATGACAGCCTTATTATTTCTTATCTTCCTGCTTATCGTCCTCTTTCATGCCATCGCGCATGGAGCGAACACCTTTGCCCAGATCACCCATTACTTTCGGCAGTTTGCCTGCACCGAATACGATGAGAATGATGAGTAGCAAAACCAGCAGATGTGAAAAACTTAAACCCATAACTTCTCCTATAATTACAACCATCAGGATACCTGCTTTCGCAGGTATGACAACAAGCTTTTACTGGATATTCCCTGTAATCCACAGCACCTGCTCGATCAGCCAGAAAGCCGGCTGAGCAATGGCTATTTCGGCAATATTCGTGATGCCAAAGGCCAAAGGCACCAGGAAAAGCAGCACCACCAGCCAGATGCCGAAGCGTTCCAGCTTGCTAAATGGTCGCTGTAATGAAGTAGGCAATAAGGCATAGACCGCCCTGCCCCCATCCAGCGGCAGGATGGGAATGAGGTTGAATACAATGAGCACAGCATTGATCTGCAATGAACGGTATAAATTCTGGAACAGCCAAGGGGCTTCTTCCGGCGTCACCCACATATCGATATGCAGGAGCAGCCCCGTGATGAGTGCCAGTGCCAAATTCACCAGCACACCAGCAACCGCCACCCAGAACATACCTGCGCGCGCAGGATGCAGCCGGTTGAAATTCACCGGCACCGGTTTGGCATAGCCGAATAAGAATGGAGACTGTGCTACCAGCAACAGGCCAGGCACCACAATCGTGCCATATTTATCAATGTGCTTGAAAGGATTTGCTGTGATGCGCCCTAATTGCTTCGCCGTGTCATCGCCAAATTTGTTGGCCATCCAGCCATGCGCTGCTTCGTGTAATGTGATGGCAAGTAATACCGGGATTATCCATGCGGATGCGTCGATAATCCAGTCCATAGTATTTCCTTTTTTCCATCATTCTTTTTATTTGTCATCCTCGCGCAGGCGGGGATCTCAGCTAACCACTCGCGAGGATTTAAATGAGATTCCCGCCTTCGCGGGAATGACAGTAATTATTACGCCGCGAGCATGGACTGAAGTTCACTGCGGGCAGAGGCAACATTGAATTGCTTGGCTTTGCCCGCCACCTGCATGGCTTTTTCAGCGCGCTCCAGTGATTTGCCCGAAAGTGGCTTGATGCCTTTTGCAATCGCCTGCATCTCATGCATTTTGCCATTACAATGGAGCACCACATCGCACCCCGCAGAAAGCACATCCTGCGCACGCTTGGTGAAATCACCTTCCATCGCTTTCATGGAAAGATCATCAGACATAAGTAAGCCATTAAAGCCAATATCTTCGCGAATCAGGCGGATGGCAGCGGGTGAAACCGTAGCCAGGTTTTTATCATCAATGGCGGTGTAGAGCACATGCGCGGTCATGCCCATCGGCAGATCGGCCAGTTGTTTAAATGGTTCAAAATCCGTTTTACGCAACACATCCAGCGGCTCACGCACGATGGGGAGTTCCTCATGGCTATCAGCAAAGGCGCGGCCATGGCCGGGGATGTGTTTCAGCACCGGCACCACGCCTCCATCCATCAACCCTTCGGCCTGTGCACGGGCGAGTGCCACCACTTGCGGTATCTCGCAACCAAATGCGCGATCGCCAATAATATCATGCGCGCCCTTAACTGGCAGGTCCGCGAGCGGCGCACAATTTACCGTGATGCTCATAGATGCAAGGTCGGAAGCAATGAGGCGCGCATTGAGATAGGTTGCTTCTTTGGCTTTTTCCATATCATGGCAGGCAACATCGGCGAATGTTTTTGCCGGTGGATAAGCTGGCCAGTGCGGCGGCTTTAAGCGCGCCACGCGCCCACCTTCCTGATCTATCAGGATGGGTAGCACTGAGCGTTTATGAATGGCATAAAGCGATTCGATGAGGCGTTTGAGTTGGTCCGGCGATTCGCAGTTACGCGCGAACAAAATATAACCATACGGATTCTGCTCAGCAAAGAAATGCTTCTCAGCATCTGTGAGCGTTTTACCTTCAAATCCGTAAATGGCGGCTGTTAATGACACGATATTACGGCGCGGCTGGAATGCACGCCTGCCCCTTTGCAGAAAGTTTGCCGCAGAAATTTTTTACATCTGCGGAATCAGCAAAACCGGTAACGCGCAGGCGATAAAAAATACCTTTTGCGCCGAGATCGGCTTTCACTATTGAGTAATCATGGCCTGCCACGAGATCAGCGAATTTCTTCTGCACGCCTGACCAAGCAGCTTTCGCCTCTTTCTCAGAGCCGTAAGCACCAAGCTGCGCCTTGGCCTTCCCGGTTGCTTTCGGTGCTGCTTTCACCACTTTATCCAGCACTTCAGCTGGCTTTTCCGGTGCAACGTCCTGCTTCTTTTCCTGTTTGAATGATTCTATTTCCTGCGCTGCTGTTTTGGCAGTCTCAGGTTTTTTATCCACGGCCGCTTCACGTACAAAATCCTGTTTCACATCCACCTTGCTGTCCGCTTGCGGATTACCATCGGCAGTTTTAGTTACTTCACTGGATTCAGCTGCAGCACTTCCCTGCGCAATCTTATCATTCACCCAGGTTGTGGTTTCACTGCTTGTTGCTGGCATGGGCTCTTCCGGAGCCGGTAGTATTCTTTCCACTTTTGGTGGTTCGCTGCCATCGCTTGAGATGGTTTCAAAGATCACTTTATCCTGATTGGGGAACTGCATTCCGCCCGGATCTTCAGGTTTTTCTTTCATGGGTGATTTATCCGCTTCCACTACGAGGATGGATTCTTCATTCACCGATTGCGTACCAATATTGTACGCATACCACGCAAGGGACAAGAATCCGCCAACCGCAGTCAGCACCACCGCTGCCGGAATCCAGCGCGTTAGGCCTGAGGCATGTTCATTCCCGTTTGAACGGACTTCGCTTTCATCACTCATCACCGCATTTCCTCAACAGGTTCTACACCGAGAACGAGTAAACCGGATGCAATCACAGTTGATACGGCTTGCGCCAGCATCACACGTGCAGCCGTAAGCTGTATATCATGTTTTATGATAAAGCGAAGCCCTAAGTCGTCATTACCCAAATTCCACAGGCCATGGAAGCCAGCCGCAACATCCTGAAGGTAAAAGGCAATACGGTGCGGCTCCAGCGCAACAGAAGCCGATTCCACCGTGCGCGGCCATGCGCACATCAGGCGGATAAGGGCCAGTTCAGCCGGGTGCTTTATCAGCGTATGCAGGTCTTTCGGAGGGTTTTTCACCAGAGCTTCGACCTCCGGCATTTCAGCGATCGCATTACGGATGACCGAACGGGCACGCGCATGGGCATATTGAACATAAAACACGGGATTATCGCGTGATTGCTGCATCACCGTGTCAAAATCGAAATCCAGCGGCGCATCATTCTTGCGGGTGAGCATGATAAAGCGGAACACGCCTTTGCCCACCTCATCGATCACATCACGCAGTATCACGAAATTACCGGCGCGCTTGGACATTTTGGCAGGTGCACCGCCGCGCAGCAGCTTGATCATCTGCATGAGTTTCACTTCAACAGCCACCTTGCCGCCGGTTAGCGCATTCACCGCCGATTTAATACGTTTTACATAACCGCCATGATCAGCACCGAAAATATCAATGAGCAGGTCAAACCCACGCTGGCATTTGTCAAAATGGTAGGCAATGTCCGGTGCAAAATAGGTCCAGCTGCCATCGGATTTCTTGATTGCCCTGTCAACATCATCGCCAAACTCAGTGGATTTGAACAGTGTTTGCGGGCGCGGCTCCCAATCTTCCGGTGCTTTACCTTTAGGCGGTTCCAGCACGCCGGTGTAAATCAGTTTTTTATCTTCCAGCACCTTCAGTGCTTCATCCACCTTGCCGGCTTTGGTTATGGCGCGTTCGGAAGTGAACACATCATGCGAAACGCCAAGCGCTGCAAGGTCACCACGTATTAAATCCATCATTGCATCAATGGAATAATCCCGCACGAGTGGCAGCCATTCGTGCCGCGGGGCATCCATCAGTTTTTTGCCATGCTTGGCGACCAGTGCCTGCCCCACTGCCACCAGATATTCACCCGGATATAGGCCTTCCGGAATTTCAGTGATCACCTCGCCATTTGCCTCGCGGTAACGCAGGTATGCAGAATCCGCGAGCTTATCCACCTGCGCGCCGGCATCGTTGATATAATATTCTTTGGTAACGCTGTAGCCAGCTTTCTTAAGCAATGTCGCCAGTGCATCGCCAAATACCGCGCCGCGGCCATGGCCCACATGCATCGGCCCCGTAGGGTTCACCGATACATATTCCACATTGACCTTTTTGCCTTTGCCGATATCCGATTCACCGTAAGCCCTGCCATGCTTTACAATATCGAACATAGCCGACTGCCAGACGGATGGTTTCAAAGTCATATTGATGAAGCCCGGGCCAGCCACCTGCACCGATTCCACCACATCCAACTGGTTAATTTTTTCGACCAGCAGCGTTGCAATCTCGCGGGGGTTTTTACCGGTCTGGGCAGCCAGTACCATGGCGGCATTGGTTGCCACATCGCCATGTGAAGCTTCTTTAGGCTGCGAGGCTTCCACCTTGGCCGCCGTTACGTTCTCCGGCAGCGCATTTTGCTTTTTCAGCCCTTCAATTATTACGTGAAGTTCTCGCTCTATTTGCTTGAATATATTCATTATTTACCAAGCCAAGACCTTGCATGGACATCAAACACACGGCTATGCTCATCGAGCGCGAAACGGTCGGTCATACCGGCAATAAAATCACTGACCGCCAATGCCGTTTTGGCAGTGTTGGCTGCGGTCGCCTGCTCTCTCCAGCCATCGGGCAGGCAATCAGGGTTGGCCAGGAAATAGTTAAATAATTCGTTCACCACCCGCCTTGCCTTGGTCGCCATACGGTTCACTTTGTAGTGGCGATACATGTTGTTCATCAGGAATTCTTTGAGGCGTAGGTTGGTCTCCAGCATCTCTGGCGAAAATCCAACCAGCGGCTTGCCCAGATTACGGATATCATCCACTGTCTCAACGCTGAAATTCTCAATATTGGAACGTGTCTGGGTTAACAGATCCACCACCATGCGGTTGATCAGGCGGCGGATGGCTTCATGGATAAGCCGTGGCTCGGAAATATCCGGGTATTTGCGGCGTACTTCATTGAAGATACGCCCCACCGCATCCACCTCTTCCAGCTGGGCGATGGTAAATAGCCCGGCACGCAGGCCATCATCAATATCGTGGTTGTTATAGGCGATATCATCGCACAGCGAGGCAACCTGTGCCTCACCGCTGGCATAGGTTTCCAGCTCAAGATTATGCTTCTCGTTATATTCAGCGACCGCACGTGGAATGCCGCTTCCTTTATTCTGTAAGGCGGCAAGCCCGCCTTCGTCTTTTTGTTTACGTGTGGCACGCACACCGACTTCCGATTGCCCCTGCGACGGTGGCCCGCCATAGGTTTCTTCTTTGCTGGTCGGCTTGAAAGCCGTTTTATTGCTGGTAAAGGCCTTGAAGAAATTGAAGATCGAGCGTGGGCCAGCCTTCTGCACAGGACCATTATGTTTGGCAACGCCTTCCAGCGTTTCCCATGTCAGGTTCAGGCCGTCAAACTCAGCATAGCGCTGTTCAAGGCCAGTAAGAATACGAATGGTGTGGGCATTATGGTCAAAGCCACCGAATGGCTCCATGGATTCGCTGAGCGCATCTTCACCGGTATGGCCAAACGGCGTATGGCCCAGATCATGCGCCAGTGCCAATGCTTCTGCCAGATCTTCGTTAAGGCCAAGCTTACGGCAGGTGGAGCGGGCAAGCTGCGATACTTCCAGGCTGTGCGTCAGGCGCGTGCGGTAATGGTCGCCTTCATGGTTCACAAACACCTGTGTTTTATACTCAAGGCGGCGGAAAGCAGCCGAGTGGATGATACGGTCACGGTCACGCTGGAAAGCGGAACGCGTGTCACTTTCCGCTTCCGGATAGAGACGCCCCCTGCTCTGGTCAGGGTGGCAGGCATAGGAAGCGAGTGTATGTTTTGATTCGGTCATAGGAAGAATAGGAATAGCTGCAAGCCTGTAAAATAACAACAAATAGTTTATTATTAAATATCAATTAGTTGAATCAGCATCATTTGAAATAAAATATAGATAATCGTCATAAAACTGTAATCAGCACATGATATCATTATGCAAATGGACAGTACCGATCACCGATAATTAACAATGCTGTTAAGGAACAATACTATGCTGAAACGCCAACATATCTTAGCACTTGCAATTATAATTCTGTCGCACCCTGTACTTGCGCAAAGTACAGGCGGAACATCCAGCACTGAAGAGGCTGCGACTCGCAGCATTGAGCCGCATCACATAGTAGTTGGCCCACCTGGGCGTCCTGTGCTGACATGCACACCTGCCCAAACCAAAGACTGTGAGAAAAGAGGAACTGCATTTTGTACTGGCCGAGGTGAAGTCATGGTAGCAGTTGGCTGTGAAGCACACGGAACCGGACCACGCGGTGACAAGCCAAACGGCGGCTACACCTGCTTCATTACATGCGCCCAAATGTAAGAGTATTGAACCGGCCAGAAAGACTTATTAGGCTTATTCAAGCAACTGAACCACTAACGAAGGGTACAAGTAGTGGTTCAGTTGCTTGAATACTTGAATTTCATACCATTCTACCCCATAATTTAGCTATGGAAAACCTATTCACTTTTACTGATTCTGCCGCCGCACGCATCAACAAGATCAGTGCGGATGAAGGCAAACACACACGCTTTCGGATCACCGTCAAAGGTGGCGGTTGCTCTGGCTTCCAGTATGAATTCTCGCTGGATGCTAATGCCCCCGCCGCTGATGACACCGTACTTACAAAAGATGGTGCAGAAGTTATCATCGATGAAGTCTCACTTGGCATCCTCAAAGGTTCAAGCCTTGATTTCACTGAAGATTTAAGCCACGCAGGTTTTGAGATCAAAAACCCGAACGCCACCGCCCGCTGCGGCTGCGGCAATAGTTTTTCTGTATGAAGCCCCGTCGAAGCGTAGCGGATGACGGGGTCTGGTATGCTTAAAATACCGGACCCCGCAACAAGTGCGGGGCTAATCACCATCGCCACCTGGAATGTAAACTCCATCAAATCACGCCTTGCACATTTGCTGGATTGGCTGCGTGCCGACAAACCCGACATTGTGCTGCTGCAGGAACTCAAATGCATCAATGAGAACTTCCCTGCCATGGAACTTGAAGATCTCGGCTACAACCTCGCCGTTCATGGTGAAAAAACCTATAACGGCGTTGCCATTCTTTCCAAATTTCCGCTGAGCGATATCACGAAAGGCCTTGCCGGCGATGATACGGACACTCAGTCGCGATACATCGAAGCCGTTGCAAGTGTGCATGATAAAGCCATACGCGTGGCATCGGTCTATGTGCCAAACGGCCAGACCACCGATTCCGACAAATACCAGTATAAGCTGCGCTTCCTTAAGCGTTTCAAAGATCATTGCCAGATATTGCTGGGATACGAGGAAATGCTGGTGATCGGCGGTGATTACAATATCGCCCCAACCGATGCAGATGTGCATGACCCCAAGGCATGGCAGGGCAGCGTACTCACGCATGATGAGGTGCGCGCAGCATGGCGGAAGCTTGAATATTTAGGGATGTATAATGCTTTTAAACTTACCAGCCACCAGCCACCAGCAACCAGCAACTACTCTTGGTGGGATTACCGCGCCGGTGCCTTCGAGCGCGATGATGGATTACTGATTGATCATCTGCTGCTGTCGCCGCAGGCCGCCGACAAGGTGCAGAGCAGCCATATCAACAAACAGCTGCGCACGCTGGAAAAACCTTCCGACCACACGCCGGTGATGGTTACACTGGCGGCTTAGTGCCAGCCATAGTCACGGCGCATTTTTGCCATGACATATTCCGGTATCTCTTCGCCATAGCCACTGGCCAGCACTTCGCCGAAATCTGCGAGGTCGAATTGCTTTTTGTCTTCGATCATCCGGTCAAACTGCGAGGTTTTCAAGCTATGCAGCTTGATGAAATAATACGCACGCTCACCGGAATAATCCTGCCCACGCACCAAACGGATACGCAGTACATCATCGCTATTCACACGTTGTGTATGTATACCATAATTCATATCATGCACTCCTTGTCTGGCCTTTGCCGGCCTCTGGATGTGTGGCCTGCGTTGCACCCCCTGCAACTTCCGTGCCTGGCTCAATTGTGATAATTTTTTCCGGCACGATGCGCATATAATCACCCACCTTTGGATAGCCCAGTTTTTCTGCCGCACTGCCGCCGCGGTGGAAGACCTCGGTGAAGAATCCCTTATCCGTGCCACCCGCCGCAGGCCAGCCGGAGCTGCCTTTGGAGAGCGCTGTATCACCATCCTTCACATCGAAACTGCTTTGCGCATTGATGGCAGAAACCTGATTTGCATTCACACTGACATGGCCCACCATGCGCTGGCTTGCCTGAAGTTCAGTTAAACCATCGCCTTTACCCAATTTGAGATGATCCTGCAATTGCGCATGGGTGATGGCCAGCTTCAGGTTACCGTAACCATCAATGTAAATCGGTGTGATTTGTGGTAATGTTGTTTGCGAAACGGCTTCCCACTCCGCTGCATCTTTCGCAAGCTGTACCGGAGGTTGATTGCTGCCTGCCTGATGCTTTGCCAATGACTGTATATGATGACGTGCAAAATAGAGTGTACGCAGATCATCAGTGATGATGTCGGCGCCATTTGCCATATGAGCAGTGAACCGGCTGCCCGTATGCTCATCTTCAATAGTTTTAAGCAAGGCATAGACCGCACGTTTACCCGTGCTTTTGCTATTCAGTGCCAGCTGCGCCGCGGCAAAGCCTGCTTCGATCCATGTATTCTCATGGCTGGATTTAAGCGGCAGCACTTCAATTTCGGCTCCGGAATGATGCCAGCTAATGGAATTCAGCTGCTGCTGAGCTGCACTTTCACCGGTGATGATGGTGATATGTTCCTTCGCTGCATCACCATGGCGGGTATGCTGGTAAGTATCAATGTGAGCCAGTTTCTCATCGGCATATTTGTATACATCCCCCAGAGCTTTGTATGCTGGGTTCCCTAAATCCAGATGATGGCCATCGTGCTCAGGAATTTCAACCTTCTCCAGTAATTTCGGCTGGCCTTTCAGCACATCGATCACATGCGGGGGAAACACATCGCGCGAGCGGAACTGGCTACCCTTGGTTTCACAATCCAGCTTTTGCACACCGCCTTTGATATGTAGCTCATCAAGCAACGTAAACGTGTTGACCGTGCTGCCACCACCGGCGAACACGCCAATCACTTCCGTGCGTTTGCCATTATGTTCATAATCGGCATAGGCGAGGAATTCGCCGTCGCCGTTATGGCGCATGTTGAGCTTGTCCTTGCGCGGTGCCGTGTTGTGATAGATCACATCATACTTGCCAGAATCCGCTGCCTTTGCAACGAGCGCGGCTGTCTCTGCCGTGTTAAAAGCATTGGCAGACGCGATATCGATCTGTATCTGCACGCCGGATTCTGCCGCCAGTTCATACAGCTTCTGTTTCACTTCAAAGAAAGCCAGGTCATTCTGGCCATAATCGGCAACCAGTAATACTTTTTTTATTGTGTTACTCATATTCAGCCCATTTTTTTATTTTTGCGGGCATAAAAAAAGCCGTAACAGCGGAGCTGAAACGACCTTGGTCCGTTTAGCCGCTTGTTTAACGTGCCCGCAATTTGGTTAAATCAGCACGATGGATATATTAATAACAAGTAATAATTAAAAGTCAACAGCCGATCACCAGCCGCTAGGAACGGCTCCTGAAGCCACTTTCACGGTGTTCCGGCCGCCATGTTTGGCAGAATAAAGTGCCTCGTCAGCGCGCTTGAGCAGGGCTTCCGGCGAATCACCATCTGGATGCAGGCTGGCAATACCAATAGAAACCGTACGATTAATGGTCTGCCCGTTATTGATCTGGAAGGCCATTTTTTCCACCTTCTCACGCAACCGGTTGGCGGCACCCAGTGCTGCATTGGGATCTGTCTCCGGCATGAGCACCACAAATTCTTCACCACCGAACCGTGCAACCAGATCTGTCGAACGCGCTTCATGCGTAATGAGTCCGGCAAGTTGCTTGAGCACCATGTCACCCGCATCATGCCCATGCGTATCATTCACCGATTTGAAATGGTCCATATCCATGATCATGAGCGCAAGATTCTTGCGGTTCGCGAGTGCCTGGCGAACCATGTTCTCCAAGTGGGTGTTCAGGTAATGGCGGTTATACAGGCCAGTGAGACCGTCAGTCACTGCCATGGAAATACTCTGCTGGTATTGCGCCTTGAGGGCTTCCTGATATTTTTTGCGACGGATCTGCGTGCGCAACCGCGCCGTCATTTCGTTCTTATCAACCGGCACCGTCAGGTAATCATTGATGCCAAGCTCGAGAGCCTTGAACATCAAAGCCTGATCATCTTCATCCACAAACACCAGAAGCGGCACGTTGCGGGTCTGCTCATGTCCTTTGATCTGCGATGCAAGCCTGAGCCCATCGGCATCGGTAAGCATTGTGCTGATGATGATGGCATCATAACTGCCCGATAATGCTTTCTGCAATGCTTCATCCGGTGCATTCATCCAATCCACCTTGAAGTTTTCGCCAAGGCGCGAAACCACCTGCTTGCCCTGCACTTCATCATCATCGACCAGCAGCACGTTTGCACCGTCCACACTGGTATTGGATTCAATCGGCTTGATACCCATCTGCGCACCGGTTTTGTCACGCAGGCGCAATTCATCAAGAAGCATCTTGATGCGAATGAGTGATTTGACGCGCGCGAACAACGCCATGTCGTTGATGGGCTTGGTGATGAAATCATCGGCACCGGCTTCGAGGCCTTTCAAGCGGTCGGATTTTTCGGAGAGTGCCGTCACCATCACAACAGGAATATGTGCAAGCTCGTTATCTTCTTTCAGTTTCTTGCAGGCTTCGAAACCATCCATGCCCGGCATCATCACATCGAGCAGGATTAAATCCGGCTTGTTATGCTTCGCGGCATCCAGCGCTTCAAACCCGTCTTTGGCGGTCAGCACGTCATAATATTCGCTGGCGAGTTTTGCTTCCAGCAGCTTGATGTTTGCAGCCACATCATCCACGATCAGTATCTGTGCCGTCATTGCGCAACCTCTTCCTCACCGAGGAAACGGCGCACCGTATTCAGAAACGGCATGATTGAAATGGGCTTGGAAATATAGGCCTCGCAACCAGCGGCAAGAATTTTTTCCTCATCATCTTTCATGGCGAATGCCGTGACAGCAACAATTGGAATGGCGCGCACTGTATCATCGGCCTTGATGCGGCGCGTTACATCCAGCCCGGAAATTTCTGGCAGTTGGATATCCATCAAAATCAGATCAGGACGCTCGGAGCGCGTAAGCGTTATCGCTTCCATGCCTTCCTTAGTTTCAATAGTTTCATAACCATGCGCGGTGAGCAGATCGCGGAACAGCTTAAGGTTCAGGTCGTTATCTTCAACTATGAGGATGCGTTTTTTCATGCCGCGCGGAAGTTTTTTAATTGATTACTTGAGGTCGTATTTTAGCGAGACAATTCTTAAAATAGTATTTACCCCTAATAAAATTAATATGTTAACATCCCGCATGGCTCATTTTCTTAATTCCCAGTCCCTGCATCCCAGCGCAGCCGTGGCTTTGGACTGCCTGCAATGCCTGGATCAGGCCGCAGAGTGCAGGAATGTACTGGATATGGGCTGTGGGAATGGTGTGCTCTCCCTTGCCGCAGCCAGCTTGTGGGGTGCACACGTCACCGCTGTAGATATTTCTGATAACGCTATACATGACTGCAGGCAGCATATTCTCGCCTATGGGTTGCAGGATTCCATAGAGGTGCATAAAAGTGACCGTTTTATGGCCCCCGCCATTTCGCAGAACGCGCCTTATGACCTCATCATCGCCAATATGCTCGATCAGTGGCTGGTGGAAATGGCGTATGATATCAAAAAGCACCTAAGCCCCGGCGGCTATGTGATCCTAAGCGGCATGCTGGAATGGCTGATGGCTGACACAAAACGGTCATATACCAATCTAGAATTTGAAATACTTGAAGAATTCCACTCTTCAACCTGGCATGGATGCCTGCTGCGTCTCACAAGTTGAAACCGTAGTTTTTACGGTGTCACGCAATCTTAACTTGTTGTATGGCCACAAAACCTTTTATTCTTTAGGATAAGGTAAACCATTACAGGGTATTATCAGGCACATGCCACCGCAAGACCCAGTCACCGGCACGGTTAAGACGCCAGCCAACGAACATCTGAAGAACGGGTTGTCCCCCGTCAATCAGCAGCATTACTTGCGCCTGAAACAATCCATGTTCGAAGTGGCAAAGGAACGCCCTGAACTCGATACACGCGTTTTCACCGAATACATGCAGGATTACCTCAACTCCGCCACAGCGCGTGAGAATGCGGTGAAAGCAAAATTCGCTGCCGCTAAAGCAGCTGGAGTGACGCCCGACCGCAACGAGCTGAACCGCGAGAACAAGCGTGAACAGAGCAAATTCATCCGGGGTTTCGTTGATACTAAACTGCCCGCTTTCGGGGCGGACGGCAAGGAAGCATGGAAAGCCCTGCATAATAAAATGGAAGGCCCGAGCATCTTCAGCGCGGCATTCGGCCAAGTATACGATAAAAGCAAAGGCGGCGTGCAGTGGGGCGGCATTGTCGGCCTGCTCGCCGGCGCATTCATGGCAACACAGCTTACCGGCGGCCTGATGACCGGCGAACTGATGCCTATTTTAATGACCGTAGGTGCTGGTTTTCTTGGCGCATGGCTGGGGAACAAGGCAACTGATGGCGTCTCAAACCTGATGGCAAGCCCACCTGAAACACCCGCCCCGCAAACCGAACAAACCCTGCAACGGGAAGCAGCTCCGCCGACACAACAGCAACAGCAGGGCCCGCTAACCCCTGAAATCAAGGAACAGGCAAAGCAGGCAGTTGGTGATGATACCCCCAGCCAGACTCCCCCTCCGGCCCCTCCGCCAGCTGGTTCGCCAAGCCGTGGCACAGGCAGATAATATCTTATAATTCAGTATGTTATAGTGCAATCGCAGGATTGTAACATAATTAACATATTTGGATTACAGTATGTTACCACGATGTCACAAAAGCTTCACGATACGACATATAGGCATATGGCATAATGAATTCAGTTTAAACAATGTGTTTAGGTAAGTAAGTAAAGCTGTAACGATGAGCAACGACCCTAAAAAAGATACGGCAGTTCCACATGTGTTGGTTGAAGTTGGTAAGTCGACATATGCTGTCATGAAGCCTGAGGTTTTAGGTATTGAAGGCCTGCCAAAGGAAGCTGTCGTTTTCGGACTTGTGGGTGCCCCTGACAGAGTACAAAATAAGGAGTACAAACAGGTTATCATCAACCACGTAAGCATGGACGGCAAAGTAAATGGTTTATCTGATGGAAAATTATCTTTCTCTTTTGAAAGAGGCCATCTTAAAGACGGCGAGCTTACCGTAGATGTAGATTATTTAAGAAATACAATTTCAGAACGATTAGAAGAAAAGAAACAATTTGAAACAAGACAGCAGACTGCTGATACAGAAGACAACTCAAGAGGAACTACCATGGGCGAGACAAACTTAACCACCACCCGAAATGGCAACGCGATAAAAGCAGCACTGCCAGAAGCGCAAAAGAAAGCCTTGGGCATTCCAGTTGAAGCAAATGCATACCTTATGGGTACTGCAACCGGTGACGAGGCGCCATTGAGCCAGCTCGTTATTGAAACCGGTGGCAAGTCATACCCGATGGGCCTGGGCAAAACCATTATGGCCAAAATATCTGGCAATCAGGCTGCTCTCGATGAAGATAAATTAGATGAAATGAGCAAAGATGCGGCATTGGCAAAAAAGATCGCATCTGTTCCTGGTACAAAACCGCAAGATCCTGCTAAAGCAAAAAATGCCGATGGCAAAGAAGTTGACGAGCGCGGTGCCGAACAAGGTGTTGATACCAGCAGCGCAAAAGATGAAGGCAAAGGTGGCTTCATGGATTGGCTTGGTAATAATAAAGGCGGCCTTGCAGCTGGCCTGATGGGTCTGCTTATCGGTGCTGCCATGGGTGGCGGCCTGATGGGGCTGATCGTTGGC
>CAZAQK010000015.1:0-21607 GCA_964487265.1 uncultured Rickettsiales bacterium | reverse complement strand
GCTGGTTCGGCACGAAGTGGCCTTTTTTTGCACGCGCAAGGCAAACAGCAAGGAAGATGGTGCCTACAATCACGTGGAAACCATGGAAGCCTGTTGCCATGTAGAAGGCCGAAGCATAAATGCCATCCTTGAAACCAAATGCTGCGTGCGAATACTCATACGCCTGGCAAAGGGTGAAGATGAAGCCAAGGATAACCGTATACCATAATGCCTGAACAGCTTCTTTCTGCTGGTTGTGCAAAATAGCATAATGCGCCCATGTCACTGTTGTGCCGGAAAGCAACAAAATCAATGTATTGAGGAATGGCAGGTGCCACGGATCAAATGGCTCGATGCCCTTTGGCGGCCAGATGCCATCGGCAATCGCCCATACTTCTTCAAGCGGCAGTTTTGGCAACGTGCTTGCACCGAAAAACGCCCAGAAAAACGCCGCAAAGAACATCACTTCGGAAGTGATAAATAAAGCCATGCCAAAACGCAGGCCACGCGTCACTTCGCGCGTATGCGCTTTTTCTTCGCGGGCTTCTTTCACCACATCCGACCACCAGCCATACATGCAGTATAAGATGAGTGCAAACCCCGCTAGTGCCACAATGCCACCGATGGAATGTTTATGCATGAACATCGCCATGCCGAGCGTGAGCATGAAAAGCGCGATGGAGCTGAGTATCGGCCAAGGGCTCGGATTAACCAGATGGTATGGGTGGTCTTGGTGTGTATGGTCGTGGTGGCTCATGCAATCTCCTGAAACAACATGATAATGGTCACTCTTTTAGCGGAAAAAATGTATAAGACAATGTAATTGTTTGGACATCTTTCATTTCGGGATCATCCAGAATAGCCGGATCAATATAATAAGACACCGGCATATTCACTTTCTGCCGGGCATTGAGGGTTTGCTCCTCGAAACAGAAACAGGCAACCTTCACAAAATACTGGCCAGCCTTATGGGGAACCACATTATAGGTCGCATGTCCTTTAACATCATGGTTTTCCATATTCTCAGCGACATAATAGGTCAGGGCTGCCTCGCCGATCTTGATAAGATTACGCTTTTCACCAGGTGCAAATTTCCAGTTCAGTTCAGGTGATATATCCGCATTGAACCGCACAGTAATTGACTGATCTGAAACATTGGCACGCGCTACCGTGGCTGTTTGTGTAGTACCACCATAGCCAGTTACAGCACAAAACAGGCGGTAAAGGGGAACAGACGCATAAGCAAGGAGTGCCATGCCAGCCACGATTGCAGCCAGATTTATAGCCAGCGAGAGATTTTTTCTTCGTATATCTGGCATGGTGCGCGCAGGCTAGGCTGCCAGTTTCATCACGGCAATAGCGTATAGCAAAGCAATCAATGCAAGCAGTAGTGCGGCGAGCGCAAGGTTTTTGCGTTTTTGCGTATTATGCTGGTCGGAATGTGGCACTTCTACCCACCATTTCTTTCCAATTTGCTCTGGCGGATCCAGTCGAGGATAAGCAGCATGAACAGGGTCGTCAGGCTACCAAGCAAAAAGCTGGCACCCATAAGATAAATCGTCTGCTGGCTGATTTCTGCAAGAAGTTGTACTTTCTGCAGCGCAGCTCCATTTTCACCGGTATCCATACTTAACCCCCCTAGTTAGGAAACATCGTATTTTGCAATAACATGGCATCCACCACAAGTGTACTAAATAGCACAAAAAGATACAAAATGGAAAAGCCAAATGTCTTTTTTGCCCACAGGTCGGAAGTATCTGCCTGCACCTTATACACGTGATACAGGAAGACAACCGAAAGCACTGCAGCACATAGCGCGTATATCCACCCGGACATCCCCAGTGTCGGCAAAGCCAGCGAACACAGGCTGAGCAGCCATGTATACGCTACCATCTGGCGTTTCGTGCTGGCATCACCTACCACCACCGGCATCATCGGCACGCCTGCTTTTGCATAATCACCGCTGCGGTAGAGTGCCAGTGCCCAGAAATGCGGAGGGGTCCATAAGAAAATTATCATGAACAATAAGGCAGATTGCAGGGTGATATCACCCGTTACCGCTGCCCAGCCGATCATGGGCGGGAATGCACCGGCCGCACCACCGATCACGATATTCTGCGGGGTCCTGCGCTTGAGCCACATGGTATAAATCACCACATAAAAAAAGATAGCGAATGCCAGAAGTAATCCCGCCACCCAATTGAGTGCCAACCCCATCAGCATCACCGATATGGCAGAAAGGAACAGCCCCAAAGCCAGCGCATCCTCCGGTTGTACACGGCCAGCGGGAATCGGCCGTTTCTGTGTACGTTTCATGATGGCGTCGATATCGCGGTCAAACCACATATTCATGGCCGCACCTGCACCCGATGCCATGGCAATACACAGAAGTGTCATGAATTGCTGGAACAGATTGATATGGCCGGGTGCAACCAGCATCCCTGCCCCACCGGTGAACACCACAAGCGACATGACGCCGGGCTTGAGCAGGGTGATGTAGTCGGAGACGGTTGATGGTTGATAGTTGATAGTTGATGGTAAAAAACTACCATCAAATCCTTTTTTCACACCTGAAACACCATCAACCATAAACCATCAACTACTTAAATACCGGCAGTTTCTCAAATGTGTGGAATGCTGGTGGAGAAGGCAGCTGCCATTCCATGGTTTTTGCACCCTCGCCCCATTGATTGTTCGGGCAAGGTTTGCCTGCGGCATAAGCTCGCCATACAACGAACAGGAACAGGATGGCTGATGCTGCGCCAATATACGAACCGATGGATGATACATAGTTCCAGCCGGCATACACATCAGGATAATCAGGGATACGGCGCGGCATACCGGCAAGCCCCAGGAAATGCTGCGGGAAGAAGGTGAGGTTCGCACCGATAAAGAACATCCAGAAATGGAGCTTCGCAAGCGGCTCAGAATACATGCGGCCAGACATTTTGCCAAACCAATAGTAGAACGCGGCAAAGATGGCAAATACGGCACCAAGCGACATCACATAATGAAAATGGGCCACCACATAATATGTGTCATGTAATGGAATATCTACCGCAGCGTTGGCGAGTACCACTCCGGTCACACCACCCACCACGAACAGGAAAATGAAGCCGATGGCAAAGAGCATCGGCGTTTCAAAGGTGATGGAACCACCCCACATCGTGCCAAGCCATGAGAAGATCTTAACGCCGGTTGGCACGGCGATGATCATGGTTGCCACCATGTAATACGCCATCGTGTCTTTGGAAAGACCCACGGTGAACATGTGATGCGCCCACACGATGAAGCCAAGGAAACCAATTGCGCACATGGCAAACACCATGCCCATATAACCGAACACCGGCTTACGTGAGAAAGTGGATACGATCTCGCTGATAACGCCGAATGCAGGCAGTATCAGGATGTATACTTCCGGGTGGCCAAAGAACCAGAACAGGTGCTGGAACAGCAGCGGATCGCCACCGCCGGCAGGATCAAAAAACGCTGTACCGAAATTACGGTCGGTCAGCAGCATGGTAATCGCACCGCCAAGCACCGGAAGTGCAAGGAGCAGCAGGAATGCCGTGATCAGAATAGCCCATGGGAACAGCGGCATTTTAAAAAGAGACATGCCGGGTGCGCGCATGTTGAACACGGTCACGATGAAGTTGATAGCACCAAGAATGGAAGAAATACCAGCAAGGTGCAGTGCAAAGATCCCCATATCCACCGACATGCCGGGATGCGAGGCAATCTGCGAAAGTGGCGGATACACCGTCCAGCCCGTACCCACGCCTTCATCCACAAACGCAGAGCCAAGCAGCAGCAGGAATGCAGGGATGAGCAACCAGAAGCTGATATTGTTCATGCGCGGGAACGCCATGTCCGGCGCACCGATCATGATAGGCACGAACCAGTTGCCGAAACCACCGATGAGCGCAGGCATGACGAGGAAGAACACCATGATGAACGCATGGGCCGTAAGCACCACGTTATACATCTGGTAATTACCACCGAAAAACGTACCTTCAGGTGTAGCAAGCTGGATGCGCAGTAGCACGGAGAAGAACGTGCCAGCCAACCCCGCCACCACGGCGAATATCAGGTACATGGTACCGATATCCTTGTGGTTAGTGGAAAACAACCACCGGCGCCAGCCGGTTGGATTGTGATGCGCGTGAGAATCTGCTGAGTGACCCATAATGAATTTCCTTGCGTTAAATACTATATATCAGATGCTTTTTTCGTATCGGCTTTATCTGTTTTCTTTTCATCGGTAGCAGGAGCCTCTGTATTGATGCCTGCTTCTTTCTGCTTGCCCGCTACCCAGGCTGCAAAATCTTCCTTACTTACAACATCCACCACGATCGGCATGAATCCATGGCCGACGCCGCAAAGCTCGGAGCACTGGCCATAATAACGGCCGACCTTCGTTGCCTTGAACCATGAGCTGTTGAGACGACCAGGAATCGCATCGCGCTTCACGCCGAAAGCCGGAATCGCCCATGCGTGGATTACATCACCGGCAGTAAGTAATACGCGCACTTTCGTATCAACCGGAACCACCACATGGTTATCAACGGCAAGCAGGCGGTGATCACCTTCTTTCAGGTCTTCTTTTTTCTTGATGTAACTATCAAAGCCAAACCCGCCATGATCCGGATAATCATAATGCCAGTACCACTGGTAACCCACGACCTTCAGCGTCATTTCCGCTTCCACATCGTCTTCCATGAAATAGTGCAGGCGCAGTGAAGGAACGGCAATGGCAACCAGGATCAATATAGGAACCACTGTCCAGATTACTTCCAGCTTCACATTATGTGTGGTTTTGCTGGCAATCGGATTTGCCTTTTTATTAAAGCGCACGCAGATATATATGATCGCTAATAATACAAATACAGAAATAACCGTAATGAGGATCAGCAACGCATCATGTGTAAACACCAGTTTTTCCATAACAGGTGTGGCCGGTTCCTGGAAATTAAGCTGCCATGGCTTTGCCACACTTTCATTGGCAGCAGACGGAAAACTGAGTAATGCAGACGCTAAAAATGCTGAAACAGCAGATAATAAACGGTTTTTCATTCGTAATTCCTAGATGTTAAGACGCGCGGCAGAAAAGAAACGGCACCATGCGAGTCGTTTTGTAAACTTTCCTACGTGTAGACGCAATATATTTTGTATTAACGTATACTTGCCGGTGTTGCCGTTTTGTGCGATAGCATAGCCCATGACTGATTTTAAGATCCTTGATAGTTTGTTCTTCGAACATGCCGGACTCGACAGGCAGGCCGCCACATATATCGTTAAAAATGCACTTTCCAGTGCGGATGACGGGGAATTGTTCTTTGAATATAACCAGTCTGAAAGCCTGCTTTTTGATGATGGAAAACTCAAAAATGCCAGCTTCAATACCATGCAGGGCTTTGGATTGCGCTCGGTGCTGGGCGAATCAAGTGCGTATGCCCATGCGTCTGAAATCAGCGAGGCATCGCTGAAACGTGCGGCTGAAACCGTGCGGGCGGTGAATCACGGCCAGAAAGGCGTGAAAGCTGCCATTCCACCTGCATTTGGCACCAATCAGTCGCTGTATTCCGGCATCAATCCCATCCGTGAAGTGGAATTCGCCACCAAAATTGAACTCCTGAAAGACATTGATGCCTATCTGCGCGCCAAAGATGCACGGGTAAAACAAGTATCAGCCTCCCTTTCCGGCGTGTGGCAGGCGGTCCGCATCATGAAGGCTGATGGCAGCGAGGCCAGCGACATACGCCCGCTAGTGCGCCTGAATGTCAGCGTGATCGTAGAAGAAAATGGCCGGATGGAATCTGGCAGCAGCGGTGCCGGTGCACGCACACCCTACGCTTCTTATATACATGCGCTGTCATGGCAGAAGCAGGCAGATGAGGCACTCAGGCAGGCACTGGTGAATTTAGAATCGATCCCCGCACCTGCCGGTGAAATGCCGGTGATGCTTGGGCCTGGCTGGTGCGGCGTGCTGCTGCATGAAGCAGTAGGGCACGGATTAGAAGGCGATTTCAACCGCAAAGGCACTTCAGCGTTTGCTGGCCTTATGGGTAAGCAGGTTGCATCAAAAGGCGTTACGGTTGTGGATGATGGCACTATCCCTGACCTGCGCGGCTCCATATCGATCGACGATGAAGGTACGCCGAGCTCAAAAACCACCCTCATCGAAGATGGGATCCTCACGGGGTATATACAGGACAGGCTGAATGCACGGCTGATGAATATGCGCGCAACTGGCAATGGCAGGCGCGAAAGTTATGCACATCCGCCCATGCCACGCATGACCAACACCTATATGTTAGCAGGCAATGCCAAACCGGAAGACATTATATCCACAGTTAAACGCGGTATCTACGCCACACATTTTGGCGGCGGTCAGGTGGATATCACATCCGGCAAATTCGTGTTCTCTGCTTCAGAAGCCTATCTGATTGAAAACGGCAAGATTACCGCGCCTCTCAAAGGCACCACCCTCATTGGCAACGGGCCAGAAGCTCTCAAGCATGTTGTAGGTATCGGCAATGATATGAAGCTGGATGACGGGGTGGGCACCTGTGGAAAAGCCGGCCAGTCGGTACCCGTTGGGGTGGGCCAGCCCAGTATGCTCCTTTCGAAGCTCACAGTGGGCGGAACCCAGGTCTAGAGCCGTTCTCAGGGTCTTTCTGTTAACCTATGTGACAGACCGATTACAGAATTGTTACAGAATTGTGAAGATTGCACTCATCGACATATTTGCGTTTGAACCTGTGGATAGTTTTAGTTACTATCAAAATATAAATTACAAAACACTCGGTCATAAAGAACCAAGAAAACCGCACAGGAGCAGGGATTATGTCAAGGAACGCAGATTTTAGCTTTGCAAGTTTTGATGGCATGGATGTAATTGCTGGCCATGGCGCCGGTCTCCAAGTTGTTGGTTTAGAGTCTGATTTCGGTGGCAGAGCTTCTGGTGGCATGGACGTGGCCACCAATGCAGGCCCTTCCGGAACGCCTGTAGTTGGCGGCATGGAATCAGGCGCAGCCCTCTAAGGCTTCACACCTGATTTTTTATATTATTTCCCCTTTATTTATCCTTTGTTAACAGGACACTGCTACTAATTCTTTGTTTTTTTACTCCCAATTACCTCATAATACGATAAAGTAGCATTATTCTGATTCTGTAAGGAAGTTGGCTTATCATGGCAAGTACCTGGACTACCCAGACGCTCTCAAGCGAAGGTGTTCCCTTAAACGAGCAATTCGTGGTGCTTTTGCTGTATGGTAAAAACTCCTTCGGCGATAAGATCTATTCATTTGTCAAAATATACCTGCCCAATATCCAGAACCTGAAAACAGCCATACGTGCTGGCAAAGGGTTCAATCCCAGCGATTTTGGTGAAGTGATTGCAGCTGGCAAAGGAGAGCCTCCGAACGAAGTGCGCTCCGAGATCGCTGCTTCATATCAGGTGCTTGATAATACCAGTGCGCCTACTATTGCTGCCGCCAATTCGTCCACGACCGAGAAAAAAGCCTGGGATGAATATTAGTTGTCAGTTGTTGGTTGCTGGTTGCTGGTATAAAACATGCAAGCAACTAACAACCAGAAACCAGCAAATTTGTGATCCCCTTCCCCATCATCGATCCGATTGCCATCAAACTAGGGCCTCTCGCCATACGCTGGTACTCACTGGCTTATGTTGCGGGCATATTGCTTGGCTGGTGGTATCTGGCGAAAGAGCATGCACGTAAACCCATCACCGGCCTCTCGCAAAAATCGCTGGATGATACGGTGATGTGGGCGGTGGTTGGCATTATCCTCGGCGGCAGGCTTGGTTATGTATTGTTTTACCAACCCGCTTATTACGCAGCACATCCGCTGCAAGCCTTGTATATCTGGGAAGGCGGCATGTCTTTCCATGGCGGACTGGCTGGCGTCATCATAGCATTCTGGCTTTTTGCCAGAAAACATCATGTGCGCTTTCTTGAGCTGATGGATGTGATCGCCTGTGCCGCGCCGATTGGCTTGTTTTTTGGCCGTATCGCCAATTTCATCAATGGCGAATTGTTTGGCCGCGTGACAGATGCTCCCATAGGCATGATATTTCCACATGGCGGTGAACTTCCCCGCCACCCCAGCCAGCTTTACGAGGCAGCTCTTGAAGGTGTTGTGCTGTTTATCCTGATGTTCATCTGTGTCAAATACACTAAAGCGCGTGATAAGGTCGGGTTGCTGGCCGGTATTTTTCTCATCGGCTATTCGGCAGCGCGCATGATATGTGAATTTTTCCGCGAACCGGATGCCCATCTTGGCTTTATCATTGGCTTCAGCACAATGGGACAATTGCTTTGCTTACCCATGCTTGCGATTGGTTTATATTTAGCATTCAGAAAAAATCATGAGCCTCGCTGATATCATTGCGCAGAGAATAAGAAAGCACGGCCCAATATCCGTTGCGCAATATATGGAAATGGCACTTGCTGAACCGCATCTGGGATATTACATGCGCAAAGACCCACTTGGCGCAGAAGGTGATTTCACTACGGCACCAGAGATCAGCCAAATATTCGGTGAGCTCATGGGTGCATGGATAGCCCAGCAATGGATGCACCTGAAAATGCCGGAAGCCGCATTTATTGAACTTGGGCCAGGGCGCGGCACGCTCATGAATGATGCGCTGCGTGCCACCAAACATATCGCGGGATTTCACAGCAGCATCACCGTGCATCTGGTGGAAACCAGCCCGGCACTGAAACATAAGCAGTGGAATGCGCTTGCCAATAAACATCCGCATATTGAATGGCATGAAAGTATTGATGCGCTTCCGAATGACAAACCATGGCTCATCATCGCCAATGAATTTTTTGATGCGCTGCCCATCAGGCAATTCATCCATAAAGATTTGCAGTGGCATGAGCGCATGGTGGATGTGAAAAATTCAGAATGTATTTTTTCCGTCATGCCTGCAAAAACTGGTATTCAAAAGAAACTGGATGCAAGTTTGCGCCAGAACGATGGAAATATCATAGAGATCTGTGAACCAGCACTAGGCATTACACGCATCATTGCCTCACATATTGCAAGTAAAGGCGGCGCAGCACTCATTGCGGATTATGGCTATACCGGCGGAACCAATGGCGATACGCTGCAGGCAGTGAAAAACCATAAATATCATCCACCGCTGAAAGATGCCGGTGAGGCAGATCTTACCGCTCATGTCGATTTTTCTGCACTGGCTGAGACCACGCAACAATCAGGAGCAGCGGTTTATGGCCCATATCCGCAAGGCCGTGTGCTGGGCAAGCTAGGGGCGATACCACGCGCCACCCGCCTGTGCGAAGGCTTATCGCAGGAGGGACAAGCCGCCATCATGTCCGGCCTTAAGCGTTTGCTGGCCCCCGATGAAATGGGTGAACTATTCAAGATGATGTGTATTGTGCCAAAGCAACACCCGCAGCCGGAAGGATTTGAGTAATGCGCCTTACCTGCAATAATCTTTTGAATGTTTCAGATATCCAGCACGGGTTCTTCACGCGTAATGGCGGTGTGAGTGATGGCATTTATGCTTCACTTAACTGCGGCGTAGCTTCCGGCGATGATTTGGAGAAGGTCATGGAGAACAGGAACCGCGTAACCAATACGGTTGGCGGGAAAGCAGGTTCGCTCTGTGTTGCATACCAGATCCACAGCGCAAAGGCAGTGATCGTTGATAAACCTTGGCACTGGAAGGAATCTCCGCAGGCCGATGCGGTCGTTACCAACAAACCCGGTATCACGCTGGGCGTACTCACCGCCGATTGCCTGCCGATACTAATGGCAGATGCAGAGCACCGCATTATCGCCGCTGTGCATGCTGGCTGGAAAGGCGCGTTCGATGGGGTGATAGAAGCAGCACTCGCCGCCATGCACCAGCTCGGGGCAGATAACCGCTATATCTCTGCCTCTATTGGCCCGGCCATTGCACAGGCATCGTATGAGGTAGGTGGTGAATTTCATGCGCGTTTTATACAGCAAAACATAGAAAATGAGCGGTTTTTTATGATTTCTAAGCGTGCAGGTCACCACCTGTTCGACCTTAAATCCTATGCGAAACAGCGACTTGAAAGAGCTGGCATCCCGCAAATAAATATACTTGCGAACGATACCTGCTTCGAGGAAGATGCCTTCTTCAGTTTTCGGCGGGCTACGCTTAGGGAAGAAAATGTGTATGGCCGTCAGATCTCGGCAATTTCGATAGATAACACATAAGGATTTTTATGGCACTGGTACCGTTTGATGATCGTGATGGATGGATATGGATGGATGGGAAAATAATCCCATGGCGTGAGGCACAGATCCATGTGCTCACACACGCGCTGCATTATGGTTCCAGTGTATTTGAAGGTGAACGCGCCTATAATGGACGTATCTTCAAATCACGCGAACACACGGAACGTTTCCACCGCTCTGCCGAAATGCTCGGCTTTTCGATTCCTTACAGCATCGATGAGATCGAAAAAGCGAAATACGCCGTGCTTGAAAAAATGAACCTGAAAGATGCTTATGTGCGCCCTGTTGCATGGCGCGGCAGCGAAACACTTTCTGTTTCCACCAAAGGCAGCAATGACATACGCGTTGCCATTTGCGTATGGGAATGGCCAAGCTACTACGGCAAGGAAATGATGGAAAAAGGCCTAAAGCTGCAATGGTCTGAGTGGGCGCGCCCGGCACCAAACATGGCACCAGTTGCCAGCAAAGCCGCAGGCCTATACATGATCTGCACGCACGCCAAGAACAAAGCGGAAGCCGAAGGTTTCAACGATGCGTTGATGCTCGATTATCGCGGCTACCTCGCGGAAGCCACCAGTGCCAATTTATTTTTAGTGATGGATGGCGTGGTGCATACACCCAAAGCTGATTGCTTCCTTGATGGTATCACCCGCCGCACAGTAATGCAGCTGGCGCGTGATAATGGCTTCAAAGTGGAAGAACGCCACATCAAACCGGAAGAACTTAAAAAAGCGCAGGAAGTGTTCTTAACCGGCACAGCCGCCGAGATCAGCCCGGTCGGCCAGATTGCGGATATGAACTTTACAGTTGGGCCTGTTACCAAGAAACTGGTTGCGGCTTACCATGACCTCGTGCGTGCTGAGCCAAAACGGATGGCGAGCTAGCCACGATATCCTGATGAGTTTGACTCCTGATAGATCATTTGAAGCAGTATCGGCAATCTACAAACGTAAGCCTTACCCAGAAAATTGCATAGATTGGGTTATACAAGAAACAGGTATAAAGCCGGGAGATACAGTTGCAGATATTGGTGCTGGCAATGGCACGCTAGGCTTGGAATTTGCTGCACGAGGATTCAAGGTCATATGTATCGACCCCAGCGAGGGAATGTTAGCTAAAATCGTGCAAACGCCTGGAGTAGAAACTTGTTTAGGTACTTCACACGCCACAACATTACCAAACAATACGGTTGATCTGGTTATTGCAGGCAATGCAGCACATTGGTTTAAAGACGACCAAACAGCTGAGGAATTCGGGCGTATCCTGAAACCGGGTAAGAAAGCTGTGTTCTTTACCATGTCTCCCTCTTTGAACGATCCGTTTATTAAAAAATTACACGAACATATGTCAGGCAGCATACATACCTACAAGAATCGGCCGGCCTTTGTTTTTCATGAGCACGATAGAATTAAAAAGACAGCAGAGAAATTCTTAGAAAACATGAAACATTACTCAACAAACTTTGACGTCAACTCAACACCAACTGACATCATAAGTTATTTAGATACAACACACACCCTATCACAGGTTTTTCGTGAAAGCCCCGATACACGCAAGAAATTGCTAGAACTTGCAGCTGCTGGTGTAGATAAGAACACCATTACCTACGAGTGCGAAGCATATTTGGGTGATGCTAAAGGGATATACCAATCCAGAACACCCGATGCTGTGCGCCGCGTCTAAAGTAGACCTATAAGTAATAAGCCATGAAATTGGCCAATCATAATAGATACTTCCAGCCCGTCTTGATGTAGGCATATCCCGTCACCAGCGTGAGGATGGCTGCAAGCCATAAAAGGATGCGGCCTGCCATCTCGGTCGGGAACCATTCCGGCCCGCCAGCCCCCAGCAGCAGCAGGAAAATAGCCAGCATCTGCGCCGCCGTTTTCCATTTCGCAAGACGTGATACCGGCACGCTCACACGCACCTCCGCCAAAAATTCACGCAGGCCGGAAACCAGAATTTCACGGCAGACAATCGCGATGGCAGGGATAATATCCGTGCGGGTGATATCATCGGTGTTAGATTGCACAAGCAATAACAGTGCTGTGGCGACTAACAACTTATCCGCGATCGGGTCGAGGAAACGACCGATGTTAGACTGCGCATCCCAGATGCGCGCCATGTAGCCATCCAGCCAGTCGGTGATGCTGGCGAACATGAATATGCCAGCCGAAAGCCAAAAACCCCAATAACCTTTGATAAAAAACACCACGATCAGCGCAGGAATGGCAATGATGCGCAGATAGGTGAGGTAATTGGGAATTCTTTTACGAAATGACATAACTGCCAGTTGCTAGTTGCTAGTTGCTGGGGATATTAGCGGCTTTACAAGCAACCAGCAACATACAACCAACAACTTTTATTCAAACACCCGCACATTTTTCGGCCGCACAAATATTTTATCATGCTTGCGGATAGTCAGGGAATCGATGATCGTTTTAGGTACTTCCGCCTGCAGGATGATGCCATTCTGCCGCTGCATTTCAATTTTGGCAAGCGAACCAGCAGGATTGATATGTATCACCTGCACAGGGATATATTCATGCTCGGCATCCGGCGTTTTGGTGACGAACATTTCATGCGGGCGCGCATAGACACGCACCGGCGTGCCGCGCTCAGCCAACACTGCCCGCATCTGCTGGCGGTTCACGCCCGGCTCGATACGGTATGCAGGCGCACCGGCTGGCAGCGGTATGCCAGGCATTACTTTTCGTATCGCCCCCACCAGTTCAGGATAGCGGTTCAGCCAATGCGCCTTGCCACCGGTTGAGGTCACAGCAGAAACAGGCTTTCCTGCATTCCACAGATCATCTTCTGCCAGGTGCACATTGCCCGTCACGTCTTTCCAGCCAATGAACTCGTTGTAATTTCCAAGGAAGTCGTACACGAAGCCGTTCGATGGCTGGTGATAGACCTGTTCAGGAGTGCCCATCTGTTCAATAGTGCCCTGGTTCATCACCACCACACGGTCGGAAACTTCCATCGCTTCTTCCTGATCATGCGTTACAAAAATGCTGGTGATGTGCATATCGTCATGCAGGCGGCGCAGCCAGCGGCGGAGTTCTTTACGCACCTTGGCATCAAGCGCGCCGAACGGTTCATCAAGCAGCAGTAATTTGGGTTCCACCGCAAGCGCACGCGCCAGTGCCACACGCTGACGCTGCCCACCTGAAAGCTGCGAAGGGTAACGGTCATAGAATTTGTCCAGATGCACAAGCTTAAGGAGCGACATGACCTTGTCTTCAATCGCATCATTAGACAGGCGAATCTGGCGCGGGCGCACACGCAGGCCGAATGCCACATTATCAAACACCGTCATGTGCCGGAAAAGCGCGTAATGCTGGAACACAAAGCCGACATTGCGCTCTTTCACATGCAGGCTGCCGGCATCCTGACCATCTATCAGCACCTGGCCTTTATCAGCAAAATCAAGGCCTGCGATAATGCGAAGCAGTGTGGTTTTGCCTGATCCCGACGGGCCAAGCAGTGCCACCAGCTCACCGCTTTCCACTTTCAAGCTGACATCATTCAGCGCGTGAAAATCACGAAAAGATTTGCTGACGTTTTTGACTTCAATACTCATGCTACAATGCCTTGGATGAATGGGTAAATTTAAGCTCAATCACGCTTTTAAGCAAGAGCGTGACGAGTGCCAGCATGGTAAGGATAGATGCCACGGCAAATGCCGCCACGAAATTATACTCGTTGTAGAGTATTTCCACATGCAACGGCAGGGTGTTGGTTTTGCCGCGTATATGGCCAGACACCACGGAAACCGCGCCAAACTCCCCCATCGCACGGGCGTTGCACAAAAGCACGCCATATAAAAGCGCCCATTTGATGTTGGGAAGCGTTACCGAGAAAAACGTACGAAGCCCCGATGCACCGAGCATGAGCGCCGCTTCTTCCTGCTCGCTGCCCTGCTCCTCCATAAGCGGGATGAGCTCACGCGCCACAAAAGGAAATGTCACAAAAATAGTGGCGATGACAAGGCCAGGCACGGCAAATACCACCTGCATGTCATGCGCCATCAGCCATTCGCCCAGCATACTGCCAGAGCCAAACAGCAGGATATAGATCAGGCCGGATATCACCGGCGACACTGAAAATGGAAGGTCAATAAACGTAATGAGCAGCCGCTTGCCGACAAAATCAAACTTGGCGATCGCCCATGATGCCGCCACCCCGAACACAAGATTACACGGCACAGCAATTGCCGCCACCAGCAGCGTGAGCTTGATAGCAGACATAGCATGCGAATGCATCACTGCCGTAATGTAAGCATCCCAACCCTGGCGGAAAGCTTCCACAAATACAGCAGCCAGCGGCAGTGCCACTAATATGCCAATGAATGTCAGGCTTACTGCAATCAGCAGACACTTCACCCACCAGGGTTCAGATAACCGGATACTGCGTTTCATGCCTAACATGCTATTTGCCCACCGAATGGCTGCCAGTCCATTTCTGCAGCAGGTTGATGACAAGCAGCAAAACAAATGAAGCGATCAGCATGACACTGGCAATGGCTGTCGCCCCCGCATAATCATATTGTTCCAGCTTGGTGACAATGATGAGCGGCACAATTTCAGAGATATTCGGTATATTGCCCGCAATGAAAATAACCGAACCATATTCGCCAAGCCCGCGCGCAAACGCCATGGCAAATCCAGTCAGCAAGGCGGGCACGATCGCCGGGAAAATAACCTGCCAGAAGGTCTGCCAGCGTGTTGCACCAAGGCTTGCCGCTGCTTCTTCCAGCTCCCTTTCCATATCACGCAGCACCGGCTCCACCATGCGCACCACGAATGGCAATCCAACGAATATAAGCGCAATCATGATACCGATCGGCGTAAAGGCTATTTTGATGCCCAACGGTTCAAAATACTGGCCAATCCACCCCTGCGGTGCATAGAGCGCGGCAAGCGCGATGCCAGCAACAGCCGTGGGCAACGCAAAGGGAAGATCCACCATGGCATCAACAATACGTTTGAACGGGAAACGGTAACGCACCAGCACCCAGGCCAGTATAAGGCCAAAGAAACCATTGATGAGCGCAGCAAGCAACGACAGGCCAAAACTGATCTTATAGGCGTGGATGATGCGCTCGCTGAATGCTGCCTGCATGAATCCCGCCATATCAAGCTCGGAAGCTTTTATAAAAAGTCCACCAAGCGGGATGATGACTATCAGCAGCAGATAAAACAGCGTAAAAAACAGCGTAAGCCTGAAGCCAGGCAGAATACTCGGCCTTTTCAGACGTCCCCAGAATGCATATGCGTTACTCATACCGGCAACCTATAAGGCCTCGCCGGCATAGGCAATATCTTCTATCGTGAGATTGACTGAACGCCTGCCCATCCATTCGTTCATTTTCATCTGGCAGGCAATATCCACCAGTTTGCCACGTGTGGCAAAGAGTGCCTCACCCAGTTTGGTATCCACCGCACGAAATGCAATCGCTGATACACTCCCCTTGCCCAATTTATCTTTCAGGAATGTACGTATGTGTGACTCACCTACTAATTCAGGTTTCATATTCACCACACCACGCACCACCACTCGAATAGAAGGATTACCCTGCCCGAACGGCCCAAGCCGCTCCATTTTTTCCACCAGATCTTCCGTGACACCAGCGAGTGCAAGCTCGGCATCCAGATGCAGGCGTTTATGACGGGTCAGTTCGGCATGCTTGGTCATGGCACGCGCCAACAGGAATGCGCGCAGTTCCGGCATTTTGCTTTCTTCCACCGTAAACCCCGCCGCCATGGCATGGCCGCCACCAGCAACCAGCAATCCGGCATCGCGCGCCGCAATCACCGTAGCACCCATATCAAACCCTGAAACTGAACGTGCCGATGCTTTGCCTAAACCTTCTGCGCAAGCAACCACCGCAACGGGGCGGTTGAACCGCTCCTTGATGCGCCCGGCAACAATACCAATAACACCCGGGTGCCAGCTTTTGCCGGATACGATGATAAGCGGCTCACTCGCCTGCGCTTCGGCCATCTGCATAGCTTCTTCCTGCACCAGTGATTCTATTGCTTTGCGCTCAGCATTATGTTTATCGAGTTCGGCTGCAAGCTGCTTTGCCTCCTGCTCATCGGAACAGGTAAGGAGTCGCACACCAAGGTCGGATCTTCCCACACGTCCGCCGGCATTGATGCGCGGACCAATGACAAAACCAGCATGATACACGCTGGGTTTTTCAGCAACGCCCGTTAAATCCAGCAATGTGCGGATGCCTACATTCTCGCGTGCTGCCATCACCTTCAGCCCTTGCGCGACGAATGCACGGTTCACGCCGGTGAGTGACACAACATCGCACACCGTGCCCAGTGCCACAATATCCAGCCATTGGCGTAGGTCGGGAACCGCGATGACCTGCTCACGCAATTTTTTATTCACAGCAACCGCAAGAAGGAACGCAACGCCCACCGCTGCCAAGTGCCGATGCTCGGATGTTTCATCCAGCCGATTAGGATTTACAACAGCATGCGCTTTCGGTAAACGCGCCTCCCCCTGATGATGATCGATCACGATCACATCAAGCCCTGCTGCATGCGCAGCATCGAGTGCCTCAAACGCCAGCGTGCCGCAATCCACTGTTATCACCACCGATGCACCGCGTTCTTTGAGCGTAAGCATGGCTTTGGCATTTGGGCCATATCCTTCGCTCATGCGATCCGGGATATAGACGATCGAATTGCTGCCGAGCGCGCGGAAATACTGCATGAGCAATGCCGATGATGTTGCGCCGTCCACATCATAATCACCGAATATGGCAATGGTTTCTTTGTTGATGACGGCTTTTGCAACACGCGCTGCCGCAATGTCCATATCTTTCAAATGGAATGGATCCGGCAATAAATGCTTCAGGCTCGGATTCAGGAAATGTTCTACATCTTCGCTACGTGCGCCGCGCGCCGCCAATATACGCGCCAGCACTTCCGGCAGGCCATGCTGTTGCACCAGTGCTGCCGTCAACCGGTCATCGCTTGCACGCAGAATCCACTCGCAATCGGTGAGCGAAAGCAGATTACTTGATGACTCGATGACCCGATGACTCGTCAAAGAAGATATGCTATCGATTACACTAGTCATCCAGTTATCCAGTCATCGTTATGGCACGCACACAAAATAAAAATCTTGATTATATCCGCAAGCTCTACGCACCGGAAGATGCGCTGCTTACTGAAATAAATGCGGCACTGGCCGCAATGAACAAGACCATACAGGTTGGCGCGGAAGAAGGCAAATTACTGCAATTCCTGATTAAAACCAACAACATCAAAACCATCGTGGAAATCGGCACCCTTGGCGGCTATTCGGCAATCTGGATGGCGCGTGGCCTGCCGGAAGATGGCCATATTTACACGCTGGAGCGTGAAAGCAGACATGCCGCCCTCGCCCGTGATTTCTTTGCTAAGTCAGATGTCAAAGACCGCATTACACTGCTGGAAGGCGATGCGCTGGAGACGCTCGAGCAGCTCAGTGCAAAAGGGCCATTTGATATGGTGTTCATCGATGCTGACAAGATCAGTTACGATGTTTATCTGGACTGGGCGGAAGCGAATGTGCGAAAAGGCGGGCTGATTGTAGCTGATAACACGCTTTTATTTGGTGCAGCTGTAGAAGATTCACCGCCAGAGAATGTCGCTCCTACCACATGGAAAAATATGCGCCGCTTTAATGAACGCCTCGCCGCCCCAAATAAGTATTACGGGCTGATTATCCCCACGCAGGAAGGACTCTCGGTTTTTATAAAATTATGCTGAAATTATGTTAGGCGAGCGCAGTAGCGCGAGCCAGCCCTGAACGCGTTTCATACGAAAGCCAGAAGGCTTTCGTGGAAACAATTTAATAATTGATGACTTCCAGCACCGCTTCCACGCGGTCAACCACATGGTAATAGCCTGCCGTTTCGGGCTTGGCGAATTTATTGTCGATGATGTTGTTGAGCAGCGCAATCAGCGGATCCCAGTAATGCTCGAAATTGAAAATTACGATGGGCTTGTGGTGCAGCTTTAACTGCTTCCATGTGATGATCTCAAACATTTCATCCATGGTGCCGCAGCCGCCCGGGAATACAATGAACGCATCAGAACGCTCAAACATCAGCTGCTTGCGCTCATGCATGGTGTTCACGATGATGATCTCGGAAAGTGATTTATGCTCGTTTTCAATATTACGAAGCGATACAGGGAATACACCCGTTACATGCCCACTACCCTGTAATGTACCATTGGCTACCGTGCCCATCACGCCGCAATCGCCGCCGCCATAGACAAGGCCGACATTTTTCTGCGCGAGGATCTTTCCGAAAGTGGCACCGATATCGAGGAATTTCTTGGGAACATTATTGGATGCGCCGCAAAAAACGCATACGCTTTTACTGGGTTTCATTTATTTCCTGCTGTTCTTATTGCATTTGAGTAGGTTAAAAGCCTATTATGCAGACGGAATGGTTACTTTTTCATGAAAAGCCCAAGAAACATAGCAATTACAGGCGCAAGCAGCGGCCTTGGCCGCGCCCTTGCCATCCATTATGCGACGACGGATATCACCTTGCATCTGCAGGGACGCAACCCGGAACGCCTTGCCGAAACCGCTGAAACCTGCCGGAAAAAAGGCGCGCGCGTACGCATTGCGCTGCTCGATGTCACCGACAAAACAGGCATGGAAAATTGGCTCACCGAAGCCGATGCGGCAACACCGATTGACCTCGTCATCGCCAACGCAGGTATTTCAGCAGGCATTGGGGGCGGCGGTGAAAATGCCGAGCAATCACGTGCACTTTTTGCTACCAATATTGATGGGGTGAACAATACCATCCAGCCGCTCATACCACTCATGGCACAGCGCAAACGCGGACAGATAGCATTGGTTGGCTCGCTTGCCGGTATGCGCGGGCTTGCCAGCTCTCCTGCTTACAGTGCATCAAAGGGTTGGGCGCGTTTATATGCTGAAGGACTGCGCGGCTGGCTCAAGGATTCTGGCGTGGAAGTGAATGCGGTCTGCCCGGGTTTCATCCGCACGCCACTTACGGATGTGAACCCGTATAAAATGCCATTCATCATGCCGGCTGAAAAAGCAGCCGCCATTATTGCAGATGGGCTGGCGAAAAATAAAGCCCGCATCGCTTTTCCGCGTATGCTCTACTGGCCACTCTGGCTGCTTACCTGCCTGCCGGTTTCATGGACGGACCCGTATTTTAACAGCTTACCCGCCAAACCCAGCGCACCGGATACAAAAAATTGATATAAATCAATATATTATTATTGTCTGAATTTTCATAATTCTGTAACACACGCATTCAATATATCTCGTATGATAATAAGCGATAATAACGTGTTAGAGGTATTACGTGTCCGATAATTCCCTTGACCGCTGGCTGGATAAATTGGCAAGGAACGAACTGCCCGATAAACGGCGCAGGATACCATATACCCCCCCCCCATTCCTGAACCTGCAAAAAAACCTGTGGTGGAATGGGCGCGTGAAGTAGCACTTGGATTTAAGAGTGCTTCTGGTCGTCAGGATTCCCAAAATCGTTTCTTATATGTAATAGATAGTAGCATCGTATTGCCTGATGTGGACACAGCAAATCAGGTTGCTAGCATATTGGATAAGTTGGTGATACGTGAGATTGCACAGCGAAATGGCATACACCCTAATGATATTTCCGGAGAAGTTTCGTACTCTGTTAATCTGACAGATCAAGGCGCGACGTTTTCTTACACAGTTGATCGATCTCTATCTCATTACCTACAAGGTATCCGCTGGGACCTGATTGCCAAACACATCAACGACCAAAGCCCTGGCGGTCCTGGCGGCCGAGCGTAATTACACCAGCCGTATTTTCATCACCGCTGAGAGTGCCGTAAGCATCGACCTGCACATCTCATATAACCGTGAATCCTTTATATCCTGCGGTGTGAGCTGCTCCGGGTAATAGGCTTCAATGATGCGCTCCAGTTTTTCCATGAGCGCATCATGCACAAGCACATTTACATGTTTTTTCATGGCTTCGATCTGCGCTTTTGACATCGGCACGCGCAGGCGCAAGCAGGCAGGACCGCCACCGTTGCGCATACTTTGCCGCAGGTCAAGGTAATGCACTTCGGTGATGGGATTCGTGGCATCGGCACGTATACGTTCCATCAGCTTCGCTGCCTTGCCGTCATACAGCGTCTGCAGTTCCGTTGGCGCGATGATGGCCATGCTGCCATCTGGCTTGGTGACTATCTGGCTGTTGAACAGGTAAGTGCGCACCGCCTCTTCCACACTCAAATCCGCATCACGGATAATGATGGAGCACAATTTTTTTTCGGGATGCAGCGCGCTATACGCTGCTTCGATGTTTTGAATATCTGCCATACCATTTGCATAGGCACGCTCATGCACCAGCAATACATATTCATTGCTTACCGCGATCACATCGTTATGGAAAACGCCTTGATTGATAACGTCAGGGTTCTGCTTGACGAATATCACCTGATCATCGGGTATCTTGTGGTTCTTCTGTATCGCCTCGAATGCAGTTTTGCTCTGGCGCGCGGATTTCGGGTCATTCGCTGAACCATCCGCGCCATAGACCATTACATGCAACCCCTTATCGCCATGACGCGGGCATAAGCGCATATGGTTGGCATCGCCCTCATCCGGTTGCGTTTCCGGCAGTGGCTCATGCACTTTGGCATCCGGTACATTTGCGAAAATCTGCGAAAGCACCCTGTGTGTATCCGCTGCTTCAATACGACGGTGCAGGTTAGTGAATAGATTGGCTGTCGTCAGATGGAGCATTGCATTGCTGGCATCACAAGCAGGAGTTGTGGTTGCGGCATTCGCCACCCACATGGCTGAGCTGGATGAGGCTTTTTCCAGCAAATCCGGATTTTCAGCGGCTGCCTTTCCAATCAATTCTTCCGTATCGCCTACAAAATGCTGGTGCAACAGCGGCAGATGCGGGCGCATTTGGGGTGGCAGCACACCCGTCTGTACCCCAAGTAAGTTCAGCAACCTTACCAGATCGAGGGCCTGTCTTGCCGCCAGCTTCGGGCTGGAAGCCGAGCCACGATTAGTGCTCGATGCCACATTATCGCCCGATAACCCACCGTAATTATGGGTAGGGCCGGGCATTCCAATAAAGATGACTTCTCTTATTTCATCCGCTAGCATGCTTTAACTTTCTTAACTGTAAGGAATCTATGCCGCCTATCCGACACTTACTTCAGGATATTTTCAACTGCGATTTTTCGGCTCTCAAAACACCTGACGCCGTAAAAAAGCATTTCTTTGATAAAAAACTGACACTTGCCAATTTAAGTAATGTTAGCCAGCTGGTTCGCGAGCAGCAGTCCACAC
>CAZAQK010000014.1:0-22191 GCA_964487265.1 uncultured Rickettsiales bacterium | reverse complement strand
GTGGTTGGAGGTGTGATCAATGCTTTTTCCAGAGCATTCTCTGTTTCAGGCGCAATAGCTGGCTTAACTTCCACAGCTGGTGGGGCAGGCGGTGGTGGAACAGCATCTGCAACAGGTTCTGGCTTAGGCGGCTCTGGTAAAGCCGGAGCAGTTGGTGGCGTTGCAGGCTGAGGTGCTGCATCTACTGGAGCCGGTGGTGGCGGTGGAACAACCGCAGGTTCGGCCGCTACGGGCGCTGGCATTTCTGCAGGCGCGGCAGGTTCGACTACAGGTGCTGCTGCATCCACAGGTTTTTCCGTTTTAGCGGCTTCATCTGCCTTAGGCTCTTCAACTTTAGGCTCTGGCTTTTTATCTTTTTTCTTTTTGTCTTTTGGTTGCTCAACCGGCACTTCGGCTGGTGGCAGTGCTTCCGCAGGCGGTGCGGTTTCCGTTACCGGATTTACAACGGGTTCAATCGGCGTTGGTGTTTCTTCCGGTTTTGGTTCTGGAGCTTTCTTTTCCGGCGCGGGTTTTACTGCTTTAGGTTTTTCAGGAGCTGGTTTTTTATTTTTTACAAATTTCGGCTCGTTCTTATTGATGACCTGACCTTTCGGGCCTTCGATCCATTGGAGAGGCTGGCCGGATGCCACGGCATCAGATGGTGCAGCCTGTGGCGGCGTTGCAACTGGTGCTATAACTACCGGTTTGACAGGGGGCACCTGGGGCTGTGGTGCGGTTGCCGGTTTTTCGTCTTCCACCTGTAGTTTCGGTGCGCCAGGCTCGCGGTATCTGTCCAGCACATCGAGATTCAGTTCTATCGAGGGTTGGGTTGGGTTCGAGCGGCTGTCAAATGCAAGCGATGTGGTTGCAGCCAATGTGGTTGAAAGGGATACGCAAACCACGGCGAGGCGAACGAAAACGGGGGAAGGGCGGCTCATAAAATCCTTTTTGCTGATAGATGCTGGTTCACGCCACCATGATTAAGCAAAATGCGCCCTACAGGCAACTGAAATCTATGTAATAATCAAGCGGCCTTTGCCACAAGTGACCGGACTGAAGAAGCAAGGCTGCCGTTGCAGGCAACCAGCGTTCGTGAATAGCAATTAGCTTCATTGCCGGAGAGATCCATCACATTGCCGCCCGCTTCGCGTACCATGAGCATGCCTGCGGCGATATCCCACGATTCGATGGAAGTATAAAAACCGCCATCAAGCCTGCCTGCTGCGATATAGGCAAGGTCGAGCGCAGTTGCGCCTAAACGGCGGATGGTCTGCTCGCCGGTTGCAAGATTGCTATAGGTCTGTTGCTCAACCGGAGTAAGTTTTTTGAGTGTTTTGGTGCCGGAGCAGGCAAACATGGCATCGGCCATTTTATCGCGTCCCGATACAACGAGGCGGCGATTACCAAGGAACGCACCTTTATATTGTTCGGCAGTGAACATTTCATTGTGGATGGGATCGTAGATCACACCGGCGATGATATGGCTGTTGCCATTCTTCTCACGCTTTTCCAGTGCGATGGAAATGCAGAAATATGGTACGGCATGAATGAAATTACTGGTGCCATCCAGCGGGTCGATGATGAAGCGGTGCATGCCGTCTTTACCCGGTATTTCGCCACCTTCTTCCATCAGGAAACCAAAGTCAGGCCGTGCAGCAGAAAGCTCCTGATGCAGCAATTTTTCCGTGCGGATATCGGCTTTGGTTACAAACGCATTGGCCCCTTTGCGGGAAACCTGCAGATTGTCCACTTCGCCAAAATCACGCAGCAGGCCCTTGGAGGCTTTGAGCGCGGCGGCAGTCATCACATTGATGATAGGGGATTGCACTTATGATGCCTTTGCGCGTTCCACGTAGCTGTTGCTGGTGGTATCCACCACAATGCTTTCACCTGCTTCGATAAACGGGGGAACAAGTACACGCACACCATTTTCCAGCACGGCTGGCTTGTAAGAAGAAGATGCGGTCTGGCCTTTTACCACCGGATCAGCTTCAACGATCTTAAGGGTCACCTTGCCAGGCAGGGCAACGGAAAGTGGCTTGCCTTCATGGGTTTCCACCATTACCGTCATGCCATCCTGAAGATAAGGGAAGGCGTCGCCGATCATTTCTTTTTTCATGATGAACTGTTCGAAGCTCTCATTATCCATGAATGTCAGGTCATCGCCATCGGCGAACAGGAAGTTGCAGGAACGTGAATCGAGCGATACGCGCTCAACTTTTTCATCGGAAGCCAGGCGCACATTGTTTTTGGTGCCGGATTTCAGGTCTTTAAGTTCTACCTGGTTGAATGAACGCAGGTTACCTGGGGTGCGGATCTCATGTTTCACCACAAGCATCAGCTTGCCCTGATATTCCACCACCATGCCCATTCTTACTGCTGAACCGTCGATACGCATAATTATTCTCTTTTGTCTAAGGCCTGTTTGATGGCCTGATTAAATTCTTTAACGGCTTCCTTTGGTCCTTTTGGATGATTCCATACGGCGGTTATCGCTGCAATGAAATCCGCCCCAGCCGCAACCAAAGGCGCGCAATTGGCCGCGTTAATACCACCAATCGCCACACACGGCAAGAGCATAAATGCCTGCCACCACTCTAAAATATTGGGGGTTGGCGTGCCCCATTTGTCGATTTTTTCCTGCGGTTTGGAGGTGGTGGGGTAAAATGCCCCAAAGGCTACATAATCTGCCCCTTGCTCGCCTGCTTCCAAAGCAATATGGCGGGAGGCATGGGCGGTGGCGCCAATCACCATATCATTACCCACGATGGCACGGGCTTCGATAATCGGCATATCGTCATGCCCCAGATGCACACCGTCTGCGCCTAACTGGGCAGCCAAATCTGGCCGGTCATTAAGGATAAACGCCACGCCGCGCTCACGGCAGATAAGCATAAGTTCTTTTGCTGCCTTAAGAATATCGGCATCATCGGCTTCCTTTAGGCGCAGCTGGAATGCTCCCACATCGCCGCCAGCAAACGCATCTTCAAGCTGCTTCCGGAAGGTGGAAACTTCAAGGGAGGGAGGGGAGACGAGGTATAATCGGCAGGTGTGGGTCATAGACTAAATGTGATAATCCTGATAATCTTTATTTAACACGTGGGTAGCCGACATGTCAGAAAAACACAATAATATTCCACCTGAAGTTAGTGCGTATCCTGCGATATCACGGCTTTATTCGGTACAGGGGTGGAAATATCACACGGTTTCAACCGCCAATGTAGTGCCAGAAAATGCTGTGGATGTCTGTATGGGCAATATTGGCAAGACAAATGCGACCAGCCAGTATCCAGTGCTTGGTACATCCTACGTGGTGAGCTGTACCGCTATGATATTATATAATCCCAAAACCAAAACAGCAGTCATTAGGCATGAAGCTCAGCTTGAGCCGGATGATTTCAAAGATGCCCTCGCCAGTGTGCGCAGAAGTGATGATGAAGCTGTAAAAGCCTACATCGTTGGTGCAGGAGGATCTGATAGTGCAGAACTCAATGGCCATACGATCGCACAACTTGGGCCATTGTCACAAGCTATTGCCGAGACACCTAATATTCAGGTCGAGTTATTTGATGTGTACGATAAACCCAAGCCAGCATCGTTTGCCCTAGATACCAGAAATGGTCGTTTAATACGTGGTTCAGATTTAGTAATGAACCAAGAACAGGCTGCAGATGCACCGTCTGCCTTTATTCCTGACTGGAAGGCAGTTCATAAGCCAAACGAAATATTTGACGGCACGCTACCCGAGTACCAGGCAGGACGCAAGAGCGCTCTCTAACTTTTATACACCCCAATAATACCATCAAGCAGCTTGAGTGCCTCAGCGCGCGGACGCTGGAAGGTGTTGCGGCCGATGATCGAACCGTTGCCGCCGCCATCACGGATGGCGCGTGCTTCATTCAGAATATCGTCCTCACCTTTGGCGGCACCGCCGGAGAACACCACAACGCGGCGGCCATTGAAGCAGCATTGCTTGATGTGGGCGAAGCGTTTAGCAGCGGTTGAAACATCTACTTTCTCTGCTTCGTATACTTTCTTTGCTTCGGCTTGCTCAATGTGTGCTGTTGGCGGTTTTACCTTGATGATATGTGCGCCAAGCAGTGCTGCCATATGCGCGGCATAGGCGGTGACGTCGATGGCGGTTTCGCCGTCCTTGGAAATATCTTCACCACGCGGGTAAGACCAGATGACCACCGCAAGGCCGCAATCTTTTGCCTCACGTGCCATGAAAGCGATCTCTTCCATCATTTCGAAACATTCGGCCGAGCCCGGATAAATGGTAAAGCCGATCGCCGCGCAGCCAAGGCGCAACGCGTCTTCAACAGAAGAAGTGATGGCTTGGTTCGGCGCGCCTTTTTTCGGGGCGAGGGAATTAGAGCTGTTCACTTTGAGAATGGTAGGGATTTTTCCAGCGAAGGTTTCGCAGCCTGCTTCTAAAAAGCCAAGCGGTGCCGCGTACGCAGAAAGGCCAGCATCCACTGCAAGCTGGTAATGATAGTGCGGATCATAGGCATCAGGGTTTTTAGCAAAGCTGCGGGCAGGGCCGTGCTCGAAGCCCTGATCGACCGGCAGGATAACCAGCTTGCCGGTGCCGCCGAGTTTACCGTGCATCAAAATACGCGCGAGGTTTTCCTTCGTTTCAGGATTATCGCCTTCGTAGAAGCCCAATATCTTTTTTACTTCCGGAGTGAGCTGGCTGATTGCCTGTACTTTTGCGGTCATTGTCATGGTTTCCTCTTATGCCTTAAAAATAATGTTCCTGTTGTATTCCTGAGACTCTGTAAGTTCAAGCCCGACGTGTGCGTTTGGGCTTAGCAGCCGGTTTAGTAAGGGCGGCAACGCCCGGCAGGGTTTTGCCCTCCAGCCATTCCAGGAATGCGCCACCTGCGGTGGAGATGTAGCTGAAATTCTGTGTCATGCCGGCATGTGAGAGTGCTGCCACCGTATCGCCGCCACCAGCAATGGAGCGCAATTGTTTGCGCGAGGTATATTTGGCGATGGTACGGGCAAGGCCAATGGTGCTGGCATCGAACGGGCTTACTTCGAATGCACCGATCGGGCCGTTCCAGATCACGGTTTTGCAATCAGCCAGTGCTTCGGCGAAGAGCTGTACAGAGCCGGGGCCGACATCGGTCGCCATGCCGTCAGCTGGTATGGCATCCACATCCATCACGCGGCAGTTTGCCTGTGTTTTGAATTCGGAAACCACCACAAGATCATTGGGAAGCACAATCTCGCAGCCGTTCTTCTTAGCCGCTTTTAATATGCGCTGGGCGGTTGCTTTCATATTTTTTTCGCAGATGGAACGGCCAACCGAATAGCCCTGTGCATACAGGAATGTATTCGCCATTGCGCCGCCGATGATGATCTTATCCATCGTCTTGCTCAAATTGCCAAGCAACGCCAGCTTGGTAGAAATTTTTGAGCCGCCGATCACCGCAGCGATTGGTTTTTTTGCGCTGCTGAAAATGCCGCTGAGCACGGAGAGTTCTTCTTCCATCAGGCGGCCAGCCGCAGAAGGCAGGTATTTCGGGATACCGGCAACCGATGCATGGGCGCGATGCGAAGCAGAGAAGGCATCATTGATATAGATGTCACCAAGGCTTGCCAGTTCCTGTGCGAAGCGTGCATCACCTTTTTCTTCTTCCGCGTGGAAGCGGAGATTTTCCAGCAACAGAATTTCGCCGTTCTTGAGTTTCTTCACGGCTTCTGCCGCGGCAGAACCTATGCAATCCACGCCGAATTTCACTTCCTTGCCACCGAGTGCCTGCGAGAGAGGATCAACGAGCGGTGCAAGTGACATGGAGGGCACGAACTTGCCACCCGGCCTGTCGAAATGCGAAAGCACTACCACGCGGGCTTTTTTCTTGAGCAGGTAAGTGAGTGTAGGGACAAGACGAACGATGCGTGTGTTATCCGTTACCTTGCCGCCGCTCATCGGTACGTTCAGGTCGCAGCGCACCAGCACCGTTTTGCCGGTATAGTCGAAATCTTCAAGCGTATTGAATTGCAGGGTCATTTAGCATTCATCCACAATCTTGCCACATCCAGCATGCGGCAGGAAAACGCCCATTCATTATCATACCAGCTCGCCACGCGTGCGATCTTGCCGGTCACATAGGTGCCGGTGATATCCACAATGCTGCTATACGGTGTATGGGTATAATCAATCGATACGAGCGGCCGGCGCGAAATATGCAGGATGTCTCTCAGAGCATCGGTTTCTGCGGCCTTGTTCAGTGCATCGTTGATGGCGTCTTTGCTTGCTTCTTTGGTGGTGGTGAAGCTCAGATCAACCAGCGACACATTCGGCACCGGCACGCGGATGGCGATGCCATCCAGCTTGCCTTTGAGCTCTGGAATAATAAGGCCAATGGTTTTTGCAGCACCCGTAGAGGTAGGGATCATTGACATAGCGGCCGAGCGGGCGCGGCGAAGATCCTTATGGCTGTTATCCACGAGGTTCTGGTCGCCGGTGTAGGCGTGGATGGTGGTCATGAAGCCGGAATCAATCCCGAATGCCTCATGTAATACTTTAACAACGGGCGCCAAGGCATTGGTAGTGCAGGAGCCTACAGATACCACCTGGTGGGTATGTTTAAGTGCCGCATTATTGACGCCATACACAATGGTGGAGTCAGCATTTTCAGCCGGTGCGGAAACAAGCACTTTCTTTGCACCGCCTGCTAAATGCTTTGCCGCTTCATCACGTTTGTTGAATTTGCCCGTGCATTCGAGCACTACATCTACACCTAAATCCGCCCATTTAATTTGTGCGGGATCTTTTTGGTGCGAGAGAGAAACTTTCTTTCCACCTATGAGGAAGCCGCCATCTGCAATTTCTGCTTTAGTGGTGAATCTTCCATGCACGGAATCATATTTCAGCAGATGCAAGATGGTTTCAGCAGGAGCTGGGCTGTTTAGGGCCACCAGCTCAATACCCTTATCAGGATTTTCGTAAATAGCGCGGGCGACGCAGCGGCCTATGCGGCCAAACCCATTGATACCAACTTTAATCGTCATTTCACCTTGTCCATAACTGCTTTAACCGTTGCATCCGCTGTGATGCCGAAATGCCTGTATAGATCCGGCGCGGGGGCGGAAGCGCCGAACCCTTTCATGCCGATGAAGATACCATCATTGCCGATGTAGCGTTCCCAGCCGAAAGCACCGGCTGCTTCAATCGCAACTTTGAGTGTGTTTTTGCCCAGCACATCCTCGCGGTATTTGGCTGGCTGTGCATCGAACAGTTCCCAGCATGGCAGGGATACTACTTTTGCAGCAATATTCTTCTCAGCTAATTTTTTCTGTGCATCTATTGCGATGGATATTTCTGAACCGGAAGCGATCAACGTCACTTTTGCATTCGCTGCATCTGAAAGAACATACCCCCCATAGGCACAGAGATTATCTTTTTTATATTCCTTACGCACGGTCGGAACATTCTGGCGGGTGAGCGAGAGAATGGATGGTGTATGTTTATTCGTTAGTGCTAGTGCCCAGCACTCAGCCGTTTCCGTGGCATCTGCCGGGCGGAACACGTTCAGGTTCGGAATCGCGCGCAAGGAAGCCAGATGCTCAACGGGTTGGTGTGTAGGGCCATCTTCGCCGAGGCCGATGGAATCATGCGTCATCACATAGATCACGCGCTGCTGCATGAGTGCAGACAGGCGAATGGCAGGGCGGCAATAATCGGTGAATACCATAAAGGTACCACCGTAGGGTATGAATCCGCCGTGGAGAGCCATGCCGTTCATCATGGAGGCCATGGCGTGTTCACGCACACCATAATAAATATAGCTGCCTGAAAATTGGCTGCTGGTTACTGGTTGCTGGTTCTTGGCTTTGGTATTATTTGAGCCGGTCAGGTCAGCCGAGCCGCCTGCCAGTTCCGGAATTGCCGTGGCAAGGGCATTGAGCACATTTTCGGATGATTTGCGGGTGGCCTCATTCGGGGCAGCTTCCGCCAGCTTCTTTTTGAAGTCTTCGAATGCAGCTTGCCAGCCATCCGGCAATTCACCGGCAATCTGGCGGCTGAATTCGGATTGGGTCTTTGTATCGGTGCTCTCAAATATTTTGGTCCATTCAGCAAAGGCCTTGCTGCCTTTTTTGCCGACTTCACGCCATGCGGAAAGTATACCCGCCGGCACTTCAAATTCTGCATGTGACCAGCCGAGGTTCTTGCGCGCGCCGGCGATTTCATCTTTGCCCAGCGGTGAGCCGTGGCATTTTTCAGAGCCTTCCTTGCTCGGTGCGCCATAGCCAATTTTGGTGCGGCAGGCAATGAGGGTAGGGGCATTTGATTTTTGCGCTTTAGCGAGTGCCGCGCGCACAGCATCCACATTGTGGCCATCAACCGCTGGAATCACATTCCAGCCATACGATTCAAAACGTTTTGCCACATCATCAGAGACGGAAAGGCTGGTTGGGCCGTCGATCGAGATCTGGTTATCGTCCCACAGCACAATGAGTTTGGAGAGTTTCAGATGCCCCGCAAGCGATGCCGCTTCATGGCTGATGCCTTCCATCAGGCAGCCGTCACCTGCGATCACATAAGTGTAATGGCCAACTATTTTATCGCTAAAGCGTGCATTCAACATGCGCTCGGCAAGAGCCATACCCACAGCATTGGCGATACCCTGGCCGAGCGGGCCAGTAGTGGTTTCAATGCCAGCGGCGTGGCCAAATTCCGGATGGCCTGCGGTTTTTGCGCCGATCTTGCGGAAGTTTTTCAGCTCATCCAGCGTCATGTCCTCATAGCCGGTGAGGTAATGCAGTGCGTATTGCAGCATGGAACCATGGCCGGCGGAGAGCACAAAGCGGTCGCGATCCGGCCAGTTCGGGTGTTTTACGTCAAATTTCAGGAATTCAGAAAACAGCACCGTGGCCGCATCGGCCATGCCCATGGGCATGCCAGGGTGGCCGGAGGCGGCTTTTTCAACCGCATCCATGGCAAGGGCGCGGATGGCATTGGCCATATCTTTATAAGAAACAGAAGGAAGATCAGCGGGTTTTTGCATAACAGACGGCATATCTTTTTTCTTTATTTCTGAGGGTAGCATGGTAAGATTCATCGTTGTAATCAGATTATCAAAACTTCTCAACGAAAATGATTATGGCCGACACCCAGACCACATCACCGTTAACTGCCGCTCTTGAGAAGATTCATGCCGCTTTGGACAGGCTGGAAGCGGGCGTGCAGCAAAAAAGCGTCGAAAATGGCCATAATGAGCGTGAAAAGCAGCATCTTACGCTTGTTGTAAGCGAGAATAAGCAGCTTCAGGAAGAACAGGGGCGGTTGAACCAGGCCATCGACGATCTACAGAACCAGTATGACGACCTGCACAAAGTGGCCGTGAATATCTATGGCCGGCTGGATGATTCGGTGCGGCGTATCACCAAAATCATCGGCAACTAGGACATTTTCCATTTAACCGTGCGCCTAGCGCACAATTAAAGCGAAAACGTCCTTAATTCTATTATCTTTGATGCAAATTGTGCTTGACTAAAATGCTGTTCCGACTAATTTTCCCGCCTGTTTGATTCGTGGGGGCGTAGCTCAGTTGGTAGAGCGTCTGCTTTGCAAGCAGAATGTCGCGGGTTCGATTCCTGTCGCCTCCACCATGCTTCACTCACAGATTATCCTTATTTTATTTCTTCAGCAGCCACGCCTTTTCCGTGGCGGGACAAATGCCTTTCAGGCCGCCCGGTATCTCAGTAGTTTCAAGGAGTGTGAGGCTGTAACTCGCGGCGTAATGGCCGTTTACTTCTTTATCATCCACTGAAAAAGGTGGGCCGGGCTGCAACATCTGGTCATATTCATAACAGATGAGTAGTTGTGGTGCTTTATGGGTGATGTTCATGAGATGTGCGGCATATTGCTTACGCATATCTTCCGGAAGTGCTACCAGTGCGGCTCGGTCATACACCGCATCGACATGACCGAGCGTTTCTGCATCCAGCGCAAAAATATCGCCTACGAAAATATCAATATTCTCCGCGCTCCAGCATTGCAGATTACCAGCATCCGTAATGGTGGGTTGAACACCAAGTTCAGCAAATAATTGCTGGGTGGCGAGTGGAATTAATTCCGCACCCATGACGTCATAACCATTGGCAAGCAGCCACGCAATGTCTAAAGTTTTTCCGCACAGCGGCAAAAACACACGCTGGCCTTTGCGCAAACCAAGCTTGCTGAAATGCTTTGTAAGCATTGGGTGTGTGGCTTTTTCATGAAAAGCGATTTCATTCTTGTGCCATCGCCGTTGCCAGAATCCTGCGTCCATAAAACCTCTCGTGAGATATTTTTAATGGCGATATGTAGAAGTGCAAGCGCATTATCATATTGCTTGCTTATGTTGTATCGCGTACAAAACGGCATGCTTATTTCAGGTAGAATAATTTTTGTGCTGGCAGCATCGTGGATGCTGGTTTCGTGCGCCGGTTCAGAAACCTATGAAGGTGTGCTGGGCGAGGGCAATATTGCTGCACTCAGCGAAGAACAACTGCTTATCCAGGAAAAAACCAGTGTTATAAAACTCGACATGGCTGGAGGAATGGGGCGGGCACTGGCACTACGTTACAAGGCGGGGCAGGGTGTGAAGCTGATCGGCCGCAGTACGACAGATGAATATGGCGATGTGCATGAAACCGTCAGGATGATCGAGTTTGAAGACGGCGAGCGTCTTTATATACGCTGATTATCAGCGCACCTGCTTTGTGACATCCAGGAAGCGGTAAAGTCGTTTGTTATCATAGAACGTAAAGCTTTTTTCCGGCAACATAGGCAGGTTGAGCCCATAATAATTATTTAGCAGTCTGCGATACAGGTTGATGGGTGTTTCATTCGGCTGCAACCAGTTTTTCGGTAGATTCGGGCCGGATATGGCATAAAGGATCTGCGTTTTCTCGCGCAGGCTTCGGCGGGAAGCATTTTTCCATTTTACACCAGTTACATCACGGCCAATTAAATGCTCGTTACCTGCATAGCGTTTCGGCCATGGCCCTTCATCCGATTGCAGGATAATAATGGCAGGCCGTTTCCCCTTGCGTATATGCTCTATCAATTGCAGGATCTGATTATTGGCATATACGAGCTGATCGGTATAATTCTTTGTTCGTGACGTTGCTACAGATTGGGCCAACGATTTACATGCGCCTTTGGCATCCACAACAAAAGGCGGATGCGGTAATAGAATATGTGCGAATACATATTTTTTTTCATTTTTATCGGCTAACTCTCTGAGCGTGTCGAATTGAAAATGTATGCGTTTGCATTGGTCATTCCTGCCGTTTACATACGGCCATGAAATAATATCCATTGAGCCCAACCGGCCAAACAGGGATTGGAAGATAAGAGCGCGTAGTGATTCCGGCATATCTCGAAAGTTGTGATTGTCGGAAGCTAAACGATTATAGCGCGTTGGGTTCCACCATGAGCCAAAATGGTGAAAGCTGTAGCCCCATTGGGTAAAAAGGCGTCCCATGCGGTGATTGTGCAAGGCTTCGTATACCGGCATCCAATCGCTACTGATTTTGCCGGCATGCGTTGTAAGCGCGCCAAGATAGTCCATATTCAGCGTTGAGGCGAGCGAGTGTGCTGTGCGCTGGTAGTTGGCGGCGGCACCGGGAGCAACCGAAAAACCCTTATCCTCAAGTGTGGAAAGAAAAGGTTTGTTATCAAAATTATAAACACGGTCCAGTGTTTCTAAGCTGGCGTAACGGTCGAATACCAGGTGCCATATATCCGGCCCATCAGTCGCCGCCGCGGATTCGATGTCCGGAAAAACGGTAGCTGCGTCGGGGCGGTGCGGCCATTTTGCAATCTGATAAGAAATGATGTTCAGTGCTGGCGGAATAACGAATAGTATAAAAAGCAGGTTAGGAACAACGACCAGATGACTCGCAGGCTGTTTGGATTTCAGGGTAAGGCCGCATATCAATACGCAAACCATTCCGCCGGCAGACAAGACCATAATTTCAGTTGTTATGCTTTCGGTGAGAGCATTTGCAACCGTAGGGAAATAAAAAATATAAAAAGTGATGATGGTAGTGATAAGGGCAGATTTAGCCCATGATTTTACCAGGCGGTTGATGCCATATGCTGTGAGCCCGATTACCAGCGTAAATCCTAATGAGACGGGCGCAAGTTCGCTCAAAGGTAGCCGGCTCTGATTCTGTGCGAAGTTGGTCAGTGTAATGGTCAGCGGAAAAAGCAGAACGTGAAACGGAATGTCTATGATGATATGTCGTAGTTTTTTTATCACCGTTCTGACCTGTCGTAATGGATCAGCAGCCGTGTCCCGGATGTCAGCATTTCCTTGCGCACAATGCTGGCACGGCTGGAGACATGGCTGAGGAACGCTTCTTCATGATAATCAGGGAAGATATCTTCCCGAAGGGCGAGCAGACGCTGAACCATGGGGTCATGCTTGAGGGGAAACTCGATGATGCCGGATGGAGCAAGCTTTATCAGCCAGTCAACAGCCCACTCCAACGGGATATTGCGGCCTATAACAATATGATGCAAAAACGCAAGTGATAGCAGCATATCAGTGCGGGATGCGCGCTCGGCAAATCCCTGGCGTTCCTGCTGCGACCAGCCATGGTTTGGGCTTGGATTCGCTGCATCCAGCCATAATGGCAGGAAATTTAAATGGTTGCTGCGTGAGCGTTCAAACGCCTGCATCAGTGCGCCATGGTCAATATCCCAGCCAATCACGTGATTTGCGCCATTTTCAAGGGCAATAGCGGAAAAATGCCCCGTATTACAGCCAATATCCCAAAGTATTTGCGGGCGTACAGCGGACACTGCCTGGGCAATAAACTGCTCCTTGGTTTTGGTTTCCTCAATGGCATAGCTGTTATGCGTGGCATAGTCGGACCATTCGGTTTTTTGTGCTGGCAGTGCCAGCGCGCCGATATAATCGCGCAATCCTTCCAGTATGCTGGTAAAGCCGCGCAGCGATAATTTAGTGTTCCTGATGTTGCCCAACTCCTGCATGGAGGCGTTGTTGGATTTTTTCTGCAACGATGCCTGCAGGAATACGTGTGAGAGTATTGTCCATGACAGGCGGCTGCTGACTGGAAGTAATTTTGCCAGTAATTCTGGTTCAATGCCTTCGAGATTGCCCCTGAAGAACATATTATGCGGGATGCCAAGTTTTACATTGAGTATCAGCGGATTTAAAAACTGCATGCAGAACTGACGATGACCTGTCCATATTTCGCCTTCGCGCCACGGGCGTATGGAAAGATGATCAATGAAAACAGGGCTGGCACCTTGAAACTGAACATTGTAGGCACTGGCATCAGAAAGTGTAAAACCACGCTTCAACAACCGGATATGCAGGTTCAGGTGTAGCAGTGCTGCTTCCCTGAGTAGCGCAAAACTCCATTCATATGGATAAGAAATCAGAGGCAGGCGCGGATGCTCAAGGATATAGGCGGTATTTGAGTGACCTGTGGCATCCATTTCTTTTGCGGCAACCAGCAGGCCTTCTGCGGCAAGCTCGTCGAGTAATCCGCTGTCTTTTACTGATCGGTAAGCTTTTGCAGCATAGGGGGTGATAAAACGCAACACACGGTCATTCTGTATAAAAATCCTGCCGCTGGGGTCGCGGAATGATCCGGGGTCCTGTTCCAGTGTGGCGGCGTTAGCCATGCGGCGTTGGATCTTTGCCCAGCAATTTCCGCCAGAACATTTTACATTTATGCCAGTACAGTTTGAGAATACCTAAACCTACCGCAACACCTGCGATAATACTCTGTAAAATGATGCTTCCAGTGGCCGGATCAAGGTAGGCATAGCTGCTATCTATTATTAATAGATTGAAAAATAACGCTAAAATAGCGATTTTACGCAGATATGACATGTTCAGGCCTTAAATAGTGATTTACCAGCCATAACACGTATGGCGCATATGGACAAGCAGGACTCTATAAAGTTAAAGCCTAAGCCAATAAAATATCAGAATAATAGTTAATTAAATTATTAAGAATGCAGGATATGCAAGAGGCCTTCATGGGCTATAGAAATATAAAATACATATAAAATACAATATATTATAATTATTTATTAAAGTGCTGGCGCATGGTGCTGAAAATAAAAGCTTTATAATGTATTAATTAACTAAAATGCAATCAAATATTAAATAGCTAATAATACTGGTTTGATACAATTATGGACATGATTAGAAGAAATTATGTTCTGAAACGACTCATTTCCATGCGCGCCAGCATCTTGCGCCGCGCACGTGTCGTATTGTCATGGATCGTCAGTGCTGCGCTTGTGATACAGCCAACACTCGTATACGCGCTGCCAACGGGCGGCACAGTGGTGGGTGGTGATGCTAATATTGTGGCGGGTGCTTCGTCACTTACCGTAAATCAAACGACCGAACGCGCACTCATCAACTGGACAGGATTTGATATTGGCGGTGCGGAATCTGTGCATTTCAACCAGCCCGGTAGCACTTCCATCAGCTTGAACCGCGTGGATAGTGCGACGGCTTCCAGTATTCAAGGTTCGATCTCATCGAATGGTCAGGTGTGGATCGTCAATCCTAATGGTGTGATGTTCGGGCAGGGGGCGCAAGTGAATGTTGGTGGCCTGCTGGTAAGCACAGCCGGCATCAGCGACGATAATTTCATGAACGGTAATTACCAGTTCAACATTGCCGGTAATCCGAATGCAGCGGTCATTAATGATGGTAACATCACAGTAGCCGATGCAGGCGTTGCATCGCTGGTTGCGCCTGTGGTGCGCAATAATGGTTACATTCAGGCTAAGCTTGGCACGGTTAATCTCGCGTCTGGCGATACGTTCGCACTGGATTTATACGGTGACGGTTTAATCAACCTCGAAGCAAGCGCAGCATTACAACAGCAGATCGTTTCAAACAGCGGCACCATTCAGGCCAATGGCGGTTCCGTGTATTTAACAGCTGCTGCGGCTGGTGACATGGTGGATAGCCTCATCAATATGGATGGTGTCATACAAGCCAACAGCATTGGTGAGAAAAACGGCACGGTTGTGTTATATGCCGAAGGCAGCAATGCCGTAGTGGGCAACAACGCAGTGGATAAAGGCCAGAAGCAGGGCATCAGCACCGTATTGGTAAGCGGCACGATCGAAGCTAAAGGCAATGCAGCTGGTGAAAAAGGCGGTAATGTTGATGTGCTGGCTGATCATGTGGGCGTGATGAGCGGTGGCTTCATTGATGCCAGTGGCCAGATCGGCGGCGGCAAAATCCGCATCGGTGGTGATTATTTTGGTGGTGGCGATACGCCTACTGCCCTCAAAACATTAGTACAGCGCAATACCAGTATTAAAGCTAACGCCATAGAATCTGGCGATGGCGGACGCATTACAGTATGGGCTGATGATACAACATGGTTCGGTGGGGCTGTGGAAGCCAAAGGTGGTGCACTTTCCGGGAATGGTGGTTTCATTGAGGTATCGGGTAAACAATACCTGACATTCCGTGGTACTGCGGATACGCGTGCAGAAAACGGCCAGACCGGTGTGCTGCTGCTCGATCCGGCAGACATCGTGATCGCGGATGGCACGGCAGACAGTGCAGCCGATGGTTCCAATACATTTGCGGGTGCTCCTTCTGGTACACCAGGCACCATTCTAAGCGGTGATGCCGGTCCGGCCACTATTTATGAATCCGAACTGGAAGGCATTGCGGCTGGCACCAACATCGTATTGGCCTCAACCAACAGCATCACCATCAATGATCTCACCGATAACAACCTGAACCTTGCGCAGACCGGTGGTAATTCCGTTACCTTCACCACGGGTGGCGGCGGGTTCAACATGAACACCGGCGATACCATTACGACAGCGGGCGGCGCACTGAATGTCACGACGACAGGTGGTACCAGTACGTTTGGCAGTATTGCTACAAACGGCGGTCTCATCACGCTTAACATGGGTGGCGATATTACGGTTTCCGGTGTGATAAGCGGCACCGGCACTGCCCTGACCAAAACCGGTACAGGTGCACTCACGCTTGATGGCAACAACACTTACACGGGCAATACCACTGTCACCAGCGGTGACATCACGGTAGGCCATAACAACGCGTTCGGTACCGGCACGCTGGTGATGAACGGTGGCGGTGTTGTTGATGACGGTAACATCCGCACACTGGCCAACAACGTATCGGTGACGGCCAATGATAGCGCATTCGGCGGCAGTGCAGGGTTGACGCTCAATGGTACTACGACATTTGCAGGCGAGCATGCGCTGCTAAATTATAACAGTGGCACAACCACATTTGGTAATATCAATCTTTCCAATAGTGCAGCAGACCAGCTGGTAACATTAGCTGTTCATGGCGGTGATGTGGTCGTAAACGGCGTTATCGCGAACGGTGGCACATCCACCGCAAGTTCTCTTCGTAAAAATGGTGCCGGAACCCTGATACTGAACGGCTCCAACACATTCGGCGGCGGCATTACGCTGGCTACCGGTACATTGCAGGCTGGCCATAATAGCGCACTGGGCACAGGCACGTTCGTGTTGAACGGCGGTACGTTCCAGGGTAATGGCGTAGCGCGTACGTTTGCCAATAACGTGAATATCACGGCAGACAGCACCATCGGTGGTAGTTCTACACTGCAATTTGATGGTACGTTTGGTGGTGCCAACGGCACACGCTACCTGGATGTCAGCAATAGTGCCACAACCACATTTGGCAATATCAATATTTCAAGTGACGGCTCTGATCGTTTCATCATCTTCACTGGTTCCGGCAATACCGTGGTGAATGGTGTAGTTGCCAATGGCGGTGGTTCTACGGGTAGTGGTCTTGGGTTGATTAGTTCAGGTTCTCTCACCCTGAATGGCAATAACACTTACGGTGGCAGCTTCTACCATGATGGCGGCACGCTGATATTAGGCCATGATAATGCCCTGGGTACCAATAACTTCCTGGCATATGGCGGTACCATACAAGGTACGGGCGGCACGCGTACCATCGCGAATAATATTTCATACTGGGATGACACGACCTTTGCCGGCAGCACGGCACTGGTATTCAACGGGGACTTTTATAATACCAACAACCTGAGCCTTACCAATAACAACTCCGCTACCACCACATTCTCGAATATCGACCTGTCCTACGACGCCAGCAACTTTACCCTGACCTTCGGCGGTACGGGTAACACTGTTATTGGTGGTGTGATCTCGAATGGTGGTGGCGGTTCAACCACCAGTACCATTACCAAAACTGGTTCAGGCACATTGACTCTGGATGGCAACAACACTTACGGCGGCACGACTACACTGACGGCTGGTACTATAGAAGTCGGCCACAATAACGCACTGGGTACTGGCGCACTTTCGCTGAACGGCGGCACATTACAAGGCGATGGCGTGGCACGGACGTTGGCGAATAATATAACACTTGCGGCAGATAGTACTATTGGCGGCAGTTCTGCACTTCAGTTCGATGGCACGTTTGGGAATTTAGGGGATACCCGTATACTCACTGTAAACAATAGTGCCCTTACCACGCTTGGTGATATTAATATCTCTGACAGCGCGACTGACCGTATGATGGTTATCATAGGTAGTGGTGATGTTACCGTAGATGGTGTCATTGCCAACGGCAGCACATCAACAGCCAGCCAGATGCTTATCAATTCTTCTGGCACGATCACTTTTAATGGCGCAAATACCTATGGTGGCGGCACAACACTTACGGGCGGTACGCTTGTAGTAGGTGATAATGCAGCACTCGGCACGGGTATATTGGCATTGAACGGTGGTACGCTGCGTGGTGATGGCGTAGCACGTACGCTTGCTAATACGATTAATCTTAATGCGAACAGCACGATTGGTGGCAGTTCCGCGCTTCAGTTCGATGGTACGTTCGGCAATCTGTCAGCAAGCAGGACGCTAACGGTCAATAACAGTGCTGCGACTACTCTTGGGAATGTAAATATTTCCAATAGTGCAGCTGGTCGTGTGCTGACAATTGGAGGTACCGGAAATACCATTGTTAACGGCGTTATTGCCAACGGCAGTACATCTACACTCAGTGGCATCACCAAGGCAGGATCTGGCATTCTTACGCTCAACGGCGCAAATACGTACGGCGGTGCAACTACTCTTGGGTCGAACGCAGGCACTATCGTAATAGGTAATAATAGTGCGCTTGGTACAGGTACATTCTTTACAGGTCTTAATACCACTGTGCAGGGTGATGGGGTGGCACGCACACTGGCCAATAATATTACCATGACAGGCAGCCACATCATAGGCGGCAGTTCAGATCTTACTTTTAATGGTACGCTTACTCACTCAGGTGGTAGTCATACTCTTACGGTAAATAATTCTGGTCTTACGACTCTTGGTGGTATCAATCTTTCGAATGACGGCACTAACCGCACCATGACGATTGGTGGTACGGGTAATACGGTTGTAAGTGGCGTGGTCGCCAATGGTGGCGGTTCTACTACCAGTGCCCTTACTAAAATCGGTGCGGGTACATTGACCCTCGATGGTAACAATACTTACGGCGGCACGACTACACTGACGGCTGGTACTATAGAAGTAGGCCATAATAACGCGCTGGGTACGGGCGCACTCTCGCTGAATGGCGGTATACTGCAGGGCGATGGCACGGCGCGTACTCTCGCAAATAATATAACACTTGCGGCTAATAGCACGATTGGTGGCAGTTCCGCACTTCAGTTCGATGGCACGTTTGGTAACCTGACAGCTGACCGCAATTTAACCAATAACAACAGCAGTACCGTTACTTTTGGAAATATCGTTATCTCTGGCAACAATAATGATCGCTGGCTGGATATCTCCGGTACCGGTACTAATATTGTTAATGGTGTGATCAGCTCTGGTGGTTCTTCTAACAGCTCTATCAGGATAAACAATTCAGGTAACCTGACCTTGAACGGTGCCAATACGCATCGCTCAGTAGACTTTGGCAGTTCAGGGATTCTCCAGATAGGTAATAACTCTGCGCTTGGCGTAAACACATTTTACATTGCTGGTAACGGCAGAATACAGGGTGATGGTGTTGCACGTACCCTCGCCAACAATATAGCACTATATAGCGGCGTAACTATACAAGGCAGTTCTGACCTTACCTTTAACGGCACGCTCACGCATGGGTTAAACAATCATACCGTTACGGTAAATAACTCAGGTCTTACAACGCTTGGCGGCATCAACCTTTCTAACGATGGTACTAACCGCACCATGACCATCGGTGGTACCGGTAACACAGTGGTAAGTGGCGTGGTAAGTAATGGCAGCGGCGGTTCAACCACCAGTGCACTTACCAAAACTGGCTCTGGTACATTAACACTTGATGGCAACAACACTTACGGTGGTACTACGACACTTACCGCAGGTACAATTGAAGTCGGCCATAATAACGCATTGGGTACGGGCACACTTTTGCTGAATGGCGGTACGCTGCAGGGCGATGGCACCGCGCGTACTCTCGCAAATAACGTAACACTTGCTGCGAACAGCACCATTGGTGGTACATCTGCACTGCAAATTGATGGTTTGTTCGGGAATATGACCGCCGACTATACGCTTACCGTCAATAACTCAGGTGGCACCACGTTTGATGATATTAATATTTCAGCTAATGCTACTACACGGCAGCTCAGGCTGGAGGGTACAGGCGATGTAACGGTTAATGGTGTGATCGACGATGGTAACGGTAGCACTAGCCGACTTATGAAGCAAAGCACAGGCACATTGTATCTGAACGGTGCGAATACCTATTCTGGCTCAACATACCACTTTGCTGGCACAGTACAGGTTGGTAATAACGCCGCATTCGGTGATGGCTTAGTGTGGCTGATGGGTGATACCACCACGCGTGGCGATGGCACAGCGCGCACGATGTCCAACACGTTCCGCATCTGGGGCAACGGTTCGCAGAACCCGGTATATATCGCAGGTAATTCTGATCTCACATTCAGCGGCAATTTCGGCTATCTCGACAATGCGCTGAACCGCACCGTGACAGTCAATAACAGTGGCCTTACCACCTTCAATAATATTCATATCTCAGGTAACGCCACTGATCGAGTCCTTACCCTTAACGGCACGGGTGATATGCTCGTGAGCGGTGTTATCGCCAACGGCAGCACGTCCACCGCCAGCGGCATCACCAAAGAAGGTTCTGGCACACTAACACTAGACGGCAATAATACTTACGGCGGCACTACGACGCTTACCGCAGGTACGATCGAAGTAGGTCATAATAACGCGCTGGGCACCGGCACACTTTCACTGAATGGCGGTACTCTGCGTGGTGACGGTGTGGCGCGTACCCTGGCGAATAACGTAACACTTGCGGCAGACAGTACCATTGGCGGCACTTCTGCACTGCAGTTCGATGGCACGTTTGGTAATCTTTCAGGCAACCGTACGCTCACCGTGAGCAATTCTGCCAATACTACCTTTGATGACATCAATATTTCTAGCAGCGGCACAGACCGTGAGTTGTTGATTGATGGCGCAGGTAATGTGATTGTGAATGGCGTGATTGCCAATGGTGGTGGTTCTAGTAGCAGCGTCTTAACACATTTAGGTTCTGGTACACTTACGCTTAACGGTGCGAATACTTTTGGTCGTTATGCACAGTTTAATAATGGTATCACGCAGATAGGTAATGACAGTGCTCTTGGCAGCGGTAGCGTGTGGCTGGCAGGTGGTACATGGCGTGGTGATGGCACAACGCGCACTCTGTCTAATAACTTATCATTATTTGATAGTATAGCGATTGCTGGCAGCTCAGATCTTGTTTTCAATGGCAATCTTACCAGTAGTGGCGACCACACCATTACTAATAATAGTAGTGGTGCCACTACATTTGCCAATATGAACCTTTCTGACGGTGCTACCGATCGCACGCTGACCATGACAGGTACAGGTAATACTGTAATCAGCGGTGTTATCGCTAACGGCAGCACTTCCACTGCCAGCGGCCTTACCAAAACTGGTTCTGGTACACTGACGCTGGATGGCAACAACACTTACGGCGGCACTACAACGCTTACGGCAGGTACGATTGAAGTCGGCCATAATAATGCACTGGGTACAGGTACACTGTCACTTAATGGCGGTACGCTGCAGGGTGATGGCGTGGCGCGTACGCTGGCGAATAACATAACACTGGCGGCGAACAGCACCATAGCTGGTAGTTCAGCACTCCAGTTCGATGGCACGTTCGGTAATTTGTCTGCTGACAGAACACTTACAATCAATAACAGTGCCACAACAACATTTGATGACATCGACATTTCAAACAGCTCCACCAGCCGTAGTTTAACAATTAACGGTACGGGTAACGCTATCGTGAATGGCGTTATCGCCGATGGTAGTACAGCCACCGCCAGCTCACTTATCAAGAGTGGATCAGGAACTCTAACACTTAATGGAAATAACACCCATGGTGGGCAAACAATTATTAACGGTGCAATTATCATAGGGCATAATAACGCGTTTGGTGATGGTTCATTAAATCTGGGATTTGGTGGCTCACTGCAAGGTGATGGTGTGGCGCGTACCATAGCAAATAACGTAGGATTGGGTGCTGCTTTTACCATCGCTGGTAGTTCAGACCTTACGTTCAACGGCACATTAACGAACTCATGGGCAAATAACACACTCACTATCAACAATTCTGGACTTACGACACTTAATAATATCAATCTTTCGAATAATGCCACCGACCGCACGATGACCGTTGCTGGTACTGGTGATGTTATTGTAAGTGGTACGATCGCCAATGGTAGTACTTCCACCGTTAGCGGCCTCACCAAAACCGGCGCGGGCATACTGACGCTTTCAGGCAATAACACCTATGAGGGCGACACCACTATCAACGGTGGTACGCTCCGCCTGGGTGCAGCGAACCGTCTTGCCAACACCACGGATGTGGTGATCGGCGCCAGCGGTACGTTCGACCTGAACAGTTTCAGCGAAACCGTAGCCACCATCACCAATGGCGGCGCCATCACCATGGGGGATGACAACACCCTCACCACTACCGGCGCGCAGACCCACACTGGCAGCATCAGCGGTACGGATATCTCCATCATCGCCAATACCGGCAACCTGACCTTTGATACCATCTCGGCCAATACGCTGTTCGCGCAGGCGGTGGCAGGTGACATCATTCTGAATGACCAGATTACCGCCGGTGCTAA
>CAZAQK010000013.1:0-22647 GCA_964487265.1 uncultured Rickettsiales bacterium | reverse complement strand
AGTTCACCACCCTGCCGCCTTCGGAAGACATGCTCACCATCGGTATCAACCGCGCCGTCGAAGTCATGGCGAATGCACCGAAAAAAGGCGAGCGCGTTGGCGCAAAACCCTTACGCATCCTCGGCAAGCACCCGGATGATGATGCAGATGTCGCCCTCTATAAAGGCCAGTACGGCCCATATGTGAAGCATGGCAAGGTGAATGCCACCCTGCCGAAGGATGCCTCGCTTGAAACCTTCACGCTGGAAGAAGCCATCCCGCTCATTGCTGCGCGCGCTGAAAAAGGCGGCAAAAAGAAAAAGCCTGCCGCAAAAAAAGCTGCTTCCAAAAGCAAAAAGAAGGCTGATTAATCTTTCTTGTGAGAAGACGATTACTCTGGCATTATTGAACTGAAATGCCCAAGAAGCCCCCACGCCACAAAGATAAGCACCGCGGCAAACCCAGACGGGAACACGGCAAGCAGCACGAGTCCTCCTCCCCCAACCTGCCCAATACCTGCGTGCTCACCGTCATTGGCATCAGTAACGATGGCGAGCTTGTGGCGCAGCCGCTCAAATGGAACCCGCGCTATAAAGCACCCCATATCGTTGTCACCGAATCTGCGCGTCATCGCGCCGCTGTCGTAGGCGATAAAATCCTTTGCAAGCTCCGCCGCATCAAACCGCACCTGTATAATGCCATGGTGATTCGCGTGCTGCCCGCCGAGGAAGCAAAACAAATCATCGGTGTGTTCGTTGCAACATCCGATGGCGGCATCATCGAGCCGGTTTCGCGCAAGAACAAAGAAAGCTTCATCGTAGCAAGTGCCGACACGAACGGTGCGCAGCAAGGCGAGCTCGTAAGCGGTATCACCATTCCCGGCATGCCCTCCATGAGCATGACCTACGCCAAGATAACCGAACGTCTCGGCCGCATGGATTCACCGCGCGCCGCAAGCCTGATTGCCGCAAGCATGTACGCCCTGCCTTCTGTGTTCTCGAAAGAAGCCGTTGCAGAATCCGAGCTGGCGGAAATGCCGGTGATGACCGAAGGCCGCGAAGACCTGCGTGATTATCCGCTGGTGACGATTGACGGCGAAGACGCCAAGGACTTCGACGACGCGGTCTATGCCAAGCCGGAAAAAGACGGTTTCCACCTGCTCATCGCCATTGCCGATGTCGCGCATTACGTGAAAGAAGACAGCGCGCTGGATGCCGGCGCATTCGAGCGCGGCAACTCGGTCTATTTCCCTGATCGTGTGATCCCCATGCTGCCGGAGCGTTTATCGAATGGTTTGTGCTCACTCAATCCCAATGAAGACCGTTATTGCCTCGCCGTGCATGTGTGGATCGATATGCAAGGCAACATGAAGCGTTATAAATTCGTGCGCGGCCTGATGAGATCGCGCTACCGCTTCACCTATAATGAATTGCAGGCCGTGCATGATACGGGTAGTGAACATCCACTGCGCACCGAGATCATCGAGCCACTCTTTGCAGCATATAAAGCACTGGGCACCGAGCGTGACCACCGCGGCGCGTTGGCACTTTCACTACCCGAATATAAAATTGTGTTCGATGCAGCGGGCAATGTCGAAAACATCGCCCCGCGTGTGCAGCTGGAAAGCCACCGCCTCATTGAAGCCTTCATGATCGCAGCAAACGTTGCCGCAGCTGATTTCCTGCTCAAGAACAAAGCACCGGGCATATACCGCGTGCATGAGCACCCGGCCGATGAACGCCTGGATGATCTGCGCAATTTCCTGAAAATCGCTGGCTACTCATTGCAAAAAGGTGCGATCAGTGCCACGCATTTGAACCGTGTGCTCAAAGCAAGTGCAAATGATCCGGGTGCGTTTATGATACACACCAGTGTGCTGCGCTCGCAGATGCAGGCCTATTACAGCCATGAGAACCTTGGCCATTTCGGTTTGGCGTTGCAAAAATACTGCCATTTCACTTCTCCCATCCGCCGTTATTCGGATCTGGTGGTGCATCGCTCGATCATTAATCTGCTGACGGAGGACAGAGGACGGAGAACTAAGAAAAATCCGTCATCCGATGTCCGTCATCTGTCGACCGTAGCCCTCCACATCTCCGAAACGGAACGCAAGGCGATGCAGGCCGAGCGCGACGCTTCCGACCGTTACAAAGTCTCCTTCATGAGCAAACATATCGGCAATACGTTTTCCGGTACCATCGTATCGCTCAATGAATACGGGCTTTTCGTATCACTCGCTGATTGCGGCGTAACCGGCTTTATTCCTGTGCGCAATTTACAGGGTGATTTCTTCACCTATGACAAACAGCATGCGCGTTTCAAAGGTCAACGCACCAAAATGTTCTTCACCATCGGCCAGCCCATCATCATCCGCGTGCAGGAGGCAAACACCACCACCGGCAGCCTCATATTCGCGCCAGAGCCTGGCGGTGAACCGGAAAGAAGGCCAGCCGAACCTACGCGCCATCACAGGCACAGGCAGGGCAAGCACCGCCGTAATGACCATCGCCGCCGGTAATTTCAACAAAATTGGATTGTGCATTGCTGCAATATCTGTATCTTATTGATACACTAATGTTATTCGCATGTAGCCTGTCCAGCTGTTATGAATAAGTACAATAATCCCAATGTATTAAAAGCCAGGGAAATTAATATACTCATCATCAACAGCAGTGAGCATGTAGCTGATTTGCTTAGCAAGATGCTGGCTGAATTTGGTTTTACCTGCACCCACATTGCCGATTCCACCATTGATGCGGTCAGCATATTACGTAAGCAGAAAATCCACCTTGTCATTGCCGATACCGATCTCAAAATACCACAACCATCGGCAGCTGAGCAGGCCGCAGGCATTGAGCCGTTAAAACTATCCGGTTTTGATTTTATCAGCCGGATACGGCAATCGCCACATTCTCCCAATCGCTTCATCCCCGTCATGATGACGGCGGATATATTAGAACCAGACCAGGTGGTGAAAGCACGTGATGCCGGCGTCAATGAAGTGCTGCCAAAACCCTTCACTGCACCGGAACTGTGCAAAAAACTGGAATCCATCATTGATTCGCCGCGTATTTTTATTACCGCCCCAGCTTACACCGGCCCATGCCGCCGCCGGGAAAAACCCGCCCAGCCTGTTGATAAGGAACGCCGTAAAACCGAGATCCGCGTCATCCGTCATAATGAAAATAGCGTAAGGTACTGATGTCTGAAAACCCCCAACAAGAGGTAGCCGCCTACCAGCCCGACCAGTCACTGCGCAATCTGGTGGGTAAATACATACCTCTTTCCACCATCTTCACGCAGGAGCGCATGGCAGCCTGCGATAAGCATATTACAGAAGCCAAAGCCAACTTCTTTGAGGTAACCCAAAATGATATGATGGTTATTTCCGAAAAGATCGCTGCCAACAAGCAATCCGGTAATTTGCAATTGCTCTATGCGGATATCTCGCCATCGCTGTGCAACATCAAAGGCCAGGCGGAAATGTTTTCTTTCCCGCTCATCAAAACCATCTGCAAACATCTGATGAATTACTGCGAGGAAACCAGCTCGGGAAAAACCCTTTCGACCAAAGAAGCATTCGTGGTGGATAAATTATTCGAAGCACTTTCGCACTGCCTGAATAACCGCATCACCGACCGCGACGGGAAATTCGAGAAACAATTGGAAGCCATCATCGCTACGGCCAGAAAGTAGATGGGTTCTTGTTGCATTTTTAACCGTTTTACCCGATAGTCTGCTCATGAACAAAGCGCGCATCTTCCAACCCGATAAAAACGCCATGCAATCCGGCAAAGCCAAAGATGCATGGATCCTGGAATTCGCCCCTGAAAAGCCATTTTTTGTTGATAATCTAATGGGTTGGACAGGAATGACCGATACCGCGCAGGAAATCCGTCTCTCCTTTGAAACAGCGGATGCCGCAACAGCCTACGCCAAACGCCATAACATCCCGTATGAGCTGTATAATCCGAATCCGCGCCGTTTCGTGAAAAAGGCCTATTCCGATAATTTCCGCTTTGATAAGCCACAAGGCTGAAATTGCTTTATCTTTCTTCATTGTATTGTCATAATTCCGGTGGGAATTTGTGTTAGAATATAAAAGGTTGGAGAGGTTTGCCCATGAAGCGTTTTACCGTACCGTGTGATTTCAACGGCACCAAATACCCGTTTCACGTGTATGTGGGCGAGCCGCATCCGCAGCGTCACCCACTTCAGCACCAGGCGTGGTGGTTGTCCACCATCCGCGGCGGCACCATTCCGCAGGAAGTGATGGATAGCTTCGAACGCCTGCATAAAATTGCGATTGAAAACAACGTATCGTTCGAAGAATTATGCGTGTACGCGCTGGGTACTGCGGCCAACGAAGGCAAGGATAACCAGATTAAGGCGAGCTGATGGCCAGAAGCGATAGCGGCAGGGATGGCATCCATAACGACTTCGACGGCAGACCGGGAAACGCCGCCGAAAGTGCTTCCTATTCGCGCATCTATGATCCGGCGGGACAGGCCGAAACGTCGAATTTGCCAGAACCGCAGAATTACCGCGAGGCGGAACGCATCATCCAATCCTACCGTGATTACCAGCGCGACCGCACGTCGCGCATCCGCGATGCCCGCAGCGATGTGCACTTCTTCCCGAGCGTCGGTAAATTCATCGTACCCAAGCAGAACACATGGGCAGCGCATGTCGAAATGGTGAAAGACCCATCCTACGCGCTGGCTTTCAATCCGGAAAAATTCGTGTATTTCGATAAGATCGTCGCTGAAGAATTCGGCAACAAGGCACTGACCGATCCCACCCACCGCGATTACCAGAAATACGAAGGTCTGCGCACCAACCTCGCCGTGCTTCGCAATGACATCATCGGCATGTATCTGGATGACGGCTCATTCGACCCGGGTGATGAAAAATACATCCCGCACTTCGTCACTATCGCGGCGGCACTTGGCCAGTCACTCGCTAATGACACATGGTTCAAACGTCCCTTCACCCAGCATATGAGTGTGGATGTTGCTAATGTGGAAGCTGTGGGTGCGCGTGAAATGTACAAGCATTTGGTGGAGCTGCAGTCCAAGCCCGGTTCATTTCGCAGCATGGTGAGCCAGATCGAGTTTCTGGATATTCCCAACCGCTCATGGCTGCTGAAAAAAAATCTGGAAGAAACGCCTTACTGCGATGAGAATCTTTCCGCACCGTTGCCGGAAGCACGCGTGTGCCTCACCACCGATGAACTGGCAAAATATTGCGCGCAGAATCACATCGCGCCACAAGATCAGGTTGCTCTCTTCGGCGAAGCAGCACTGACCAATGCCTTTGCCATCAACGCGCTCGACAGGCTGGAAGAACCTGCCCGCCAGGAATCGCTCGAGGAAGCCCGCAAAATCCTGCGCTGGCTGAGGAATTTAAGCTTCGGCGATATGGATGTTGAAGAATGGCTGGATCAGGGCACGCCTGCCGAACAGGCTGCCAAAGCAGAAATGGTTGCGCGTCTGGTGGAGATATTTGAGCTGCAGCGTGTTACTGCGCAAACGCATATACCAGGCATTGAACAGGAACACATGGTGGAAGATGCCGATGGCGCATCCGGCATGATGTCCATCGCACTGGCCGAACAGAGCCTGCGTGGCCTGCCGGCCGGTCACCCGCGTGTGGATAAGCTTGCACAGCTCGCGCAGAAGCTTGATGATAACTGGCGTGATTTCGAAGGCCAGTCGGCCCGCCGCCTGCTTGACACACTGGAAGATGGGCTGGAGCACATCGACGCCAGGATGCAGGGCAGGCATAGTGCCGTGAATCGCCTGCTGGAGATCAGCACACAGATCGAGCACACCGCGTACCAGCTGCAATCACTGGATACGCTTGAGCCACCTGCCCGCGAAGAATCCATCGAGCTGGCGCGTGAGATTCTCCGCTGGTTCAAGAATCTCAAATTCAGCGATAAACCGATTGAGGAAATGCTCAGCAACACTAATCCGGAAGACCGCGTGTTTACCATGCGGAAAATGGCGGAGATGGTGGACATGTATCACAACCTCCTGCAGGAGGCTGCGCATAATAACCCCGACATATTGTTCGATCCGCGCATCAAGGATGCCAATGATGCGGTGGGTAGTTTTGCCCACTCCATCAAGCTGATGGCCGCCAAGGAGATCCCGGGCAGCATGGCGGCAGCCCAGCAGATTTCTGCCGATGTCACGCAGATGCCGGAAGAATGGAAAAAGCTGCATGACCGCGCCGTGAACAGGCTGGTTGCCAGCATGGAAGGCGGCCTGGAAAAAGCCGTGGATGAGCTGGGCACTGCACAACAGGAAGCACAGGATAAGGATGAAGAGCTGGCGCAGCAGATCGTGGAATCTTCCCTCGTCAGCAGCAACAACCGCCGCAAACGTCGCCGCAAACGCCGCGGTGCGCAAACCACCGGCGGCCTCACCAAATCAGCCAAACGCCGCAATGCAAATGACTTAAACGGTGACGGCGTGGCCGACCGCCTGCAAGGTCTCAACCTGCGCGGCGAGGATATGATCGCCATTCGTCAGCTTGGCGGCAATTTGCGTGATATGAATGCTGAAGCAGCAGCTATCAAACCTGCCCTTACGGATGTAAGCCTCTCCGATCCGCTGGCACCGGAGGATCGTAATTTCGCAGCGCGCGAACGTGACGATCAGCCGCGCAACCCACGCGGCAATAACCAGCGGCCAAGAACCTAGCAGCTCGTCATTGCGAGGAGCGCATAGCGCGACGCGGCAATCCAGCTTACTTTATTCAATAATCAACAAATCGCCACGTGATATATCTGGATTGCTTCGCTTACGCTCGCAATGACGGTTCTTACACGTCCATGTTTTCGTAAAGCTTCTGATCGAACGTACCTTCGGATTTATCAACGATCACGGTGATAACAGAATCACCGGTGATGTTCACCGTGGTGCGCAGCATATCGAGGATACGGTCAACACCAGCGATCAGCGCAATACCTTCCAGCGGCAGCCCAACCGATGTCAGCACCATCCCCATCATGATCAGCGAACCACCCGGAATACCGGCAGCACCGATGGAACCAAGCGTTGCGGTAAGGATCAGGATGAAATACTGGTGGGAATCCAGCGGGATCTGGTAAAGCTGCGAGAAGAAGAGCGCGCAGATGCCCAGGTAAATCGCCGTGCCATCCATGTTGATGGATGCGCCAAGCGGCAGCACGAACGACGTGTTGCTTTTGGATACACCAATCTTTTCATTGACCACGCGCATAGCGGTGGAAAGCGTGGCCTTGCTGGAGCTGGTGGAGAATGCCAGTGCCTGCGGCTCCAGCATCTTCTTGTAAAACGGCATGGGCGACATGCGGCAGAATACCAGGATCATTACCCCAAACAGTATATATTGTGTCAGCAGCGCGCCGAACACCACGAATACCAGCTTGATAAGCAACAAGACAATGCCCAGCCCCTGCGTGCCCACCACCCACGCAATGAGCGCGAACACACCATACGGCGAGAACTGCACGATCATTTCGATCAGCTTGAACATGGCAAATGCGGCAGCGTGGCAAATTTCTGTAAGTTTTGCGGTTTGCGCGCGGGTTTTATTCAGGGTGATGCCAAGAAATATGGCAAACACCACCACCTGCAGCACATGATCATCCGCCATGGCTTTGACAATATTGGTCGGCACAATATCCACCAGCATTTTGATGATGCTGACTTCGCCGGGTGGTTTTGCCGCCGCAACGGCACCCGTTGTGGCCTGCAGTTCCTCAAGGCTCAGACCAATGCCCGGCTCAAAGAAATGTGCGAATGTCAGGCCGATGACAACGGCAAATGCGCCAGTCATGAGGTATGCAGAAACGGATTTGAGGCCAACGCGCCGGAAAGCACTTTCATCCGTCATATTGGTGATACCGTATACCAGCGCAAAGAAGATGAGCGGGATAACCACCATCTTGATAAGGTTGATGAACACCGTACCTATCGGCTTGATGAAATCGGTCAGTATGGTTTTGCCATCCACACCGGTAAAATTGTCAGCACCAACAGGGCCGACAAGGAAACCAAAAACAATACCCAGCACTAAACCAAGTATTACGCGAAACCATAATTTCCCGAGAAGGGACTTAAGTGTTGCAGTCATTATCCCTCTTATTTTTTATTGGAATTCCGGTTTACAGCAAAAACAGCCGGCTAGTCAACCAGCCCTTTTTCACGGAAGTATTTGAGGGCACCCGGATGCATCACGGCAAGGTTTGCATCCATCACCATATGGTTGGCATCAAGCGTGGCAAATACGGGATGGAGCGTCTTGAAATTATCGAGGTTATCGAAAACAGCCTTCACTATCTGATACGCCGCATCATCATCGAGATCCTTGGAAGCAACCAGAATAGCTTTCACACCAAAGGTACGCACATCCTGCGTATTGCCTTTATACATGTTGGCAGGAATGATGGCGCGGGCATAAAATGGATTTTCACTGATCATCGCATCGATCACCGGGCCGGTCACATCCACGATTTTCGTGTCGCACGCAGAGGTAACCTGCTGCATGGCACCGTTCGGGTGGCCACCAGCATAGATCATCGCATCAATGGTGCCATTGCACAGTGCTTCCGCCTGATCGTTTGATTTCAGGTCCACCACGCCGGAGAAGGTTTTATTGTTCCAGCCTTTGCGAACCATCAGCTCTTCCATGGTTGCACGCATGCCTGAGCCAGGCGCGCCGAGATCCACTCTTTTACCTTTCAGGTCATCAAAATCTTTGATCTTTGCATCCTTGCGGGTGACGACGGTGAAAGGCTCAGAATGCAGCGAGAACAGCACGCGCAGATCTTTATCAGCACCTACATCGGAAAAGATCTCATCGCCGTTATAGGCGTGATACAACAGGTCAGACTGCACCACACCAAGCGCAAGGTCATGTTTGCGGATGGCTTCGAGGTTGTTGATGGAACCACCGGTGGATTCCACGCCGCAACGTATACCATGTTCCTTGCGGCCACGGTTCACCAAACGGCAGATCGCGCCGCCTGCCGGGTAATACACACCGGTCACACCTGCGGTGCCGATAGTAACGATCCGTTCCGCCGCCTGCGCCGATGCCACCACACAGAATGCTGCCAAAGCTGCTGTCAATGCTGATAAACCGAGTGTGATGCGCGTCATATGATCGCTCCCAAATTTTACAAGAGCGCAACTCTACCAAAAGGCGAAGGTGTGTACAACTAAATCTACAAATATCAGGCAGTACGGGCTTTTGTACGTTTTTTATCCACATACATCGACATATCCGCCGCGGCCAGTGCGGATTCGGCATTGTCACCGCTGCGCAGCGAATAGCAGCCGTGGGCGCAGGAAACTGTGATCTGCCGGCCAGCAAACACAAACGGCGAATGCTGGATTCTTTGTGCAATAAGCACACCGCGCTTGCGGGCGGCTTCCTCCTCGGCATGGTACATGATCACGGCGAACTCATCGCCGCCGATACGGGCCAGGAAGTCGGATTCACGCATGGCAGATGCCAGCAGATCGGCAATATGGCGTATGGCAAGATCACCGGCGGCATGACCGTGCAAGTCATTGATTTGTTTGAAATCATTCACATCAAAATAAAGTATGGTCGAAGGATGGCCATAGCGTTCATGCATGGTAATGGCCCAGTTCAGGCGGCGCATGAAAGCCCGGCGGTTCGGGATGGGCGCTAACAGATCCACATCCACCAGCCGTTCCATTTCGGCAAGCGTTTCCTTGGTGCGGGCCAGGTCCGACCCCATATCTTCCATCTTCTCAAGCAGGGCTGAAACCGCCAGTTTGACAGCGGGGGTCATTTCAGTTTCGGGAATACCCAGCATAGCTACGCGGTCGGAAAGCCGTCCTTTGCGGAAGGTCTCCGAATCAGCGATTTTTAACTGCTTCACCAAGTCCAGCTTCATGCCATAAGTCCCTGTATAAGCCAGACTTACGATGTAACACTAAATGAGGGTTTATGACAGTTAAAAACGGTAAATCCCTCCCGCCAGTTATATGATGAATGGTTAATGTGCTCTTAGGGCAACAGCCTCCTTACGAATTAACTATTTCTCCTGTATGGATTAGTGCGGGTTTTTTTTGACTTTATGAGCAATTCCTGTATGTTGCGCCCTCCTTTTTTGAAAGGGGAATACATGGCCGCCAAGAAACCTGAGATCGCCATCATCATGGGCAGCACGTCCGACTGGGAAACCATGCAGCATGCCGCCGATATGCTCGATGAGCTGAAAGTGCCATATGACAAGCGCGTGGTTTCCGCCCACCGCACCCCTGACAGATTATATGATTTTGCCAAAGGTGCGAAAGCTGCCGGCTTCAAAGTTATCATCGCAGGTGCTGGCGGTGCCGCCCACCTCCCCGGCATGGCCGCGAGCATGACGACCCTTCCCGTCCTCGGTGTGCCGGTTGAAAGCAAAACGCTCAAAGGCCTTGATAGCCTCCTTTCCATCGCGCAGATGCCCGGTGGCGTGCCGGTTGGCACACTCGCTGTAGGTAAAGCTGGTGCAAAGAATGCTGGTTTGCTTGCCGCATCTATTTTAGCACTCAATGATACCGTCCTTGCTGCACGCCTCGAAAAATGGCGCGATAAACAAACAAAATCTGTACCGAAAAAACCCTGATGCAAATACCGTCATTGCGAGGAGGCAACGCCGACGAAGCAATCCAGTTTCTGGATCGCCACGCTCCCGTTGGTCGCTCGCGATGACGAAATCCCTAAATCCACCCTCCACCATCGGCATTCTAGGCGGCGGGCAGCTTGGCCGTATGATGGCCATGAAGGCAACCGAGATGGGCTACAAAACCCATATATATTGCCCCGATAAAGACTCCCCCGCTTTCGAAAAAGCCACCACCCACACACTCGCAGCGTATGATGACGAAGCAGCCCTGAAAACATTCGCCGCAAGCGTAGACATCATTACCTATGAATTTGAAAATATCCCCACCGCACCACTGCAAGTGATCGCGGATACATTATTGCCCAGCATCAATGTGCTGGAAATCTGCCAGCACCGCATCAAAGAAAAAGAAACACTGAATAGGCTTGGCATTAAAACGGCACCGTTTGCGCCTGTGCACAACACATCCGAGCTGCAAGCATCTATTCAAAAAACCGGCACACCCGCCGTGCTCAAAACTGCCACCATGGGTTACGACGGCAAAGGCCAGTGGAAAATTACGGATAGCAATTTGCCAAGCATCACCGCAGGCGAATACATTCTCGAAGGCTTTGTGAATTTCTCGATGGAAATTTCCGTCATCGTTGCACGTAACGTGAGCGGTGAAGTGAAATGCTACCCGCCCGTGCACAACACGCACAAGAATCATATATTGCATGAGACCATTGCCCCTGCCCCTATTTCCGCTGCACTTGCGAAAAAAGCGGAAAGCATGGCGCGCACCATTGCCGAAGGGTTGAAACTGGTTGGTATTTTAGCAGTTGAGATGTTTGTGTGCGGTGATGAACTCTTGGTCAACGAGCTCGCCCCGCGCCCGCATAATTCCGGCCACTGGACAATGGATGCCTGCAAAACCTCACAGTTCGAGCAGGTAGTCCGCGCCATTTGCGGCCTGCCACTTGGCAGCACCGAGATCATCTGCCCCGCCAAAATGCTGAACCTGATCGGCGATGAGATTTACGACATCAAAAAATATGAAGCCATGCCAAACGCCCGCATCCATACCTATGGCAAGAAAGAATCCCGCCCCGGCCGCAAAATGGGCCATGTGACTTTTTTAAGTTGTTAGTTGTTAGTTGCCAGTTGCTGGTCTAGAAATAGGCATATAACCAACAAGGCGCAGCACTATGAAATCACAAGCAACCAACAACCAGCAACCAGCAACCAGAACCGAATCCGATTCCTTCGGCAATATCGATGTCGATGCCTCACGGTACTGGGGTGCGCAGACGCAGCGGAGTTTGCAGAATTTCAAGATCGGCGGCGAGACCATGCCAAAGCCGCTCATCACCGCCTTCGGCATTTTGAAACTTGCCGCAGCAAAAGTGAACATGCAGATCGCAGGTCTTGATAGACAAATCGGCGATGCCATTGTGCAAGCCGCATCAGAAGTGATCGATGGCAAGCTGGATGGCAATTTCCCGCTCGTGGTGTGGCAGACGGGATCGGGCACGCAAACCAACATGAATGTGAACGAAGTGATCTCCAACCGCGCCATCGAGATCATGGGCGGTGCGATGGGCAGCAAAAAACCCGTGCACCCGAATGACCATGTGAATATGGGGCAATCTTCGAATGATTCCTTCCCCACCGCCATGCACATTGCCGCTGCTTATGAAATACATTATTCTTTACTTCCTGCTCTAAAAACTCTGCACTCTGCACTCAGCACTAAATCAAAAGCGTTCGACAAGATCATCAAGATCGGCCGCACGCATCTGATGGATGCAACTCCACTCACCCTTGGTCAGGAATTTTCGGGTTATGCAAAGCAGTTGGAAAACGCTATCCGCCGCGCCGAAAGCACCCTGCCTGCGCTCTATGAACTGGCACAGGGCGGCACTGCTGTGGGCACCGGCCTCAATTCCAAAAAAGGTTTTGATACGGCATTTGCCAAGGAAGTAGCGAGCATCACCAAACTGCCATTCATCACCGCACCCAATAAATTCGAAGCACTCGCCACGCACGACGCGCTGGTGGAATGTTCCGGTGTACTGAACACTATCGCCGCATCACTCATGAAGATAGCCAATGATGTACGCCTGCTTGGCAGCGGCCCACGCTGCGGCTTCGGCGAGTTGAACCTGCCGGAGAACGAACCGGGTTCATCCATCATGCCGGGCAAAGTAAACCCAACGCAATCTGAAGCACTCACCATGCTCTGCGCGCAGGTGATGGGCAACCATGTGGCCGTCACCATCGGTGGTGCGACGGGGCATTTCGAGCTCAACGTGTTCAAGCCAGTCATCATTTATAACGTGCTGCAATCCATCCGCCTCATCGCCGATGGCTGCGTGAGCTTCACCGATAATTGTGTGGTGGGCATCGAAGCCAACGAAGCGCGTATCACCAAACTGATGAATGAATCACTCATGCTGGTGACCGCGCTCAACCCACATATTGGTTATGACAACGCAGCGAAAATTGCGAAAAAAGCGCACAAGGAACATACCACGCTGAAAGAAGCCGGCATCGCGCTCGGCCTGCTCACCGCCGAGCAATTTGATGCATGGGTGAAGCCGGAGACGATGATTAGCCCCAGTTAATTTGCCACCCCCACACCCAGCGGGGATGACGAAAAACAATTCTCGCTAGGCTGTATCAGATGCGCAGGAAACAGTGTGCGCAGCGATTGAGCGTACAACTTAGTACGTAACATGAGCGAGCATGCTGTTTTCAAGCAAGCTGGCCAGCCTAGTAGAGAATCAATTGATAGAATTCGTCGGCGGCTGCATGTGCTTAAGTGCCTCACGCATCTCCTCACGCTCGGCATGACCCTTGGGATTATTCGCGCCGATCTCCGGTTTTTCACCCTGCACAAGTCGTTCACGCCAGCCAAGCTGCTGCCTGGATTCCTTCAGTATCTGGGAAGGTTTCTTCTCTTCAGGTGTTAAGATGAAATCGCAGCTGCCACCGGCATTCGGATTCACATCAAAATTATTATCCGCAGGTGAAGTATCGGTGGCCTCCAAGCACTGCGCGTATTTTTCACGCACTGGATCTTTCAATGGCTTCTGCCATGTGGCATTCCATATTTCACCTAAGCCTTCTTTAAACTCACCACCATTAAGCGTAGCTGCACCGGCAAGCGTCCGGTCCACTGCGGCATCCATGCGGCCATAATCAAGCTTTGCAGCAAGCCAGTCCGACTTCGCCCAGAAATATGGGGTGTAGGCAATGGATGCGTTGATGAATGTATCTGCGAAACTTTCACCTGATGTACTTCCGAGTTTATTCAGCAACCCGCCTATTGGCTTGCGCAGCGCATTGCGTACTTTGTCATTCGCTTTCGCCACAGGGTTTAACAGTTTATCCCATATGCCATAGGTTTTTGCATTGTGCTGAATAAATCCATCTTTGAATGGATTGATTGCAGGTTCACGGCTTACGCTAAAATACACAGGAGTATCTTTTGTAAAATTAGGATCCACAAAGAAAGCATTCGGATGTTCGGGGTTAGGCAATGTAGTTGCACGCAGCACCTTATCATTGCCATACATCATGATCCCTTTTTCAGGATGGATGAATGGACCGCGAAATTTATGTTGTGGCACCCGTGTTACCCAGAAGAATGATACTGCTGGAACCATATACATCACAGCTTTCACCGTGCTGCGTGCCAGCCAGTTGGTAAATTGCTTGGCACCATCCACTGCAGTTTCTGCAAACGACTCATGCTTGTGGCCCGGCACGGTTTCTACCAACGGCGGCAATTTTCCATGCTGCCATAAATTTTTGAGATTATTGCCTGTCCACGCATACGCTTCACGGAACATTAGCGTGCCAATGTTATAAGTCGTGAAGCGTTCCCAGATATTTAATACGCCACCTGCGGTAAAATTTCCGTTGATCCTGCCTTTATCATCAACACGGAAAGCACCACCATTGGCATTCTGGTCAAAATCGAACTTATACCCAGGAATTATTTTATTAATGGCAGGCGTGCCGAGATGCCGCATGGTCAAGCAGTATGGCACTGCGACAGCCCAATCTTCACCTGCTGAGTAACTCACAGCCGACCACCAGTTCTTGCCGAATGTTTTGGTCGCCTGCACCCAGTCGATGCTGCCGTCTTCACGTTTCCATTCGGGGCGCTCTGCCTTGGGATCAATCGTGTGAGCAATTTTCCTGCCCCAGAAATCGCCAATACTCATGCTGGCAAAGTCAAACGTCACCAATACCACTTCATGACCGAGACTGCGACCATACTTGCCGTCATATCCTGCGTATTTAGCTGTAGGCCGGAAATTATTGACGAACGTCTCTCCATCCCTGCCAAAAAAATTCACCGTCGCCTTGAGCGGCTTGCCAAAAGCATTGTCATAAAAACGCGCAATCTTTTCGACTTCATTCAACGCATCAGAAGGCTTAAGATGTGAGTAGTTTGCCATGCGCTTGTTTGCCCACCAGCCGCCAAGCGTGAATGCTGCAACACCCATCACCCCGCGTGAGAACATGCGGATGACGCCGCGGCCAGCGACAGAATCTTTCAGCGCAACATCTTTCCAGGATTTTTCAGACAGCGCAGGATTATAGGTTGCCTGCTTCGCGTAGCCGCCAACATCCGCACCAGCAAGATCCTGTGGATTTTTTTTGTCAGCAGAAGGTTGCGCCATGGCTGTGTTATCCACAGCGGCTTGCTCTTTATCAGCAGTGTTTTCGGGCAATTTCTTGTCCATATTTCCTGCGTGTTTTTAGCACGGCGCGTGCGGCAAAACCCCACACTTCCGGCTATTTTGAATATATCATGGTTTTTCAGTGCCTTTCCATGAACTTTTTGTGACAGCTTCCGTTAACCTTTTTTAGCAACTACGGCGTGTATCCGGCCCCGAAAAATCGTTAAAAAACAAATGTTACAGTTCGATGAATCTTGCAAAAAACGGTGTTTGGTACCTTGAGGGGGGTATAGGGGCATGATATCCTGATAGTGGATCATTCTGTAATCATTCAGGGATATGCAAACCCGCGAAGCATGAGTAACGGCCCTAACATTCCAGCCCAGAACGCTAAAGGCGGTGCTTTTTTCCAGGTTGCGCGCTTCGGCACGGAATACCTGAACGTTCCGCCAAACAAGCACCGGCTGTATAACGCTATCGGGTTGATGGCCGGCCTGTATGTCGGCCGCAAAATGATGAACATCCTCGTTGGGCAAACGCCGGAAGGAAAAGAAATTCCGCCGGAAGACCTGATCGCTCCGATAAAACCACTGCGTGGCATACTGGCATACGATCATTTTTCCGATAATCCGCACGACCGCTGGATGAAAGTATTCGACCTGATGGCACCAGCCGTCATTGGCGGTATGGGTGCTGTCGGCGGCAGCTACATGTTCTTCCGTGAACCTATTCTGAATATCAGCAAAGCGACGAAAAAAGTGCCCCTCGGCAAGTTCGGCCTGCAACAGGCTGAGCAGGTTTCACTCCTCGGGCAATACGATACCTTATCAAAAATCGCGGGTGTTGCCGCATTGCCTGGCTCCGCCGCAGGCCTCAGTTTCATTCCTTCAACAGCCAATTACAGCACGGCACTCGGCATGGCATTCACCACCGGTGCAGAGCGTACCATCGGTGCACCAGGCATCAGGGCACTGGTGAATTCACACTCATCCTTCCCTTGGCGATGGCACGTTCTCATCGGCAAAATGACGCAATATCTTTCACACAATCCAGCCGCATCGCCGGCACGTATCGATGAATACATGCACGGCATCATCAAGCCGCTGTTCAATGGTGCAAGTGAAACGCAGATACGGGAACTGACAAACAAAGTCCTCGAGCGACGCAACGCATTTGTACGCGATAATAAAATTATCGCCGGTTCAGAAGAAAAAATCGCTGAATCTGTCAAGGGCATGTTCGCTGACATGGGCTTCGAAAAAATGCTCATCGATGTAAAACTAGACCCGCGTGAAGCAGCCGTGGGCGATGCTGGTATCATCACCACCTTATCGCGCTGGATCGGTGATGGGCTTGGCCTTGGCACCAGCAAAAAAATGGATGCCGCCCGCAAGGCAATGATCGAAAGCCTTGAACAACGCTTCCCGGAACTACGCGGCAAACCGTTCGATGCCATGGCACACAAACATGCGCAGACAGGCCCCATCAAGGCAACCACCGCTGGCCTGCTTGGTGTCAGTGCCGTAAGCGTGGGTGCCGTGGCACTGGCTAAAGACGTCGGTATGGCAGACATGAATCCTGCCAAAACCAAAGATGAAACCACAGAAAAAACCAGCCACTCCGCCAATGCAGAGCGTAATCCCAAGCACCACCATGTGCATTCCAAACACCGCCATGGGTTTGTAGATGGTAAATTGCTGGATATGTCGGAAGGCGTCACTGGCATGCTCAGTGCCGCTATCGGCGCGCACCGTGTGCATTGCGCAGTTGGCCTCACCGTCGGCAGCTGGCTGGGTGACAAATTCATGGATGCACTGACCGGCGTAAAATTCAGCGGCACAAAAGTCAGTGCAGACGAAGTGTGGAAACCACTCAAGAAGATCTACAAGAAGATGGCTTTCAATCCGCATAGTGACCATATGAATGATCGCTGGATGCAGGTGCTGCGCTGGGGCATACCTGGCATCATTGGTGCGCTGGGTGCCGTGCAGGGTAGTCGTCTTTTCTTTGAAGAGCGCAGCGACAAGGTCAGGAAAAGCGATTTCCTCGATGAGGCAGAAGATAAAGCTACCTTCCAGCAGGCGCGGCCATGGACCTATACCGCCGCGCTCACATCATTGCTGGGCTTTCCGTCCGGTGCATCCATGCTGCCGCTTACCAATTACGGCACACATCTGGGCACACGTTTTTCCATGGCATCAGGCCGTAAAGTATCCATGCCGGTCATCGGCAAGATCTGGTCAAACAACCCTACCCTTTTCCCATTTGCACCTCCTGGCATGATCGACCTGATGATCAAAGAAGCTGTGCACAACAAAAGTTTTGATCCGGAGTTACTCGAAACCTATGCAGTCGGTGTGCTCAAACCATGGTTTGATAATGTCACCCCGCAACAGATTGAAGCATTCGTGCTGGAAGTGCATAAAATCCGCGATAAGTTTTTCAAGGAAGGCGGCGTGCCGGAACAGTTCAAAGCCACGCTTGAAAAAGAACTCAAGGAACATTTAAAAGGTGCCGGACTTGAGCAGACACTGGAGGATATCGGCCTTGATCCACTGAAAGCGCACATAGCCAATAACGGACTCTCCGGTGCAATCGCCAACGCACTTGGCGCAGGCAGCGACGTTGCCAAAACCAGTAAGAACTTCGCTGAGAAATACAAAAAACGCCATGAACAGGATGCCGAATCGAAACCGGCCGCGTCACACGCCGAACAGGTTGCACAGCAAGCTGCCGACCAAAAAGAAATGCTGCGCTAAAAAGCGCAGCATCCCATCATTCCATGGCTATGGATTAATATATTTTCGTATGCTGGCGTGCCACCTTGCCGTTAACACGGTATTTGAATGTCACATAGCAATCCAGCCATTCCCGCGCTTTACAATATGCAATTTTAGCCGCAAGGCCAGTGAGTTTGGGCTTAGGTTTCGGGCGTGGTTCGATAGGCTGGGTACCAACGCTGGTGCCGGGACGAGTAGGACGTGTTCCCACTGTACCGATCGGATTGACAACCTGTACATCTGAAATCACCGCTGTTCCACCTACTGTACCAATCGGTGTAACTGTACCCGTGTTGGTATTCGTAACGATAGGCGGGTAGATACCGGTTGTCGTTGTTGTAACTGTTGGGCGGGTTGCTACAGTGCCGGTGCTTGGCTGCTGGCCGATAGTCGTTATAACGCCTGTGGTCGAATTAGTGGTAGTTGTTGTAACTGTTGGACGCGTGGTTACAGTCCCCGTGCTTGGCTGCTGGGTCGTAGTGGTTACTACACCCGTTGTCGCATTAGTCGTCGTAGCGGTTGGGCTGGTTGCAACAGTTCCAGTAACAGGCCGCGTCGTTGCTGTAGTGGTCGCAGTCGGGCTTGATACTGTCGCAGTGGTTGCCAGCGTGCCTGAACCAGATGAAGAATCCATGGTCTGCGACTGTGCCGCCATCGGGGCCACCATAAGAAAAACGGTCAGTGCGGACGTGGTATATAATGGTTTGCCGATGTAACCCATAACGTGCTCCTGTTGCTATGCTTATTATATTCTTATTTATTTTCTTATTTAAGGTTCATTCTAACACGCTTTTTACTAAAATTTAACATAAATATGGGGTTTTGGGTGATTTAAAGCGGTTTTCCTGCAAAAACCGCTTGATAACCCCCTTTATTTCATGTAGTTACCAGCTCCCTTCTGATGTTTGGGAGGGATATTTCACACGCGAAATGACGGTTTGCCCAGCGGTGCTGGTGCGAACCATCCGGTGTCCTGATGGTCAGGATCACAGACGTTTCGCGGAGGTTAAACCGGAAAAGGATAGTTTATGGCAGTACCTGCATTCTCAATGCGCGAGCTTATTGAAGCTGGCGTTCACTTCGGACACAAAACCAAGCGCTGGAACCCTCGCATGGCCCCGTATATCTTCGGTGTCCGCAACGATATTCATATCATCGACCTCGGCAAAACCGTGCCGATGCTGCATCAGGCCCTTCAGGCCGTGCGCGAGATCGCCGCTCAGAACGGCCGTATTCTCTTCGTTGGCACCAAACGTCAGGCCACCGAACCTGTGGCAGAAGCAGCCAAACGCTGCGGCCAGTATTACATCAACCAGCGCTGGCTGGGCGGCTTGCTCACCAACTGGGCAACCATCCAGGCTTCCATTAAGCGCCTGCGCAAAATTGAAGAGAACCTGAACACACCAAATATCGGCTTCACCAAAAAAGAATTGCTCTCCATGACCCGCGAGCGCGACAAGCTGGAAGCATCACTCGGCGGCATCAAAGACATGGGTGGCCGCCCTGACCTGCTCTTCATCATCGACACCGGCAAAGAAGACCTTGCGGTGAAAGAAGCGCAGAAACTTGGCATCCCTATCGTTGCCGTCATTGACAGCAACTGCTCCGTAGATGGCATCAATTACCCGATCCCGGGCAACGATGACTCCTCCCGCGCCATCAACCTCTATTGCCGCCTCATCTCAGACGCAATATTGGGTGGCCTGCAGGAAAGCCTGACCAAAAGCAGTGCTGACATCGGCGAACGCGAAGACGCCGGCGAAGTAATCAATGTTGCTGCCGCTGCCGCTGAAAAATCTGAAGCCTCCGAAGAGGACGGCGACAAGAAAAAAGGCCGTGGCCGTGGTAAACCTGCTGCGAAAAAGGCACCGGTCGTTACCGTAAAGAAAACGCCTGGTAAAAAATAAATAGTGCGAGTGCGTGTGCGAGTGTGAGTGAAGCATTTCCTCGCACCTGCACTCACACCAACACTCACACAAAAGGATTATATATGACCCAAGTATCCGCTGAACAAATCAAGAACCTGCGCGAAACCACTGGCGCGGGCATGCTCGATTGCCGCAAGGCACTCGCTGAAAATGGTGGCAACATGGAAGCTGCTGTTGACTGGCTGCGCAAAAAAGGCCTCTCCGCTGCTGCCAAGAAATCCGGCCGTGTTGCAGCTGAAGGCGTTGCTGCAGTTGCCGTGGAAGGCACCAAAGGCGCGATCATCGAGCTCAACTCTGAGACCGACTTCGTTGCCAAGAACGACCAGTTCCAGAAACTTGCCGCTTCTATTGCAGAACTCGCAGTTCGCCACAGCATCGGTGATGTTGAAGAACTGAAAAATACAAAAGACGGCCATGGCAAGACCGTTGCCGAGAACATCACCGCTGGCATCGCGACCATCGGCGAAAACCTCACGCTGCGCCGTGCCAACATTATCGGCGTAACCAAGGGTGTGGTAGCAAGCTATATTCACAGCGCAGCCGCTCCGGGCATGGGCAAAATTGGTGTGCTGGTTGCTGTTGAATCTGAAGGCGATATTGGCAAGCTCGAGCAGCTCGGCAAGCAGATCGCGATGCATATTGCAGCTTCTCGTCCTGAAGCCGTAACCACCGCAGAAGTGGATGCTGCAAAGCTTTCACGCGAGCGCGCCGTGTACCGCGAACAAGCCGCCGCATCCGGCAAACCTGCTGATGTGGTTGAAAAGATGGTTGAAGGCCGCGTCCGTAAATATTACGAAGAAGTGGTGCTCATGGAGCAGCTTTTCGTGGTCGATGGCAAAACCAAAGTATCACAGGTTGTTGAAGCTACATCCAAGGAACTGGGCAAGCCTGTCAAGGTTACTGGTTTTATCTGCTTCAAAGTGGGTGAAGGCATCGAGAAAAAAGAAGATGACTTCGCAGCCGAAGTGGCAAAAGCCGCCGGTGCTGCTTAACTTATTTTCTGTCATTGCGAGCGTAGCGAAGCAATCCATATATAGGCAAGCTGGATTGCTTCGTCGTTTCACTCCTCGCAATGACGATTGATACTAAAAAAGCCGCCCCAACGGGCGGCTTTTTTCTTGTTACATTACCACAGCACTAGCGTCTTATTTCTCCACCACCACTGCCCGGCATAGGCGGAAGGCCTGAGGATGGCGCATCGCCTTCGCGCCTCAGCGGCGGCAGACCTTCTCTGAATGCGCCTGCCCAGACTTCCATCTTTACTTTATCGCGGCGGGTTTCCGTGCCATCTAGCTGCTGGTAAATTATGGCGCCCTCCCTGTCCACCAGCGTCACGTTCGGCACCGTATTTAGCAAGCCCGGAAAGCTACGGCGAAAATTGCGTGCACTCGCTTCTGCCTCCGCCTCGGACATGCCGAGCTTTGCCGCTTCTGCTTTGGACTGGGCTGGCGAAAGTGCCACGGCGTACATACGAAGGCTATTATTCTTCGCCTGCGCTTTCAAATGGGCAAGGCCGCCCTGCACTTTTTCATCGGCAAGTGCCATGGTGTTATCGATCACCTGATTATACTTCATCTCAGCAGCGGCCGCCTGCACCGCCTGATCCACACCCGAAAGCAGTGGGCGATATTTTGCATATGGCTCAACCTTGCCGCCATCGAGCAGCTTGGTACTGACCATTGTTTTATATGCCGTAAAATCCGAGAATACCGCACCATCCAGCGCGGCCTTCACCTCCGGCCCCACTTCCGCGCTTTCCTTGCCTGCCATATCCTGCAACATCTGCTTTGACCCCAAAGGACCAGCCAGATATGTGATGGTTGGCTTTGCACCATCCGAGGCGGGCATTTTCCCTGCCAGCCGATCTTCGATCATTTCCTTAACGGCAGCGCGCACCTTGTCATTATCATACGGCTTGGAATCGAGGAACGCCTGTATCTCAACCGTTTCTTCAGGTGTTTTCCCCTGCATGTTTGAAGCATATTTATTCTGACCGATATAGGCCGCCGCCTGCGCAAGCGCGAACTCAACATATTTATCAGGACTGCCCTGCATAATAACTCCTTGGTTGCTGCCAAAGTAGCACCACACCACGGCAAATCACGTTACAATTACGTGAAATGTTGCAATATTATGCAAATTAACGATTTTTACTTTCTTCAGGGGGCTTGGCGTTTGGTGTTATCGGAGGCATTACTGGTACTTGACCACTTAATTCCTCCGGGGTGTATATTTTTTCTCTGTCAGCTTTCAGTATGTTATCATATTCATTCACATACGATCGCAGGACGCCAGCGGCAGATAAAGCAGCAATTTTTGCGACTGGAGAAAGACTTGCTTTCTCAAGACCACCGGCTATGGCCTCAAACTTATCTTTCTTGAGCTGCAGCTTAGTATCCCAATAATCCCTGCCACCCGGCACATAAAAATCAGGTTCTGACGGCACAGTGTTTTTCTCAAACGCCGGTTGCATGTCTTTAGCACCTTTGCTCAAGCTTACCACAGGAAGGCCTAGAATCTCATCCACCTTGCCATCGCCTGTGAAATGGTCGGCACCGCCAATAACTACAAATTTTCCACCCCCCTTGCCTTCTTTTTCCAACTGTGCGCGGTCCTGCTTGATGGCATTGGTCCATGCTGCGTTG
>CAZAQK010000012.1:0-23285 GCA_964487265.1 uncultured Rickettsiales bacterium | reverse complement strand
ATCACCCAGGCATTGATGGATGCGCTCAGCAATTCACGCAATCCTGAAGCCGTTTATCACAAGCATGAAGCCATACGCTGGCTCACGGAAAACAATAAGGATTTTTCGATGGTCTGCCATCTGGCTGGCTTTGACGTCAATTATATCAGGCGCAAAGCAAAGCGTGCCATCAGCAATCCGGTCAAATGGCGGGCAGATGCGGGAAAAGGCATACGCTACGAAGAACGAAAAACATACCGGCGTAAAATGAAAGAACGCAAGCAGGCGCAAACTTCATCATTACTGCCTGAAAACCCCGTCATACTTTCTGGATTTTTTGAATAAGTGAAGGAACATGTCAATATGAGCAAAACACAGGAATCTCAAACTGCCGTCAGGATCGCATCATTATCCCGCAAGCGTGGCAGGCCAAAAACCGCACGCCCCATGCATGATAGCGGCACCGCCGAACTGGTCATGAAGCGGCTGAAGGGAGAAACCACAGAAGCACTGGATCTATGCCTGAATCGTAATCTGATCACGCAGGAACAGCACTGGTGCGGTGTGCATCTGCGCTGGCTATATACATTGCGCTTTGGTGTGCCTGGCATACGCGCCATTGACCCAACCCATCTGGGCGGTGCCGATATCAAGACTCATGATACGCTCTGGGCCAGCAGCCGCGAGGAAGAATATCAATCCGCTCTGGCCCATCTCTCGCGTGGCGGGCATGCAGCACTGGTAATGAATATATGCATTTTCAACGAAAGGCCGGCGTTTCTAATTCCATCGGCTGCCCACAAACATAAAACTGAAAACGACAGGCTGCTTGATCGGTTCATTGAAGGGCTGGATATATTGCGGATGCTTTGGTGCGGCAGTGTCCCTAAAAAGATCAGGCCTGCTGAGCGATAGGCTGCTTACGCGCAGCCTGCTGGATGCTGCACAAAAGCTCAAGCACTTTATAGCGAGGCACGCGCAGATCCTGCTCTGCCACATAGGTAATGGAATACACACGGTCTTTGATGAGGCTGATATCTTCAGGCGGCAAAGACTGTATGGGTTGTTTCTGCAATTTTTCAAACATGCGCAGTACGATTTGCTTATTCTGGTGGCAGACATCATTCACACGGCTGCCGCTTATTTTAAGATTGATGATGTTTTTGCTCTGTTCAAATGCTTTCTCAACACCCGCTGTCAGTGCTTCGGTGGATTTATTATTCATCATGGTAAATTCCACCAGTGTCTGGTTCCCTTCCAATGCTTTGGTCAGCGCGGAAATACCGGCATAGCCAATGCGGTTGCCATCCAGCTTCAGTCGCGTAAGTGTTTTATTCTCATTGAACACTTCGGAAAGTGCAATCGCTCCGTCATCACCAATTTTATTATCAGAGATATCCAGTATATTTAGCACGGTATTACGTTTCAAGGCACGTGCGATAGCCCGCACACCATGATCACCGATGCCGCCATTACATATCTGCAACGACGCCAGCATTTTACTATGCTCAATGACACCTGCCATGGCCTTTGCACCATGATCACCAATTTCGTTATGGCTACCGAGTGTAATCTCCATCACCGATGGATGATCCCGCAAAACAGCCGCAAATGCTTCCAGCAATTCCCTGTCAAATTGGCAACTGCCAAGTATGATAGCTTTAAGCGCAGTATTAGCCGGCAACAACTTAATCAGCAATTGCAGGTCCTCACGGTTTATCGTGTAAGGTGCAAGGTTCAGCTCATGCACTGTACCTTTTTCTAAATTTTCCAATGTTTCTGGAAATATAGGCATTACTTCTCTTTTTCGCTCCGCAATCGCTTGAATTTATCCTTATTTTGACACAAATTTGTTAATTCTAATTTAATTTATTAATGGCAGAGTGGTTAGCTATGTATTAAAATAGTAAGGTGTTTTGGAGTAAGTACCGGAGCAATACATGAAGCGCGGTAGCATTAAAAACTTGGTCGGGCTTTCTCGTGGATTTCTAGTTGATAACCGCGGCACAACTGCTATTGAATACGGCATTATTGCGAGCCTCATTTCAATCATTATAATTGGTGCGGTTGCCAGTATCGGTGAGGCCACTTCAAATAATGTGTTCACCGCTATCGCGGGTTTCCTCGATTAGAATCATCATTTTATTCACTATTACATATATAGATAAAATTTTATTATAATTATAATAAAATTTGTTTTGCATTTTCTGTAAAAGCTTTTGATTTATATCAAGAAAAATAATTTTTCTGCTTGCAAACCTGTTTTGCTTTTGTTAGATTGGGTGCAGCTGATTTGTTCAGCGTAAACTTTATTGCTAGGAGCATTTTTATGAAAACGATGATTCGCCTGTTGAAAAACGAAGAAGGTGCAACCGCCATTGAGTATGGTTTGATTGCAGCACTTATTTCTGTAGTAATCATTGGCGCGGTAACCACCGTGGGTGAAGAACTGAACGAAACGTTCCAGGCTGTAGCTGATTCACTGTCTGGTACCTAATCACCTAATATGAAAAGACCCGCTCCCAATTTTTGGGAGCGGGTTTTTTTATTATCTTGTATCAGCATTGACGCTATATGTTGATTAGTATATATTTCAAACATGCAATATGTAGGCTCGCTGTCTAACTTACTGCTTTTCCCAGTTGCTTCAAACGACAACGACGATCTTCTTGCCCTCCCCGCCCCAGCCGACGAATTACGCATCATCCGCGAACTAAAACGCATCCTGCGCCAGGAAAATAGGGAGACCGGCGTATTACTCCACTCTCGTAAGGATCGTGATTTCTTCCAGGAAATCATTGATGCAGAAAGATACATACTGCTGAGGTATTTTACCCTTTCCCCACCAGAAGTACTCCTGCGCCGCCTGCGCCGGCACATACTGGATGCTTACCTGTTCCCCAAACCAAGAACTAAACGTAAAAAGAAACGCCAGTAGCTTCTTTTAAGAAACTCTAGCGTCAGACTAACGACTTTATGCTGTTCAAGTATCAGGTCGCGCTCGCGGGTGGCTCTGAGGATGGTTGTGCTGATGGGGTTTCTGCTGGCACAGAAAGCACCGCACGATCAATAACACGCATGGATGACAGGAGTGCCCGTTCAACCTTGACCGGGTCTTTCACGCCGCTGACCTCTAAAGCCTCAAGCACTGTGCCAGCAGATACTTCAACGCATTCTCCAGCTACATTGAAAACCTTGTATTTCCCAATAATTACAGGCGGTTGCTTGTGCGGTATCTGTAGTTCTTCAAAAGGTTTTGCGGCTGCCATGATCAAAAATCCATACTTCCTTTTACATCTTAGAATTCAAGTTTCACACAATTGCAATATTCGTGCCGTTGGTTTTGTTTTACCCCCTGCACGAACTGTGATACAAAAATAAAGTCACTAACAAAGGTATTCTTCCAATGGATGCAATCCTGGAAACAACCACAGTGCAGGACCGGGTCGGTGCTCTCAGGGCTCGCATAGCTGAGTCCAGAGATAAAAGCCAGGCACTGCGCGGTGCATTCCAGAGGCCAGAGGCTTCAACCTCCCTGCCGCCTGGCGTTAGTGATGTCATCGGCACCCTGCGCAAATTTGCATTTAGCGATGCCAGTGATACAACCTCACCCAACCCTGGCCTTCCAATGATGGCAGGGGTGCCGCAAACCAGCAAATAATCAGCTAAGTATATCCAGAAGGCTTTGCTCCAGTTCGTCCTGGATTTTTAGTGTTTTGAGATTTGCCTTGTAATCATAGGTGGCAATCTTCTGGTTGATGATCTCGTTTTCAAGATTCACGTTCGGATATGCCACAAAACCCTCAGCATCTGCCTGTGGATCTTCCGGATCAAATATCCTGGTTGCGGCAGGATTAACATCCTGCACAAGCGTAGAAACGCCACCACCAGCCTGCGAAATCTGTTGAACGCGCTGTGGCACGTATGGGCTGTTCACCACATTACCGTTCTCTACCCTTTGGGTACTTTGCATATTGGCAATATTGGCTGCACTTACCTGCAACCGGCGCGTTGCTGCACTTAAACCGGACAATGCGCTATTGATTGGGTTTATCATGTCCCCTCCTAAGTAATCATTATTAATATACCAGCCAAATATTAAGCCCTTGTTAATAATACATCATATACAATCAAAATAAGGTACTGAGAAATATGGCAAAAAATCTATATACCATCACAAGATGCATCAGGTGCGGCGAAATGCCGCTCTATCTCATTTTTTATCAGGATGTGCGCGGGCGGCCATCACACTGCGTTATGCTTTGCACCTTCAAGAAATTGCGCCTGCTGCTGCGCCAGAAAAGGGGGTTCACCAACCCTGAGCAATACGGGAACATCATATATAACGGAAACACTGAAACCCCCAGCGACACGCTGTCTGCTCTTCTCAAGTCCCGTTATAATTTTGATATAAACGCGATTGAATCCACAGCACTGGACATTTGCTAGTTCGCCGTTGTGTGAATATTGGCGCGCACTTCGTCGATAACTTCTGTGATCACCTGCTGGCAATGCTGTGCCAGCGCCTTTCGGTCAGAATACATATTCATGGTTACAGGCGGCAGGAAATGTAATTCAACCTGCATCGCACCGAGCTTTAGAAACTCCATCAGGTGCGGAACAAGTTCAGCATCGCCATACCAGGCGATCTGGTGCCATAGCCTGGAATCCACCGGCAGGTTACGAACCCGCGTATAGGTCATGGCGATAGGCTGAACCGTGAGTTTCTCTCCTGAGAAATCGCTCTCCGCCAAACTAAAAAAACTGGATTTGAATGGCAGCACATGTACGCCGTTGCCCGTAGTGGACTCCGGAAAGAAAGAAAGCACCTCGCCCCGAGCCAATACCTGATGCAGAGTATCGGCAGTATCTTTGACTTTACCTGGCCGCCTGTCGACAAATATACTATCCGTGATCTTGCAGAGCAACCCGATCACAGGCCATTTGGCTATTTCACTTTTCGGCGTAAACCGCATGGCGAACTGGCTGGCCAGTATCGGTATATCGATATAGGACAGATGATTGCTTACAACGAGCAACGGGCGTTTCTCGCTCAACTTGCCATGCACACGAAGGTGGATGCCTACAATCATCAGTAACAGGCGGCAGAAAACCTGTATCATCCTGTCGCGCTGGGTTTTCTTGTTCAGCAGATACGCGCCCCACACGGGCACAAAAAATACCAATGCCAGAAGCACAATAAATAATAGCTTAATCAGTGGTACAAACATAACAGGCTACCAGCTCTTGCCGTAGCGCTGGGCATATTTATCTGTCACGCGGTCGGTCTTTACAACAATGCTGACATCCGTGGTGTTATATTCCGGATCAATAACCGCTCCAGAACCAATATACCCGCTTAGACGCAGGTAACCCTTTATGAGTGCGGGCAGCGAGGCAAAGGCACGCTTCGCATCCACATCTTCCTTGGGCAGCCTGTTCATCTCGATATAACGGCTTTTCAATGCTACCGGGCACAGGTTTTCCGGTGCCAGATGGTAATGATGCAAATAAGAAAGTGCCATGGCATGGGCATCTGGATCCGTTCCATGGAAACTTGCACAGCCAAACATCAGCGCAATGTCAAAACGTGCAACATACGCTCCTATACCGCGCCATAACAACTGCATTACCGCACGGTTCCTGTAATCGCGGTCCACGCATGAACGCCCAACTTCAAGGATTTCACCCGGGTAATTCTTGATGGCACTGATATCATACTCACCATCGGTATAGAAACGGCCTATTTTCAGCATGCCTTCACGACGCAGCAAACGATATGTGCCGACTACTTTGTAGCTGCCATCTGGTTTATGGTCTATCACCAGCAGGTGATCACATGCCTTGTCAAAATCGTCTGCATCAAGATGTGAGGCCGCAACCGCATCCGTAAGCGGAGCTCCCATTTCGTTGAAAAACACCTCATAACGCAAAGCCTGCGACGCAATAATATCCTCGCTGCGGCTTGCTACAAAAACCTCCAGGCTTCCAGCCTTCAGTTCCCCAAGATCATATAATGGAAATACATGTGCGGTAGTTTGAAGCTTATCCGTTTCAGGTTTTGACTGCATGCACTCACTTGTTATTTTTTTGTTTTTCTTCGTCAAGGGGGACGGCAAACAATTCCAGCCTGTGATCAACCAGCTTATAGCCCAGCTTTCTTGCAATATCTTTCTGCAGGCGTTCAATTTCATCATTATTGAATTCTATGACCCTACCAGATTTCAGATCGATCAAATGATCATGATGGTCTTCCGATGCTTCTTCGTAGCGAGCACGGCCATCGCCAAAATCATGCCGTTGGGTGATACCGGCTTCCTCGAACAACTTCACAGTGCGGTAAACCGTGGCAATACTGATATGTGAATCCAGAGCATATGCACGGTTATACAACATTTCAACATCCGGGTGATCGGTGGATTCCGAGAGCACTTTTGCAATAGTACGCCGCTGGCCCGTCATTTTAAGGCCTTTCTCAACGCACTTAGCCTCAATACGCGATACACCGCTTGGCACGTTTATGCTCCTGTGTTAAACTTTAAGCAATCTACACAGAAATCAGCCGAAGGCAAGTTCTAGCACATTTGGTTTGTAAGCTTCTCATGTATAACAACTATAAAGACTGCTCCAGACGGCATATGCACACACAAAATAATAGTCGATACACTGGTTTTACATTGGTCGAAATATCCGTTGTAATGGTCATTATCGGTCTTCTGGCCGCTGGCATACTGGTTGGCAGAAGCATGATCAAAAGTGCACAACTGCAGCAAATTGCCTCAAACTTCCTGAAATTTCGCGATGCCACAAAACAGTTTCACGACAAATACAAATATTTTCCCGGCGACTTACCGACTGCGATTGATTTTTGGGGACAATCCTCCATGTGTGGGGGCATTCCTGCAGCACCCACGACCGAAACCTGCAATGGTAACGGCGATGGCTTTGTAACAGGTCCGGTAGGCACACCGGTGCAGTTTGGTGCCGAATTTCGTGAAGCACTTTTTTTCTGGCAGCACCTGACCAATTCAAACTTTCTCGAAGGAACATATTCAGGTCAGGCATCGGGTGGCATAGACTGGTGGCAACCCGGCGACAACATGCCCGAAGGCCGTGATAAAAATTCTGGATACACTTTTTCTTACTCAACACATGGCACACACAGTTATACAATTACCTATCCTGACCTCAGCAGCGTAACGGGCGATACATTTAACTCGAATTATGGGCACATCATATCTTATGGCAACCCTCGCGATATTGGCAATCGCCGCACAGCATCCGGTGTAGCACTTTCCGGCAGTGAAGCGCTTGCCATCGACCAGAAAATCGATGATGGCAAACCAGGCCTCGGCAATATTCTGGCTATTCCCAATTCCGCGGATGGCATTTCCTATCTATGCGTTGATAATGGGAATCCTACATCAGCAGTATACATGACTGCACGTAGTGATAAATTGTGTGCGATCGTTTTTATTACGGGCTTATGACAACTAAAACACATGGCGTAACATTGCTTGAGATGGCTATCGTGCTGGCGATAATCGGCCTGCTGATGGCCGGAATTGTTGTCGGCGCAACCATGGAACGTAGCGCAGAACTACAGAAAATAGGCAGTAATTTTTTAAAGTTCCAGAGCGCTACCAAGCAATTCTATGACAAGTATAAATATTTTCCAGGTGACATGCCGAACGCCACTGATTTCTGGGGCACCGGTATCTGCGACAATACGCCGGAAACCACGCGTGATATTACGACCTGCAATGGTAATGCCGACGGTAAGGTAGAATCTTGGGGAGACCTTATCTACCTGCAAAACCCATCGGAATCCGTATATTTCTGGCAACACCTGACCAATTCAAAATTTCTGGAAGGCACTTACAGTGGCCGCTATGGAACGGGCAGCAATCTGTGGAAGCCAGGTTATAACATCCCCAAGGGCCACGATGTAGATGTTGGATATACATTTTATTACACAGTGAAAGAACCATCGAAACTTGCATTTTCTATCCCAACCTCAGACCCTTCAATGAGTATAGGCGTTACATTCCCGCATCCGGAGAGCCATGTCATAACATACGGAGGTTTGACAGATGATGACGGAACGGATCATCCGCCTGTGGTTGGCACACTTAGCGCGCAGGATGCCATGTTTATTGACCAGAAAATTGATGACGGGCATCCTGCCTTAGGTAACCTTTTATCAAATTATATTGTAATTGGTGCCGATCCTTTTTGTACCACTGATGCAGTAAATCCTGCAGATACAGTATTTGAACTCAGTGTAGAAAAAGAGTATTGCACTTTATTCTTCATGACAGGGTTAAAGTGATGCGTGTTACACAAGCTAATAAATTGCGTTCAGGCTTTACGCTGCTGGAGCTTACTATTGTGTTGCTGATGATTGCCTTGATCGCAGGTGGCGTCATTGCCGGCAGGAGCATGGTTCGTTCTGCCGAATTGCAGGCCGTGGCCAGGGAATATGACACTTATCTCAAGGCCACGCAGGAATTTATTGCGAAGTACAGCCAACTCCCTGGAGATTTTTCAACAGCACAGACTCTTTGGGGTGCTCCTCCAGGCTGGCTGGGTTGCCCCATGGGCTATTGGTCTGGCGGCTTGAGCAATGAAGCATGGGATAACACACAAACCTGTAATGGCGATGGAGATGGCCGTATTGGTTCATCCACCAATGCTGGTGTATTAAGCAATACTCATGAATGGTGGCAAACATGGCAGCATTTGTCGAATGCCGGCCTGATTGATGGCAAATATTCGGGTGGTGTGTCATCAACAAGTACTGCAGGTGAAGCGCAACTGCTTATAAACGTTCCCAGTTCAAAATTTGCCCCCGGCGGATGGACCATGCTCTACATGCAGCAGATCGCGGATTCTGCCAATCTGTGGGGTGAAGCAACTGGCGGTTATGGACACATCTTAGCATTTGGAAAGGCAAGTTCGGGCACGTATACGCGATCTCCCATCATGACACCTTCTGACGCGCTGGATATTGACCGGAAACTGGATGATGGCAGGCCGGGTATTGGGACTGTGCGCACATGGCGTACGGGTTATCTTGCAAATTGCACAGAAAATGATAGTTCCAAGACTGCACAAACATATAAAACATCCAGCTCCGGCCAGGATTGCTCGTTATTTTTTATCTTAGGATTTTAAAACATGAAACAGCGCGGTTTTACACTTCTGGAAATGGCAATAGTACTGGTGATTATCGCCATCACGACGGGCGGGATTATTTTCGCGCGCGATATGCTTAGGAATTCTGAACTGCGCTCGGCGATCAGCGAATCGGAATATTACATCAGGGCACTGAACACCTTTAAGGAAAAGTATGGTGAACTGCCGGGTGATTTTTCAACCGCCACCTCCATATGGCCAGTTGCGCATGCTGATAAAAACACCTGTCCGACAACTATCATTGATCTGCAAAAGACATGTAATGGCGATGGCAGCGGCTGGATTGCCGACCAGATGAATTCCGACCAGTATTTTGAGCAGTTCCGCGCATGGCAGCATTTGAGGCTTGCAGGCATGACAGAAACCGATGTCGTCCCTATTTCCTCCACCGGAGGGGATAATCAGCGTAAAACCGTAGGCTATAATATACCTCGTTCCAAGTTAAGCGGTGCCGGCTGGGGGATTGTAGGGTTACCGATATACTATGTTAAAGCTAACAGTACACTGATTGACTACACTGAGGGAGATACCCCGCCCAACAATGTGCTGGTTCTGGGAGGCAATTATTTTTCTGATATAGACAAGCCCGCTCAAATGCCAGTGCTTACAACAGCTGAAAGCAAATCGATTGATAGCAAAATTGATGATGGCAGGCCATCCATTGGCAAAGTGGTGATTCAGAAATCATGGCATGGCAACTGGTGTTCCACCAGCGATGCTATAACCACTGTCTATGATCTGTCAGTCAGGGATATACGTTGTACGTTGGTATTTAAGACCGGATTGTAATATCCGCACCGATATCCACGGCCAAGGCAGAATGGGTGAGTTTGCCAACGGAAATATAATCAACACCTGTTTCAGCAATCGCGCGCACCGTCTCCAGTGACACATTACCAGATGCTTCTAGCGGAATTTTACCTGCCACAATTTTAACCGCGTCGCGCAGCATAGCATTGTCCATATTATCGAGGAGTATCCTGTCTGGCTTTGCTGCCAAGGCCTCTTGCACTTGTGCAAGTGTGTCGCATTCCACTACTACAGGAACATTTGCCCCTGCCCTTGCTGCCTTAACAGCGTTGGTAATACTGCCGCAGACAGCAATATGGTTATCCTTGATCAGCACCATATCATCCAGCCGCATGCGATGATTCTGGGCACCACCACATTTGGTTGCATATTTATCTAACGCCCGAAGGCCCGGCATGGTTTTGCGGGTATCAAGTATAATGGCTTTTGTACCTTTCACCGCATCCACATATTTACGGGTAAGGGTAGCCACCCCACTCATGCGTTGCATCAGGTTAAGTGCTGTACGCTCGCCCGCCAGCAATACCCTCGCTGGGCCACTTGCCACAGCCAGCACTGAACCGGCTTGTACCAGTTGCCTTTCCGCTGCCGCCAGCCTGACCGACACAGCTATATCCAACTGCCCGAACACAGCCTCTGGCACCTCAATGCCGCATACCACTAGTTCGTGCCGCGCCACAAAGGCCATTTCAGCCTGTGCAGTCGCCGGAATGGTGAGCTGAGAGGTGATATCCCCCTGCCCCAAATCCTCAGCCAGCGAGACATTTATGATGTTGGTTAGCTCTTTTATCATAGGAGCGTACCATAGCGCAAAATCCGCCTCTGGCAATCCAAAGACACCAAAAAACACCTAAAAAATCCTAGTTGCCAGTTGCTTGTTGCCTGAAATTTCTTATAACTAACAACCTGCAACTAACAACTAGCAACTGTTTATGGTTACCATCACCCTGCCCGATAATTCCACCCGCCAATACCCCGGCCCTGTCACTGGCGAAGAAATTGCTGCATCCATCGGCGCGGGCCTTGCCAAGGCTGCCCTTGCCATACGTGTGGATGGTGATTTGAAAGATTTATACCTGCCGATCGAGAAGGATGCGAAGATCGCCATCATCACCGGCAAAGATGCCGACGGGCTGGAGCTCATCCGCCATGACACGGCGCATATTCTGGCTGAAGCCGTGAAGGAGTTATACCCCGATACGCAGGTGACCATCGGCCCCGCCATCGAGCATGGTTTTTATTATGACTTCGCGCGCAAAACCCCATTCACGCCGGATGATTTGGTCAAAATCGAAACGCGCATGAAAGAAATTGTCGCTCGTAATGAAAATATCCGCCGCGAAGTGATGAAGCGTGATGATGCGGTGAAATTCTTCAAAAATATGGGTGAAGCCTATAAAGCAGAGATCATTGCCTCCATTCCTGCCAATGAAGATATTTCGCTGTATCGTCAGGGTGAGTTCATAGACCTCTGCCGCGGCCCGCATGCGCCAAGCACGGGTAAGATCGGCACAGCCTTCAAACTCATGAAAGTGGCCGGTGCCTATTGGCGCGGTGACCACCGCAATGAAATGCTCCAGCGTGTATATGGCACCGCATGGGCGAATGAAAAAGATTTGAAGAACTACCTGACGCAACTCGAAGAAGCCGAAAAGCGCGACCACCGCAAGCTTGGCAAAGAGCTTGAGCTGTTCCACATCGAGGAACATTCACCCGGCATGATCTTCTGGCACGATAAAGGCTGGACGCTCTATCGCACCATTGAAAACTACATCCGCACCAAATTGCAGGCGAATGATTACATTGAAGTAAAAACCCCGATGCTGGTTGACCGCAGCCTGTGGGAGGCATCCGGCCACTGGGAAAAATTCCGCGAAAATATGTTTGTCGCACCTTCCGATGAAGACAAGCATCTCTGCGTGAAGCCGATGAACTGCCCGTGCCACGTGCAGATCTTCCGCCAAGGTTTGAAATCCTACCGCGACCTGCCACTGCGCATGGCGGAATTCGGCTCCTGCCACCGTAACGAACCATCGGGCTCTTTGCACGGCATCATGCGCATCCGCGGCTTCGTGCAGGATGATGCGCATATCTTCTGCATGGAAGACCAGATCACGGCAGAAACCATCGCCTTCTGCGCGCTGCTCAAAGAAGTGTATCAGGCATTTGGCTTCACCGATGTGAAAGTAAAATTCTCCGATCGCCCGCCCGTGCGCGCCGGTGAAGATGCCACGTGGGATAAGGCCGAAGGTGCGTTGCGTGATGCGGTGAATGCCGCAGGTCTGGAATGGACATTAAACCCCGGTGAAGGTGCGTTCTATGGCCCGAAGCTGGAATTCGTGTTGCGTGATGCCATCGGCCGTGACTGGCAGTGCGGCACGCTGCAGGTAGATTTCGTACTCCCTGAACGGTTAGATGCCGAATATGTCGGTGCTGATGGTGCCAAGCACAGGCCTGTGATGCTCCACCGCGCTATCCTTGGCTCGCTGGAACGCTTTATCGGTATTCTGATCGAGGAACATTCCGGCAAGTTCCCGCTGTGGCTTGCGCCGATACAGGTGGTGGTGGCAACCATTACCGATGCGGCGAATGAGTACGCCGAAAAAGTATGTGCTGACCTGAAAAAAGCCGGCATCCGCGCCGAGCTTGATCTGCGCAACGAAAAGATCAATTACAAGGTGCGCGACCATTCACTGAAAAAAGTGCCGGTTATGTTCGTGGTGGGGGGCAAGGAAGCCGAAAACCAATCCGTTTCCATCCGCCGCTTAGGTTCAGAACAACAGCAGGTTTCTAAGTTTGATGACGCGCTGAAAGCCTTGCTGGATGAAGGCCGGATGCCGGTTTAGCTAGCGTTCATTTTCTGGTCGGTTGAAAGCATGCCCGATGGCAAGGCGGCCAAGCCAGCCTTTGACCTCGCCTCTTTCTACTCCCGGCAATGCTTGGTGATATAGGCGGTTATCTTCTGCCCAAAGAGCTAAATCCCCGGAGCCGATAATTGTTCTTTGCGAATGCTTATCGACCAGCGTTTCAAATTTTTCGGCGTTTAGTTTCGCTGTCTGTTCATCCGGAGAGTCAAAGGTAGTGATTTCATAGTCTGTGGCATGATGCCAGTCGGGAAAGGTGTCTTTTATTTGCGATAGTAATCCCGCAAGGGAACTGCCATACATGGCTTTCAATATATCACTTCCTATTACTACATGGATATTGGCAGCTTCAGAATCTTCCATGATGGCTCCAAGATCTACGAATCGCGTTTGAGAACCACCAGTTAAAACGCCACCAAGCATGGTGATGTGGTCGCTATGCTTATGCAGAATTTCTGTATTTTGATCAGAAACGTTATCCCCCACTTTTTTACTAAAATAGAAATTGTCCTTGTGATTTAATCTGAGCGCGATGCCTATTCCCTTACTGAGCAGGTTCGTGTAAGTGCTATCAATATATTTTGCTAATAATTTTTTATCTTCAGTTGTGGCTTGGTTGGGCAATAGGTTCTCTGGCACCATATCTTTCGGTAAATTATGCACGATATATACTGTCGCAGAAGCACCACTTTTTTTAGCCAGAGCGCTTAATTCGGTGAGGATTTCCGACGGGAAATGGTCGCGGATGATCTGCGCGAGTTTTTGTTCATTTGGGCTTTCCTTGCAATATTCATCGATCGCCGCCTTCAGCGAATCCCGCACTTCATTCGTCAGTGAAAATTCAATTACGGTAAGCGGCTCGGAGCCATCCTTCGGCCGGATATCATTCTTGCTAATCCGCTTGGTGAATTTGCTGTGTTTTTCTTCAGTGACTTGTGGCATGGATTCCCAATATATTTAAGGATATTAACATATTACCCCTTAAACAATAGTTACAGTATAATTACAGCCGCCTTTATACAGTTTTTACTTGATTTCCAGTGCTTTTGGGAGCATTAAGGACGCCTCGCGGTAAGGTTTGTTAACTTTTTCGCGCTATATTGGTATTTTACAACCACGAATGGAGTTTTGTTTGAATTTACTTGAGACCGCTTGCATATGAGCAAGCAAGATGAACCCCGCGTAAACCGCGAAATCGTTTCCCCCTCAATCCGTTTAATCGATGCCAATGGCAATATGATTGGGGTTGTTTCCGTAGCAGAAGGCATAAGAATGGCCGATCAGGCAGGTTTAGATCTGGTGGAAATATCACCAGGTGCCAACCCGCCCGTGTGCAAAGTGCTGGATTACGGCAAGTACCGCTACGAAGCCCAGAAAAAAGCCCACGAAGCGCGCAAGAAACAGAAGGTCATCCAGATCAAGGAAATCAAGCTGCGCCCCACGATCGACAAGCACGATCTTGAGATCAAGCTGAAGCATATCCGCGAATTCCTCGAAGAAGGCGACAAGGTACGTATCACCCTGCGTTTCCGTGGCCGCGAGATGGATCATAAGGATATTGGCGTTCAGGTGCTGGATCGCGTGCAGGAATCCCTCAAGGAACATTGCAAGATCGAGCAACCGCCGAAATTCGAAGGCAAGCAGATCGGCATGATGGTCGGGCCGAAGTGACGGTAAATCTTAGCGGCTTTGCCGCTTAGATTCCCGTCATCCCCGGACGAGCGATAGCGAGATCCGGGGATCCAAGCCTTAGATTCCTACTTCCGCAGAAATAACAAATCTGTATACTCCCGCGCATGACACAAACCGTACTCATCACCGGCGGCAGCCGTGGCATTGGCTATGCCACTGCCGAATTATTTGCTGAATATGGCTGGAACGTTGCCTTGTGCAGCCGTGATGAAAAACAAGCCAGAACTGCTGCCGAAACCATCCAGATGCAATCTTCCACCGCAAGGGTAGCTGGTTTCAGAACCGATGTGGGCAATGCTGCCGATGTCGATGCCCTCTTCGCCGCAGTGAAAAAACAATTCGGCAGGCTGGATGCGCTGGTGAATAACGCCGCCATCATCCACGCCGCAAGCATCTTTGAACTCACCGACGCTCAGTTTGATGACATGATACGCATCAATGTCACAGGCCTTGCCCGCTGCTGCCGCCGTGCCTTCGAGATGATGAAAGATACGGGCGGAAGCATCGTGAATATCAGCTCGCTTGCCGGCATTCAGGGTACAGAAAAATTCAATGGCTTCTGGGGATATACCGCCAGCAAATTCGCAGTAACCGGATTATCCGAAGGATTAGCTGTTGAAGGCAAGCCTTACGGAATCCGTGTTAATTGCATCGCCCCCGGCTCAACTGATACGCAAATGCTGCAACAAGTGGCACCTGGCATGAAGCCTTCCACACAGCCTGAGGACATTGCCAAAATCGCTTATTATTTGTGCGACCGGGAAAAATCTGGTGTACTCACCGGCACGACAATTCCTGTATTCCATAATGACCTGAAGTAATATGCCCACCGCCATTTTATCCCGCCGTGAAACGTTTTCTGCCTCGCACCGCCTGCATAGCGCGGCACTCAGCGATGAAGAGAACCGCCAGATATTTGGCAAATGCAATCGACCAAATGGGCACGGGCATAATTATACTGTTGAAGTTAGCTTGCATGGTGAGGTTAATGAAAATGGCATTATTATGAACCTGTTTGAATTAGAACAGATCATTGAGAAACACGTATTGGATAAAGTAGACCATCGCCATCTTAATCTGGATGTGCCAGAATTTAAGAACTTGAACCCTACAGTTGAAAACGTAGCAGTGGTTATCTGGAACTGGCTGAAACCGCAGCTTGGGGATTTGCTTTATGAAGTGCGCCTGCACGAGACGGAAAACAACGTGGCGATTTACAGGGGTGAGTAAAGCCCCGCATTTATTGCGGGGTCCGGTGAAAACCTCAAATCAGAAATGCTTGTTACGCATTATACCAGACCCCGCCATTCGGCGGGGCTATGCCTTCAGCCAACGGCTGCCCGGCTTGATGGCGGGCACGTTCTTCAGTTCATCCGGCAATGCATCCGGCTTATAGGTCGGCACATCCAGCTTGAGAAGTGAAATAAGTGGCAAGGTAAGGCTGGTATCGTTACTGCCGCGACGGTCGATCAGGCTGCATACGGCCAGCGGTACACCGCCTGCTTCCTTGATGCAGGCCACCGCTTCCATGGAAGATTTCCCAGTGGTCACCACATCTTCCACCACCAGCACTTTCGCGCCTTGGTTCAATGAAAAACCGCGACGGATCTGGAAGCTGCCATCCACGCGTTCGCAGAACATAGTGGGAACTTTGAGCTGCCTGCCCATTTCATAGCCAACCACCACGCCACCCATGGCCGGTGCAACAATCGCATCAAAACTATGGCCGCCAGCGCGTATCTTATCAGCAAGTGCTTTACACAGACGTTCGCCGCGGCCAGCATCCATCATCACGCGCGCGCATTGCAAGTAGGTCGGGCTGTGCAGGCCGGAGGATAAAATGAAATGGCCGGAAAGTATCGCCTCCGCTGCCTTGAATTCTTTTAAAATGTCCTGTTCGTTCATTATATCCCCACTGCAATATTATCAATCAACCTTGTATTCCCAAGCCACGCAGCAACCAGCAGGCGGCATTCGCCATGTAGCGTTTCCACAGGCTCCAGCGTATGCGCCCTGCGAAGCTCGAGATAATCTACCTTGAAACCGTATGCCTGCAACGCGCCAGCACCTTCAGCAAGCACAGCCTTTGCATCTTTGCCATTTGCAAGGGCTTCCGATGTTTTGGTGAGCACTTCGTAAATCTTCGGTGCGACAGCGCGCTCTTCCTTGCTGAGATACATATTGCGCGATGACATGGCGAGCCCATCCGCCTCACGGATGGTGGGCATACCTACAATATTGATGGGTATATCCATATCGCGCACCAGCTTGCGGATAACACAAAGCTGCTGGTAATCCTTCTCACCGAATAAAGCGGCGGCGGGAAGAATACGAAGGAGCAGTTTGGCAACCACGGTTGCCACACCGTCAAAATGGCCGGGGCGATGTGCCCCTTCCAGTACCTGCCCCAGATGCCCAACGGAAATGCTGGTGGAAAACCCTTCCGGATACATATCCTGCCCGGTGGGTGCATAAACAATCGCCCCACCTGCCGCTGCCACTTTCTGCACATCGGCATCCAGCATGCGCGGGTATTTGGAGAAATCCTCGTTCTTGCCGAACTGCGTAGGGTTCACAAAAATGCTTACCACCACCATATCACCAAACTGGCGCGCAGCCTCAATGAGCGAAGCATGCCCCGCATGCAGCGCACCCATGGTCGGCACCAGCGCGATACGCTTGCCTTGCGCGGAGGCGGCAATGAGCATTTTTTGCAGCGTAGTGACGTCTTGAGCTATGGGTAATTGCATGTTATTCCTCTGGTTTCTCAATTAAAGTAAGCCCCGGCAAAAAGCAAAGCAAAAGAAAATATGGGTCAAATGGCCACTCAAAACAGTCAAAACCAGTTAAATACGCTGCAAAATGCGTATGAAACGCGCATATCCGAGCGCGGCCTGAACGATGATGCCGCCCAGCGGCAGGTGATAGCGAAGCTGGAGGAACTGCGCCTGGCACTTGGCGAAGAAGATAAAGCCGAAGGCTCTCTGCTTTCTAAATGGTTCAAAAAGAACAAACAGGAAGGTGCGCAAACCGGCCTTTATATCTGGGGGAATGTCGGGCGTGGCAAATCCATGCTGATGGATCTGTTTTTTGATAATATCCCCTTCCCGGCCAAACGCCGCGTGCATTTCCATGCCTTCATGCAGGAAGTGCATGCGCGCATCCACCAGCTGCGGCAATCACGTGAGCATAGCCAAAGCGGTGCCGACCCGGTCATCATGCTTGGCCGCCAGATTGCAACAGAAACCCGCCTGCTCTGCTTTGATGAATTGCAGGCAACCGATGTGGCCGATGCCACGCTCCTGTTCCGCCTGTTCAACACGCTGTTTGAGCAGGGCGTGATCATCGTAAGCACCTCGAACCACCCGCCTGCTTCGCTTTATACCGGTGGCATCCAGAAGGAACGCTTCAACCAGTTCATTGCACTTATTGAAGAACATATGCAGGTGGTGTCGCTCTCCAGCCCGCATGATTACCGGCATATGCAGGTGCAGGGCATTGAACAACGGTATTTTCATCCGCTGGGTGCTGCTGCCAACCAATTCGTTGATGATGCCATTGGTCGCCTGTGCACTTCCCCTCGCCCTGCGAAGAAAACACTTTCCGTGCACGGCAGGGAAATATCCTTCAGCTGTTATGACGACTCTGTAGGCCGTTTTACCTTTAAGGAACTGTGTGAAAACCCGCTTGGTGCAGCTGATTACCTAGCCATTGCGCAGCGTTGCGACACCATCATTCTTACCGATATTCCAAAGCTTACAGCGGAAAAACGTAATGAGGCCAAACGCTTCGTAACACTCATTGACGCGCTCTATGAACACAAGGTAGATTTGCTGTGCACGGCAGCAGCCGCGCCTCCTGAGCTTTATACGGAGGGTGATGGCACGTTCGAGTTCAAGCGTACTGTGTCGCGGCTGGCTGAAATGCAATCGAAGAACTGGGGAAGTTAGTGCCTGACACACTCAAAATCATCCTTGCCGAACCGCGCGGATTCTGCGCCGGGGTTGACCGCGCCATCGAGATCGTTGAGCGCGCCTTGCAGCTTTATGGCCCGCCAGTTTATGTGCGTCATGAGATCGTGCATAATAAATGGGTGGTGAATGACCTGCGCTCCAAAGGTGTAGTGTTCGTAAATGAAGTGAATGAGATCCCTGACGGTGCAATAACGGTGTTTTCTGCGCACGGTATTTCCGAGAAAGTGGAAAATTCTGCGCGGTTGCGTGAACTGCCGGTGATCGATGCCACCTGCCCGTTGGTGACCAAAGTACACAAGGAAGCGCAGCGCTATGAGGCTGATGGCCGTGAGATAATTTTAATCGGCCATGAAGGCCACCCGGAAGTAGAAGGCACAAGCGGACGCGTGAAAAACGGTGTGCACCTGATTCAAACTGCGGCTGATGTGCAGAACCTCTCTGTGCAGAATCCTGATAAGTTGGCTTACGTCACCCAAACCACCTTAAGCGTGGATGACACCAAGGATATCATTGCAGCACTCAAAGCACGCTTTCCGAATATTGCAGGCCCGGAACTACGCGATATCTGCTACGCCACGCAGAACCGCCAGAATGCCGTGCGTGATTTAGCCAAATTGGTGGATATGGTTTTGGTGGTTGGCTCAGCCAACAGCTCGAACTCGAACCGCCTGCGTGACCTTTCGGAAGAGATCGGCATTCCTGCTCATTTAATTGATGATGAAAAAGCCTTAAAGCCGGAATGGTTCAATGATATTACGTCCGTGGGCATCACTGCCGGTGCATCGGCACCGGAACATCTGGTGCAGGGCATTGTAAAGGCCATCGGCACACTACGCCCCGTACAAACCGAGATCCTGCAAACCATGACGGAAAACACCCGCTTCAAGCTGCCGCCGGAAGTGACCGGCGAACGACGTATCGCCTAGTGCTTGAATTTGATGCGGTATGGATGTTCACCCACATTGAGGCCAAAGTTCAGGGTTATTGCAGGAGTTGTGGTATATGTCGCACGCGATTCCCGAAATGTGTTAGTGCTGGTACGCCTGAAAATCATCGCCCGCCTGCTATCTGCACCACCTGAATAAATTAGTACAAGGAAATGGGAATCATTTGAGAAGGCAGCGTCAACAAAGGCAGTGCCACCATATGTATAAGAACCAGGTGATGGTGAGGCAAGAGCAGTAAAGACACTGCCATCCACCTTGTATATGGCAATATCCGTATTAAAAGCTACCATTGCAGCTGGTCCGCCACCAAGGCTCATGAAATATTTCCCATCCGGTGAAAATTTCAAGATGGTACGGTTCGATATTCCATCTGTCAGTGTGCGGGTGGGAGAACTGGATAAGGCTGGTGTGGTGTAGGTGGGAAGCGCATCATTAATTGTCCATATGCGTACTGTAGTAGACCCGGTAACAGCCGTTGCCAGGAATTTTTCATCCGGTGAGAATTGCATTGCGGCAATAGCGGTGTTTGAAGGTAATAGCGCAGGATTGCTCATCCTCGTATAGGTGCCGTTTGCGTTGCGGTAATAAACATAAGTATATGCAGTGGCGATATTACGGGTAAAAGCAATGTATTTAGCATTCTTTGATACGGCTATCTGGGTTGGATAACCACCCAGTGCAGTCGCTATCACTGCCGTTGATGATGTATTGTATTGATCAAATTTTGAATTTCCATACTGCCAGAAATTTACGTAAGGCGCTCCGGAAGATTGAGCGATGGCCAGAAAGCCGCTCTGGGACATATCAAAGGCTGGCGTGGTTCCGTAGGCACAGGACAGGCCTGTACCGGCAGTAGCCCCTGGTGCCCCCACCTGTGCCTTCGTAGTGTATATTGCATGCAGGTAGCACGTGCCGTTGTTATAAGTCAGTATATCTGTATTATTCTTGGTAAAAGCCAGTCCAACTGTAGGCTCGGTTGATACGTAGGCTGTGGGCAAGTTTCCTGTGTAAGCTTTAAACTGGCCACATTGCCTTTCAAACAATTTCACATTGTTGCTGCCATTCTGGTCCAGGCTTATGGCCATCTCCGGCCCCATATAGCCAGTCATGGCCACTGCATCTTCTTCCGTCTGCATCTGCCACCGTTCTTTATAGCGGACCAGATCGTCAAACGTTGCGGTAGCTTCCTTCTGCACATACATGGCATGCTCAAGCGCATCGACATTCATCCCCGCCACATCACAGCGGCAATTAACCTGCTCGGCAGCATCAGCAGAACCTGCATTTATCAATGCGCCCGTTTCAGTATATGCACCATGGCCATTGGCGCCGTGGCTTACAAGGGCATACATGGCTCCATTGGCATAGCTGCCATTACCCGTTATGCTGTTACCTGCGGCATCCAATATGGCAATTTCACAAAATTCTTGGGGTTTAATGGCACTGAATGCATCCACAAATGTCACATTTGCATCAACCATATATTTGATTCTGCGGCCCCAGCCATCATACATGTAACTATCAGGAATACCGAGTGTACGGGCTGGCACCATTCCCTCGGCACCAAAAATATCCAGTGTCGTTGCAGCTGGTGTACCCGTAGTACAAACACCAAGTGGTTGGGATTCCAGACCGTAATTGGCATTGGACGTTGCCAGCGACAGCTGTGCCGGGCATGGAAGGCGATTATTCTTAACCCTGAAGGCGTATAAGGCGCGTTCGATCTCATCCAGCTTTTTTTCGGTGGCTGCCTGCTTTGCCGACTCCATCATACTCAGGGTAGCCATCGTGCTCATGCCTGTAATCAACGCGACAATAACCAGTACAATGGAAAGCTCCAACATCGTAAAGCCTGACTGAGTCTTGTGTAAGATCATGCATTTCACCATCGCTAAGATACGAAAGATTATAGTATAATCCCTTATACTTAAGGCTTGATTAAGCCCAATATCAAGCGAATTGACGAAACCCGCACAAACCACTAGCTTGCGCGCTCTTAAATAAGGCGCACCATGTTATTTATTCAGGATCTCACATACCGCATCGCGGGTCGCACACTACTGGAGAACGCTTCTGTTTCCATCGGCGCGGGTCATCGTGTTGGGCTCGTCGGGCCTAATGGCACGGGCAAATCCACGCTATTCAAACTGATTGCTGGTGAACTGGCAGCCGATGGCGGCAGCATCAATATGATAAAAGGTGCCAGCATGGGCATGGTGCGGCAGGATTTGCCGGATGATGATACAACGCTGATCGATGTCGTACTCGCCGCCGATACAGAACGATCCAGTCTGTTTGCCGAAGCAGAAACAACCGATGATCCGGAGCGTATTGGCTATATCTACACACGCCTGGAAGAAATACGCGCCTATGATGCCCCCGCACGCGCCGCCACCATCCTTGCCGGCCTTGGCTTCAACGATGCCGCGCAGAACAGCCCCATCTCGTCGTTCTCCGGCGGCTGGAAGGCTCGTGTGGCACTGGCCGCTGCTCTTTTTCTTGAACCCAACCTGCTGCTGCTCGATGAACCTACCAACCATCTCGACTTTGAAGCACTCATCTGGCTGGAAAATTTCCTGGCCAGCTACCGCCACACGCTGGTTATCATCAGCCACGACCGTGACATATTGAATAAAACCGTCAGCCATATTGTGCACCTCGAAAACAAGAAGCTGAATCTCTACACCGGCAACTACGATAATTTTGAGCGCAAGCGCGCCGAACAGATGATGGGTCAGCAAGCCCTGCATGAAAAGCAGATGGCGCAAAAGGCCCATATGATGAAATTTGTGGATCGCTTCCGTGCCAGCGCAGCTAAAGCACGGCAGGCACAAAGTCGCCTCAAGATGATTGAAAAAATGGATATCGTCGATGCCGTGATGGCCGATCGCGTGACATCTTTCACCTTTCCAGAGCCACCGGAAGAAAAATCCCCCATGATTGTGCTGGAAAGCGTGGAAGCCGGATACACGGCGGGCAACCCTGTGCTCAAAAAACTGAACCTGCGCATCGATGCCGATGACCGCATTGCACTGCTGGGTGCAAACGGCAACGGAAAATCCACGTTGATGAAGCTCATATCAGGCCGCCTGCCGCCACTTACAGGTGCCATCCACAAATCCGGCAAGCTCCGCGTGGGTTATTTTGCGCAGTTCCAGACCGATGAGCTGGATGTCACCCAGACGCCTTATGAAATCCTCTACCGCGAAATGAAAGGCTCGCCGGAAGCCAGTATCCGTGCCGCACTCAGCAAATTCGGCTTTGACAAGTTCCGGGCAGATACAAGGATAGGCGACCTCTCCGGCGGTGAAAAAGCCCGGCTGCTGTTCTGCCTGATGAGCCATAATGCCCCGCATATCATGCTGCTCGACGAACCTACCAACCATCTGGATATTGACGCGCGCGAAGCACTGACCCAGGCACTCAATCAATATACCGGTGCCGTTATCATCGTAAGCCATGATCCGCACCTGGTGGAACGCGTGGTGGACAGGCTGTGGCTGGTGGCTGATGGCAGCTGCAAACCATTCGATGATGATCTGGAAGCCTACAAGAAGCTGGTGGTGCAGCAACGCAAGCGCGAACGTGAGAATGAAAAGCAAAAATCACGCAATCAGAAATCCGAGCCAGCAAGCAATGAAAAACCACCACTCACAAAAGCAGAGAAAGAAGCGGCAAAATTTGAAAAGAAAATTGCCGAACTCAGCAGGCGCAAAGACCAGTTGGAAAATGACATTGCGAATGCCTGCGCTGCCAATGACCTGAAACAGCTCAAAGACCTCAATGTAACGCACGCCACGCTGCAGAAAGAATTAGCGGCA
>CAZAQK010000011.1:0-24176 GCA_964487265.1 uncultured Rickettsiales bacterium | reverse complement strand
AGTCATCAATGATTTTTACGGCAGGTTTGTGGATATGGTTGCTGAACGCCGTAAACTGCCCAGGGATAAGGTGCTTGTGCTGGCTGATGGACGCGTCTATAGCGGGAAAAAAGCCATGGAATATAAACTTATAGATGCAATAGGCGGGGAGCAGGAGGCCATGAAATGGCTGACTGACCAGCGTAAAGTAAAGCCTGATCTGGATATCAGGGACGTCCAAATTGAGGAGAAAATGGGTCTTTTTGACCAATTGGCCGAGTCCACAAGCAAAATATTTTTCAATTCTAAGAGCATAGGGCTTGACGGGATTGCCGCCATATGGCATCCTGAACTCCATTAATCCTTTTACATCAAGGGCATGTCTATGACAAAATCTGAACTGATTTTAAGGCTTTCCAAGAAGTACCCTCACCTGTACCAGCGCGATATTGAAACGCTGGTGAATACCATCTTTGGTGATATTTCAGAAACCCTTGTGGGTGGTGGTCGTGTTGAGCTGCGTGGCTTTGGTGCCTTTTCTATCCGCAAGCGCGAAGCCCGCAAAGCACGCAACCCTAAAAACGGCCAAGAAGTCAATATCGGTGAGCGTTTTGCCATTTATTTCCGCACCGGCAAAGAGCTGCGTGAGCGCATTAATAAGCCCTCCGTTATCGTTAAAAATTAAGTGATTGTTTTATAAAGCTCTACGCACTGTAAAGCTATGTCTGGCCGCACTGGTTGGCCTTGCTTTTGTTGTGTTTGCCGCAACTAACCATGAAGCAGTAAGCCTAAGCCTTTTCCCGCTCGCTTACAGTATCGATATGCCTCTATTCATGCTGGTTATACTATCGGTATTGTTCGGGGTGATCATCAGCATGATTGCCATAGCTGGCAGGCTCACTAGCCTTAGGCATCTTTACGTGACTGAAAAAAAACGTGCCCTCACCTTTGAAACTGAATTGAAGGCCCAGAAGGCAAAATCTTCTGTCGCTGCTAATCTGCCCGATCTGGCAACATCACATGACCGTGCAGGTTAAAATCTGTGGCTTGAAAGATGCGGAATCAGTTCAGGCTGCTGTCAGTGCCGGTGCTGATTTTATGGGTTTTGTCGATTACCCAAAATCACCACGCCATATCATTCCAACAGAAGCCGCAAAGCTAATGACCGCTTTGCCATCACATGTATCATCTGTGCTGGTGACGGTAAATCCAACGGATGAATGGATAGATCAGATAAATTTTCATATCGCACCACATTACATCCAATTACATGGCGATGAATCCGCTGGCCGCGTGCGCGAAATAAAAAAGCGTCTGCACGAGCCTAAAATCATCAAGGCAATTTCTGTGTGTGATGCAGCAGATATCAAACGTGCCGAAGAATATGAGGATTGTGCTGATATGCTGTTGTTCGATACGAAAGTAGCCGGTTTGCAGGGGGGTAGCGGCACAGCGTTTGACTGGTCACTGCTGGCAGGAAAAAACTTTCCACTGCCGTGGATACTTTCCGGCGGTCTTACATCTGATAACATTGCTGAAGCAATACGCATCACCGGTGCCGCGATGGTCGATGTATCCTCTGGTGTTGAAAGCGTGCCGGGTGTAAAAGATGCAAGACGTATCAAACATTTTATCAATGCGGCTAAGCAAGCATGAAACTAAACCTATCAGGTCCTGATGCAAACGGCCATTTCGGCCATTATGGCGGCCGCTTTGTGGCAGAAACGCTCATGCCGCTCATATTGGAAGTGGAGGCCGCCTACAACGCGGCAAAGATAGATCCACAGTTCAAGCAGGAATTGGATTATTATTTTGAGCATTATATTGGCCGCCCAAGCCCATTATATTTTGCCTCTCGCCTCACAGCGCACTGCAAAGGTGCAAAAATTTATTTCAAGCGTGATGAGCTGAACCATACCGGCGCACATAAAATCAATAACTGCATAGGACAAGTGCTGCTTGCTAAACGGCTGGGTAAGAAACGTATCATTGCAGAAACGGGTGCCGGCCAGCATGGTGTGGCCACCGCCACCGTGTGCGCTCTCTTCGGCCTTGAATGCGTGATTTACATGGGTGCTAAAGATATTGAGCGTCAATCCCCCAACGTATTCCGCATGAAATTGCTGGGAGCTGAAGTGCGCCCCGTGCAGGCCGGTTCCAGATCGCTTAAAGATGCAATGAATGAAGCACTGCGTGACTGGGTCACCAATGTAGAAAATACCTATTACCTGATAGGCACGGCAGCCGGCCCTCACCCCTTCCCTGAAATGGTGCGGGATTTCCAATCTGTGATAGGCCGTGAACTGCGCGAGCAGATGCAGAAAGCCGAAGGCCGCCTGCCAGATACGCTGGTTGCCAGCATCGGTGGCGGTTCAAACGCCATAGGTTTATTCCATCCCTTCATTGCGGATGAGCAGGTGGGATTAATTGGTGTTGAAGCGGCAGGCCGCGGGCTGGATAGCGGTGCACACGCTGCTTCACTCACCAAAGGCAAGCCCGGCGTATTACATGGCTGCCGTACGTATCTGTTGCAGGATGACGACGGGCAGATACAGGAAGCACACTCTATTTCAGCAGGGCTGGATTACCCGGGCATTGGCCCCGAGCACGCATGGCTGCATGACAGCAAACGTGTGAATTATGTGGCTGTGACGGATGATGAAGCATTGGATGCCTTCCAGACGGTTTCTAAGCTCGAAGGCATTATTCCAGCCCTCGAGCCATCGCACGCGCTTGCGCATGTGATGAAGATTGCGCCGGAACTGCCTGCAATCCATCTGCTGGTGGTGAATGTCTGCGGCCGTGGCGATAAGGATATTTTTACTGTAGCAAAAGCACTGGGGGTTTCCCTGTGAGGATCAAACAAACATTTGATGCCACAAAAGCCGAAAACCGTGCAGCACTGGTTACCTTCATCATGGCGGGTGACCCGGACATTAAAACAACCGAGGCATTGTTGGCATCATTGCCGCAGGCCGGTGCGGATATCATTGAAATTGGCGTCCCTTTTTCGGATCCTATGGCTGATGGGCCGGTTATTGAGGCAGCTGGCAAGCGTGCCATCAGCAATGGTACAAACCTGAGAAGCATTCTGACAACCGTACAGCAATTCCGCAGTACCAATACACAAACCCCCGTTATTTTGATGGGATATTACAACCCCATCTATCGCTATGGTGTGAGCAATTTCTGCAAGGATGCAGGATTGGCAGGTGTCGATGGGCTGATCATTGTGGATCTCCCACCGGAGGAAGAACGCGAAATAACCTCCCATCTGGAACAGAATAATTTATGCCTTGTGCGGCTTGTGGCACCCACCAGCGATGCTGGGCGTATTACCAAAATCACAGCCTCGGCCAGCGGTTTTGTCTATTATATTTCCGTGACGGGTATCACCGGTGCGAAAACAGCAAGCAGTGATGATCTGGCAGGTAAACTGGGAGCTTTGCGAAAACAGACCGTGCTGCCGATCGCGGTTGGCTTTGGCATTAAAACGGCTGAACATGTGAAAGCTGCTGCACAGCATGCCGATGCAGTGGTGGTGGGTTCGGCGTTGGTGAATATGATTGCCGAGAGCAAAAATCCGGTTCAGGATGCTGCCGATTTTGTTAAAACGCTGGCAAGTGGCCTTAAACACTAAGTTACGCTATGCCTGCTCTAATGCTTGCGGCAGGCGTGGCAGTGCATACATTTCCAGTGAAGCATCGCCATATATTTGCGGTGGCGGTGATATTTTATGCGTCAGGCCATGATGAATTCCTGAAAGCACGGCTACAATAACAGCTTCCGGGTCCGCATCTGCCCCGGCCACACGGTGCTCAATGTGTTTATTTTCAGGTGCGCTGTCCGGCAGGCGGATGGCAACAGTGCGGTTGTTAGCTCCCCAACTGACTGTTAGCGGCGCATTAGATTTTGGCGCAAAGCGCGCATATGATTCCGGATAGGGTGCAAATATCTTCATGTTGGCAGGCAGGGTTTCCAGCAACCCGCCAATACTGAATTTTAGTGAATCACTGATGATCTCATCTTTTTTGTAATAAACATTCTTGCCGGAACCATCTTCCAGATGCACATGGATGTGGAGGCCACTGCCCGGTTGATCCACAAATGGCTTGGCCGCAAAATCAGCGTTTATGTTATATTTGCTGAATAAGGACCGAATCAGTTGTTTGACTGACTTTGTTTGAGTGGCGCAAGCATTTGCATCGGTTGGGTGCAATGCAACTTCATACTGCCCTGCCCCTTTTTCCTGCTCATATTTCTGGATAGGAATTGCATTGTCAGCACATAGTGCAAATAGCTCTGCCCAATGGTCAGGCTGAGGCGCACCACCACATAAATAAAATTCTATTTCAGATGCAACAACAGGTAGCAGGCTGCATTCCACCTGCAATGCCTTAACGATAGAATCTATCGAATTATGCGGCAATCACGGAATCGATCCACTCAACCAGCTTGCTCTTTGGAAGTGAGCCAACCTTGGTGGAAACTGCCTGGCCATTTTTGAAAATGATAAGCGTAGGGATGCCACGCACGCCGTATTTCTGCGGGGTGCCCGGGTTCTTATCAATATTCACTTTGGCGATGGTGATCTTGCCTGCACGGTCTTTGGCAATTTCATCAAGCACAGGGGCGATCTGACGGCAAGGGCCGCACCATTCCGCCCAGAAATCAACCAGCACGGGCTCAGCGGATTTTAATACTTTCTGTTCAAATTCATTGTCGTCGATGTGCAGTGTCATGGTGTCCCCTTTAAGGAATGATGTTTCATTTATATGTAGGAACTGAAAACCGATTCGTCAAGCAATGCCTCGGGAATAATGGTCATTTGCGGGCCGGATGTCCATATCAGGGCGCAGCGCACCGGCTTATCCGGGTATATCTGGGTAAGCAGCTGTTTATACAGTGTCATCTGTCGCAGATAATGTTTGGGAATATCAGCTCCCTGCTCAGGATCATGGCCAGTTTTATAATCCACGATCCATACTTCCTGCCCCACATACAGCCTGTCTATCTGACCCGATACGGTATATGGCACGCCAGCAATCCGCACCACGCCAGCCACTGGCACTTCGGCCATGCTGCCGCTGGAAAACAGGAAAGCATAATCAGCATGGCTTATGACACGCATGGCTTCTGCAGCACAATTTTTCCGTTCAGCATCACTCAGCGATTTACGGAAACGACCTGAAATATGCTCTGCCAGTTGTTCGCGCTCATTATCCGTCACTTCAGGCAAATGCTGAAGCAGTAAATGAATGCATTGCCCACGGCTATATACACGCTTTTTCTCCAGTGGAGAATGTGTGGCAGGTGCATCATCAGGAAATCTGGAAGGGGCAATCGGCTTTGAAGGTTGTGGCTCATTCGAAAGCGGCTGTTTCAGATAAGTGAAATCATTTTCTGTTTTGGAATATTCTATTGGCACCTCAATAGGCATAACGGCTTTTTTGATGATCACCGGCTGGCCATATGACCATTTCTGCCCATGTTCGGTTGGCTGCGTTGTTCCTAGCGTTGCCATATTCCGGCTGACCAGGTCATACCAGCTGTCTTCCGCTGCTGATTTAGCCTCGGCCGCACCGCATATGCAGAGCATATCCTCAGCACGTGTCATGGCCACATAGAGCTGCCTGCGATATTCAGCATATGTCGCTTCTTTTTCATTATCACGCAATCCAGTTGTGTATGTATCGTAGGCTTTAACGTTTTCCGGCCAGAACGGAATGGATTCTTCGTTCCAGAATAATTTATCTTTAATGTCTGGTTTTCGTGCCGTATCCGGCAAAATGACGATAGGTGCCTGCAGGCCCTTTGCGCCATGCACCGTCATGATGCGCACTTCACCGCGTGCCTGCTCCATATCGCGTTTTACTTCGCTATGCCCCCTGCTCAGCCAATGCAAAAACCCCTGCATGGATACAACATGCGACCGCTCATACAGCATGGCCTGAGACAGGAATTCGTCGATCGCATCGTTATATTCTTCACCCATGCGGCCTGTTATACGTTTGCGGATACCGCATGTGTCCAACGCGTAGGCGAATAGCTCAAATGGTGGGATATAATCCACCTTCGCGCGCAGGTCAGATAGCAGTTGAAAAACAGCCTGTAACTTATTGTTACCCATGGCCTGTTCAGCAAGCCGTTGCCAGAGCGATGCGCCGCCCCGGCCATGGGCCAATGTGAATAATTCTTCTTCGCTGCAATTGCCTATCGGGCTTTTTAAAACGCAGGCGAGTGATAAATCATCATCCGGCAACAGCAATATCTGGCCAAGTGCCAGCAGATCCTGCACCGCCAGGTTTTCGGTAAGCTGCATGCGGTCAATACCCGCCACCGGTATATTGCGCCGCTTGAGTGCGCGTGAAAGCCTGTCCACCAGATCTGTGCGCGAGCGCACCAGAATCATAATATCACCGGCATTGACTGGCCTGTCCTTGCTTTCCAGCCACAGAGGTTTCGCAAGCCATGATTCGATGGTATCGGCAATAGTGGTAATCAACCTGCTCTTGGCTGAATAACCGGTATTCTCTGTTTTGCCAATAAAAGGCCATACCTCGACATATCCCTCGTGATCCTGTCGATGGGCGATATGCTCAAGTGGCGCATCATCAAACATCACACCCTGCCTGGCAACAGGATCGCTAAACACGCTATCAACAACTTTCAATACGGCAGGTAATGAACGATAGGATTTATTTAAAACAATACGCTCCGCATGATTGCCCGAGGCACTGATGCGTTCCCCGAAATAATCCTGCATCGCTCGCAAGGCACTGACATCGGCACCTTGAAAGCGGTATATGGATTGTTTCTCATCACCCACGATGAACAGGGTTCTTTCAACATCGCGGCTGCCCTGACCAGCAAAAAATTCTTCGCTTAATGCCTTAATGATGTGCCATTGCTCGGGGCTGGTATCCTGCGCTTCATCGACCAATATATGATCAATGCCGCCATCGAGCTTATAGAGCACCCATGCTGCCATATCCCGCGTCAGCAGGCGGCTTGCTGTGTGTATCAGATCGTCATAATCCATCTGCGCCTGAATCTGCTTCTGCGATTCATAAATACCAAGCAGTGCATGCGCCAATGTCAGCATGTGACAGGTGCGCCTTGCAATATTTATGGCCTTACAGGCATTGTCATAGGCCAGCACACGATCTCGCTCAGCAAACAACTGCTCAACCAGCGATTCATCAGTAAGCGTAACTTTATTGAATAATTGTTTGCGAGGTTCGCCCTTATCAGTAAGAAATAGCTGCCGGTATTCACTTGCAGCACTTATGGACTTTACATTTTTTTCAAGCCATCTGGCGAGGCCTTCGCCGGTTTTTTTGTCACGTTCGCCACCTTCTAATAATAACGCAGTGATTGCCCGCAGGTTGGTTTGGGTTTCGTTATCGTAAGTAAAATAATTTTTCAGAAGTTCTGTTTCGCTGATATTTTCTTTAACACCCAGCGCATCCCAGACTTTCTTTTTTGCTATTATAAGATCGACATCAGTGCTGCTGGTAAGGATGAATTTTTTTCTGTTATCGATGATGTTTTTAAGTAAATCACGGAATACCGGCTCGCTTGCCTCCGTGGCCAGTGCACGCACTGCTGATACTACTTCAGGATTACTACTGTTGAACAAATGAATTTTTGCTTCACGCATCATCTCTTCAGACGTGCGTGTATCCATCACGGAAAAATGCGGGCTGGTTGCCGCTTCCAATGGAAACCGCCGCAGCAGCGACTGGCAAAACGCATGGATGGTCTGGATGCGCACACCTTCCGGCGCATCCAGCACTTTGGCAAACAGGCTACGGGCAAAAGCCATCTGCCGTTTGTCTGGCGTGCATTCCATGATTTCGGCCAGTGCGGTTTCAAGTGCGGCATCCTCCATCATGACCCAGCTACCCAACTGCTTCAGCACACGGGCCGACATTTCAGCTGCTGCAGCGTTGGTGAAGGTCAGGCATAATATATGTGAAGGCTCTATACCGCTCAAAAGCAGGCTTAATACGCGCTTAGTAAGCAGGCTGGTTTTGCCTGAACCAGCGTTTGCTGACACAAAAATAGACTTGGCGGGCGTAAAGCCGCTTATGGCTGGAATCGAGGCTGGGCGCGGCATTTAGATACAATTTTATTAAAATATTCACAAAAGATTAACAGATAATCAAGGAAAACTGAGGTAAAATGGGCTATCGAGGAGACCATAAAATGGCAAAAACGCAAGGTATCGTGTCGGACAAAAATGCACCGCATGTGATGTTCATGCCGGGGGTTTTTAACGAGACCATGCAACTGCTGCATGATTCGTATGAATATTTTTCGATGTTCGGCGATGACGACCGCAGCCGTATCGAAGCAGAACTGAAGACATTGTATTCCTGTGAAATGTCGCGTATCACGCTGCGTCTTTCCGCTATCATGGCGTGGATCATGGTTCAGCGCGCGGTCTTTGCCGGAAAAATTGAGGCCGACGAAGCCGCCCGTAATTACATCCTTGATTTCCAGGATATCTGCATGGTCGATAACCGCATGCTGCACGGCGTGCTGCCGAGCTATGTGTGCTTCCTGCTGGATCGCAGCCTGGAACTTTACGAGCGCGTTTACCGCCTTGATTCGCAGTTTCGAAGCCTGCACTAAGCAACTCATACCGATTCCCACTCCAGCCGCCTTGTGAGGTGATCATACTCATTATACGCAATGCCGCCCTGTGATGCTGGCGTTGCCGCATAAGGCTGCTTTTCATCCTGATATTGCAGAATCAACTTGCGAAGCATTTCCTCCCTTGCCACCAGAATATCTTCATCAACTGGAACACTGATAGTGTCAGCGTCAGCATGTTTCGCTGCTAACTTCCAGTACTCAAGAGCAAAACTTTTAGGTTTGGGTATTGGCATGCTGGCCATCACGGTTCCATGCCGCACGATCAATGCCGACATATAAAGCTGGTTGCCCAATCCATTTTTTATATCTGTGTTTGATGGCACTGAACCGGTTTTATAATCAATAATCCTGAGGCTGCCATCCGGTTGCAATTCCGCCCTATCCATACGAGCCACCAGTGTAAGCGGATGATCCTGCACCTTGCACAGCCATTCGCCCTGCACTTCTGAAAGCACAATCGTTCCTGCTGTTCGCGCTATTTCTTCCTGCTGCAAAAACCATGTACATACCGATTCAAACCGTGGCCACCACAGCGATTGTACGGCTGGATAATTAGCATATGCACTGAAAGCTTCTCTGCCGCATTCATGGAGTACGACAAGCGCATCAGCTGGCAATGCCTGAGGGCAACGCTGCACAAAAAGATCCAGCGCGTGATGTATCAAATTGCCAAAATCTGCATTGTCGGGATCTTTGTCCAGATCATCCAGCTGCCGCAGGCGAAGAATATATTTTGCATAGATATAATATGGATCGGCCAGCCATTTATCGATATCGGTCACCCGCATACGCTGTGGCCGCGCTGTAAATGGCGGCCTGGGCGATGGTGCCGTAATCGATGCCATAACATCCGGAGCGTTCAGATATGCTTTTGCCGCATTGATATTATGAATATACATCTGCCGATGCACATCAGCTGCTTTTGTGCTTGCCAGCGTTTCCAGCCTCACCAGCCATCTGGAATCCACCGTCGGCACGCCCTCAACCTTGTGTGAACGTGACAACCAGACTTCATCCGCATGACAATGCGAAAACACATCATGCGCCGCCTGCCCGATCGCGGTCTCAAGCGCAGGCAAACCAAAAGCTTTACGCATGGGCCTACTCATCCATGGGTCAGCTTCTGTGGCTGCTGGCCATGATTTTTCCGTAAGCCCCCCGAGTATCACGCAATCATATTGCTGCAGGCGTGCTTCTATCGGGCTTAGAATGTGTATGCGCGGATGCTGTGTCGCCTGTGGCCAGTAGGACTGCATGGACATCAGCGCGCCAAATGTGGCGGGATAAATTGCCGTATCAACATCCGGCAGCACATCGGCATGTTCCAGTAATTGTGTGAGCCATGAGGACGCAAGCTGCCCCGCCTCCCTCGCCCATAATATGCTATGGCCTTCAACATCCGGTGTGGTTACCATCCATTCAGCGAATTGGATATGCAGCTGCAATAGTTGGCCAAATGACACGGACTTTTTGTTCTTAAATAAAGTGCTGATGGCTTCTGACTTTTCATGGATTGCAGCCAGCCACTGCGCCAATGGTTCAAATCCTTTTACTTGTGCGGCTTCTATCAATGCACCAAGACCAGCTTCCCGCCGTATGCCTCGCAGCAGTTGCTTTTCCAGCACTGCCGCATACTGCCTGCATTGTGCAGTTTCAATACCTGCTGAAGCCAACGGGTGACGAAGCAATGCCAGTAACGCAATCGGTGACATATCGGATTTGATGGCATTGATCACAAGCTGCAGGAAAATTCCGGTGGGGGAATCACTCAGATTTTTGCCGGCTGAATCATCAATACTGATACCAAAACGCTGCATTTCCGCCGAAACCATGCGGGCAAGCTGCCTGTCTGGCGTAATCAGCACGCCGGTTTTGCCTGCCTGCCCCAGGATACCGCGTAGTACTATGGCGATGGAGCGCGCTTCATCCAGCAGTGTATCGGCATGGATAAGATGCATGTTACGTAAACCCTGACCGATATCGCATGCGGATGCTTTCCAGCTTGATGTGTATTCAGATGGTTTGAATATTTCGCTGATGCACTTACTTCTGGCATTTGCACGGTCAGGGCACAGATCTTTGACCTGCGAACGCTTGCAGCCGATACGCTCCAGCAGTTGCTTAAGCATAAACTGCGGATGGGTTTCATCCACCGCTTTCCATTCATTTTCTGTAAGGTTTTTGTCCAGTGCCGGAAGCACCACCCTGCCTTCTGGCAGCTTTGCAACAGCAGCGATCAGCCTGGCCGTTGCCGGCTGACTACCCGTAGAGCCTGCGATGATGATAGGAAATGCAGGAGGTTTTGCTTCCAATGAGGCTGCCAATTTGCCAAGCAATTTGTTACGATATTGAACCGGATCGCTTGCCGATTCCGTCTCTAGTGCCTTCGGCCAGTGCTGGGATACTATTTTGAGGAAATCCAGTGTCTGTTGCCAATGCCGCTGTAAATCCGACGGCACAATATTCTCAAGGCCGCTAAAATCCAGCCCTTCACGCTGCACTTCATCAAGCAGGTCACCCAGATCGGTGGCAAGCTGTGCAGACTTTTCCATATTATAGGCTCTACCCTGCCGGTGCCGTTCAAAGTTATTCACAAGCTGCATAAGCAATAGTTGGCGGCGCAAGGCATCTATGGGTGGTTGTGTGCCAGCATCGACCTGCACCAGCAGGAAATCATTATCCTCCACATCGCCAATAGGCTGGATGCGGGGCAAAAGCAGTGGCTTGCCTCCGGTAACATCAAGAAAAATATCCCTGAGGCTTTTACAGGCGCGCCGACCCGGCAGCAGTATCAATGCCTGCGTGAATGTGAGGGTATCATGCCCATATTCAGCAAGCACCCATTCGGCCAGCCGCCTGAGGAATGGTTCAGAAGGTGGGATTGAATAACAGTTCATGATATATTAACCTGTGGTAAGGTATAACCGTCTGAAGACAGACATAATATATAGCTTTCATCGATGAATGCACCAATTGAAAAAATTCCTGAACTGCTTGCAACCGAACTGAAATTACTGTGGGCCGCACATCGTGCCGTGGGCCTGAAAGGCCATATGTGCCTGTATTCCATGCCGGAACAGGTTCCTTTCCGCAGCAAAATGCCAGGGGTGACCCACTGGTTTGATGAAGACGGCACCGATGCCGCCATTCAGGAAATCATGAAATATTACAATAATGGGCATTTGCCGAACACCACATTATTGCTCAATCCCATTATCCATAAAAAAAATGCCGATGGCAGCTATAAACCCGTAGGGTCAGGTATTGCGTGGTGCACTGCCTTGTCACTGGGTGTTGAAGTACTGAAAGGTGATTCCGCACAACGAATATGGGCACTGGGTGCACTGGCAAGCTCTTTCAGCAGGGGCGGCAGTGATAGTGCCGGCCTGAAGGTTATTGCGTTTTGTGATGAAATGCAGCCCATAGCAGATGATGGCAAAACCATAGCCGGATGCAAAGAATTGTATGACATCACGAACATGCAGAGCCAGTCATACGCGCATTGCTATATGCTGTCTGGTCTGTCGTACCTTACGAACAACGGCTTATTCCAGCATCCTGACATAGGCAATCTATTTCCTAAAACAGAATTGAATGAGCCTAAAAACTTCAGCAAGATTATCAAAGACAGTGCGATAGATATTCAAAAAATCAAAGATGCCGCCTATTGCTGGGATGCCTATGAGAGGCATCATACGCTGTATGAAAAATTTGGAACCAATCCGGCAGATGTTGAAGATAACCTCAATTTCTTCAATCTGGTAGCACGTGACGTAGAGCTTTTTGACGCAACTGGCCCCATGCGCAAAGAAGCCGACGATATGTTCGAATTTATTGTGCCGGGTATTATCCCGCGCGGCAGCGTGACCATGATAGCCGGTTCAGGTGGCACCGGGAAAAGCAGCCTTTTACATCAACTAGCCATTATGGTTGCCACGGATTATGTAGCCGGCGAGGAAGCACCACGCTGGCTGGGCCAGAGGGTATCTATTGAAAAATGCAAAGGTATATGCGTTTATTTTTCCGGCGAGGACGGCCCGCCTATTTTAAATGCGCGCGCTGCTATCCTTGATCCTAAAGGCAAAGGCCGCCGGCTCATGTTCCAGCGTTCTGATTTTGGCGAAGGGGTTACTTTTGCACAGCATTTGAAGCGGTTATATAAGATACCTGAAGTGCCGCTTATGATCATCGATCCAGCCAGAAAATTTTTAGTAGGCGATGAAGAAGATTCCACGGCAGCAAGCGATTTTTTTGAGGCTATTGAAGAATTTGCCATTAAAAAGAATACGGCTGTACTGCTAATCCATCACTTGCAGAAAGGTGCCTATCCTCATTCGGCAAGGGAAGTATTGGACCTTTTGAGGGGCTCTCAAGTATTTGTAGACAGGCCGCGTGTAGTTGTAGGGCTATATAGAGAGGGTCCGCACACTGTTGTTGGCCTCGCCAAGAATAACATTCCGCCAAACTTTGGCATGATGCAGGAAGAACGTGTGTTTGCGCGCGATCCAAAGAGACTCAGCCTGGTGTGGCTACCGGGTGCCGATGGCGTGCGCAACGCCCTGCTGACGCAGGAAGAACTCGAAAAACTTGCCAAGGCCGCACAAAAAGAAGGCCGCTAGGCGGCTCAGCCCTGCCAAACACCATCGTTAACAGGCCTGCGGTCACAAGGGCTGTTTTCTGCACCCACGCATGGGCTTTTAAGATCGATCACTTCGTTGGAACATGCGGTTAGAACAGTCAGCATGATGCATAGTAAAAACGCTCGGGACATAGAATCTCCAATGCCATTCATATCGGTAACATTATTGATAAAAACATGGCGATAGCAACATTATTTTATCTGTCACCCCCAGGCGGGAAGGCGCGCTGCCTTGCCTGATCCATAACGCCTGCACCACCACCTTCAGCAGATGCTACGGCGCCGCTCTCTCCAGATGCTGCACCACCGCCAGCACCGCCAGCCGTTTCACGGCGCATGACATTACGCACTTCTTCCGTACGCCCAATATCACCAGGTGCTTCACCTTTGCGGCCTTTAACCGGTGACATCCATTCAGACAAAGCCCCCCTGAAGTCAGCGAGGCTCGTAGCAGCGTTAGCCAGATCTCGGGCGATCATGAGCACAACGTTATTAAAGCGGCTGGCAAGCTCGGCTAAAATAAGGAATATCAGGACATCTAATATATCAAGTGGGAACGCTGGTGAGAGCGGTTGATTAGTGCCAGTCCAATTCCATGGCCCGCCATAAGGCTCATCATTATAGGTAAATCGCCAGTAGTGGGTATAAAATGGCGTACCGCGCACAGCTTCCATCGATTCCGTCCAGCACACATGCACACCTAGAATGGTGTTCATTGATGACTCAATAAGCCGACAGAAGAACGCAAAAAAAGCAAATAGGAATATGGGTTGCAAAGATGCGTTGATAACCTGGTTGAGCCAGCCCTGGAAGATATGCCGCGTTCGGTTGAACAACAGGCATAATATGAACATCGGGGCGGTGCCAAACAGCAGTGTTTTCACGACAAGCGACATGAGATATACCCATGCTGCCGTGAGCAGCGCACGCATGAAAGAACCGAGTGCCATAAGCAGCAACAAGCCAAACAGAAGGCCATATGGCCCAGTAAAAAACATGGCAAGCAATGTAACAGCCATTTTTGCCGACATGGCAGTAGCAATGGCATCATCCAGCACGGCAAAGGGTGGATCTCCCGGATTGACCGGCTCTGAAATGCCCGCCACGGCAATCTGACTTAGTTCGGCTATGAGTGAGTCAGTACCATCATTAAAGAAAGTAACGACATTATCGTTGAAAAATCCCCATGCTCCGGGACTGATCAATGCAACGATAATGCCCACTTTAATCATTCTGACAGCGAAATCAAAGAGCGTAATCTGCACCATGGCAAACATGAATAAAGTGCCATATACAGCTACGTATAATGTCACCGCAGCACCAGCCATTTGCCGGAAGCCACCATTGCCAGCTACTTGCTGAAAAATCTGCGCCGTTAACGTATCAAGCACGTTTTTAATATTCTCAACGATCCTGGACACAATACCTTCACCAGGGCCAGGAGGTGTGGGATTGAATTGAGGATCCATTGTGCAGGTTCCGCTCGGCGCACTAGGCATCTGCGCCATTACAGGTGCGGCAATTGCAACCCCTAATATGGCAACCATAACCAGTAGAATGCCGGAATTCCGACATGCCTTGAGACGTTGAAACTGTTTGTTTATTGAGAACATACGATTCGCATCATACCATACTAATGTTACGGTTTTATTGCTGTCTTCCCTTTCTATTAGTGGTCATATTTCTCGCATTTTCAATTGTTTGCTTTAAATTATCAGTGATATTAGCAGAAGTCTTTTGTAATTGTTCAGGTGTAGCACCCAATGTTTTGCGAACGGTGCTTTCGATCTGGGTAGGTTGTACGGTGATACGGTTGAGCGAACCGGCAATATCATCCGCAATGTTCGGTATCTTCGTAATGATTGATTTCATCAGTGATGCAAAAATCCACAGGCTGATAAAGGAAAACATCAATTGCTCAGTAATAGACACATTATTAGGGCCAAAATCCACACCTGGCACATTGGCCATATTCGTATTATACGCCCTGCGCAATAATGGATTAACATTGGATTGCACCGCTGGTGTGCTCAGCTTATCTACCTTAGACATATCCTGAATCTGTTGTGAAAAACTGGGATCGGCAGGCATAAGCCACGCGAATAACGGCTGGTTCGTACGCCAGTAAGGCGTAAAATCAGGATCATCACACGCCATTAGATTGCCGCCAGGACAAGGATATCCCAATATTTCAAAAATATCCCCGATCAATGTGCCAAATATTCGTATAAAAAAATAGAGGAACGTAAACATTAATATAGGCACAAGCGCCGCTGAAATTATGATATGCCACCATTTATTGAAATATTTTTCTGTCGAATAGAACAGCAACATGGGCGCAAAAAGTGGAGTCAGTGCAAGCATAAAACAAATCAGCATGATAGCCAGCAGATAAGTAAACACGACCGTAAAGGCAAAAAAGAAGAGATCCAGTAATGCAACAAAGCCGGCCATGAAGAGGAAAATACCGGTTGTGGAGGACATCAGCGTTGCCCCCATGATGCCTATCAGGCCTTGAATCATCGTGATAGTAGGGCCAAATCCGAGCAATTTGCCTATCATCGAATCAATGAAGGTAAAGGGCTCATAAGTACCGTTAAGCATGGAAAGAAACTGGGCTAGTATTTCAAGCACAAGCGTTGTTATTGCGTCGGTGAAATAAAAAAACATTGATACAACAAAGACTTTCAGAAATAGCGCCATTGCTTTTTGTGTTAATTGCCTTTCCCCACCAAGAATCTGCGTACCCAGCCAGGCAACAGCAAGCGCAAGCATTGCAAGAGCAATCGGTGCCATATATCTGGCAAGAGCCACAGCCATTTGGCGAGACGCATCAATGAGAGAAACCGTAACGCAAACAACCACTTTACTTGTATAAGCATAATCAGGAAGTGACCCACCGGTGCAATCATCAAGCTCCAACGCATAGGCGGGCGCACTGAGCGTCATAAAAAACAGACTTATAATAATAATAAGGGGCATGGGGAAGATTGACCTCATCCTTTGCCCCCTATGAGATTACCCATAACTCGGTTCTTAAAGTTGGACATCACACCATCTCCAGGTGGCGCAAATGGCCCAGTACCAAAGGCAGGCATGGACAGCACATCACCGGCAACGCCAGAACCAATAAACGGCAGCAGGTCAATCATCAGCAGGAAAATGTATGATATCAGTACCGCCATGAGGAACGACAGCATCAAATCAATCCAATAATCCGTCGGATCATCTGCATCATAACCATTTAATTCTGAAAGCGCTTTCCAATCAATTGCCTTTACTGGTAAATCCACAATGAAGTAATTGAGCGGTAATAGGCGATTGGAAAAGATATCCCTAGGCAAACCTGAATTTTCACGCCATTCGCTGGGATCCGTTACCTGTTCTGTCATTTTAACTTCAGGATCTTCACCCAGCTGACGCGTACTACCCATTACACCGGTATTGATTTTCTGCATCCCAATGCCTTCGATGACCTTCTTTGGATCAACGTTATAAGCCTGGCTGCTCTGGGAAGTATTGGCATAGACACCATTCTCGAACAGCCAGCTTCCCAGCCTGAAATCTGGTTCGTCTACGGCATCCCCCGCGATCGTTTTATAAAGTGAGTTTGTGCCGGTATAGACCACCACGTTATATGCCGCCATCAGAAGGGAAATATAGGTGAAGAGAAAAATCGGCTGCAGGATAAAGCCCATTGTTATGCGCAACCATTTTTCAAAATAACCGAATGTGGCGCGGAACAAAATCATCGGGATAAATAAAGGTGAAATACACACCATCAACGCAAACGCCAGATAAGCACTGATAAAAATATAAAGGCCACGCACCAATGCCCACAATAGTTGGGCAATCACCATAAAACCTAACAAACCAATAAACAGACCAACCGTTTGCGAGAATAAAGCAGCAACTAGAAAACCTGTGATACCCAGGAATATATTGAATGGGCTGAAAATCCCCCCAATCAATGCATCAATCATGCAATCCACACGCTTCCATACTATTATAGAACCACTGGCACCATCCAAATCGCAACCAAATGGCGATGGAAAACTCATCTGGCTGGTCAGCATGCCTAGTAATTCTTCGATGGAATCCAGGAACACCGGAAACATATCATAAAAATTATTAGTAAACATCAAAACTGCACCAAGTTTAACCATAAGTACGGCGCCGTCTTTGACAGGTGCAGAATTTTTTCCTGTTACCAGCAGTGCTCCCCACAGCGCAACAGCCAAGGTACCCGCCGCTGCAATGGTACTGCTTAAATAATCACAGAACTGCTGGAGAAAATCATTAACTGCAGTGAGAATAGTTTCTTTTATGCAGGTCACAATACGCGCTGTATATCCATCATTATCAGGGTCGGAGTCTCCATCAGGATTATGACAAATCCTGCCTTGAGAATCGATAACTTCTATATCATCTCGGAAATCGTAGGCATACACACCCGTAGAGTGCAGCGAAACCACCAGCACAGCCAGACATATCAATATCAGCCGCTTAAAAAAGCTATCGTTTGGTTTCTTTGCTTGCAAACTTTTCTTTCTCCAGTTTTACTTTTTCCTGGAACAATGGCATCCATGCTTCCGGCGCATCGCCGACTCTGGCGCGGATCTCGTCCAGTATTACGATTGTTTCTGCACGTGCTGATAAAATATTCACCACATCGTCCATGCCTGAAAGGTCAATACGGGCAACCACCACGTCTTTCCCCTGCTTCACCAGGAAATAACGGCTGGCGGGATCGGTCGTTTTCAGCAGGTTGAATTCCCTGTCCGTCACCATGAATGCACGTTTATACGCATCGGTAGCCTTTGGATTTGGCAGGAATATCTGGGTTGCTGTTTGCTGGATCAATGTTTCAGAAATAGCACTGTTTGATGCGTCTTCCACACTTTGTGTAGCAAATACTACCATGCCGTTCAGCTTACGCAGCGTTTTCAGCCAGTCACGGATACGGCCTGCGAATATCTTATTATCAATCAATGCCCATGCTTCGTCGAGAACAATAACGGTAGGCGTTCCATCCAGTGACAATGAAATACGGTGGAATAAATAAAGCAGTGTGGGCTCAAGGCTCATGCGCTCACGCAGCACCTCACCCATTTCAAAACCGAACGCATTACCGATGGAAAAATCCACCACGTCCGTTTCATTATCAAATAATCCGGAATATGGACCGCCGGAATGCCACATCTTAAGGCGTGTCGCCATAGTGCCGGGGCCTTCCATACCAAGGAAGGCTGCAATGTTACGCAGCATCCTGTCTTTCCTGGACAGCTTGAAGTTACCAGCCACAGCTTCGTTGATACGCTCCATATCTTCAGCCGTGAACGGCTCATCATGCACGGTCACCAGCGTATGCAGCCACTCAGCAATAAATGTCCGGTTTTCTGGTGTGTCGGGCAGTTGGAGCGGATTGAAATTACATTTCTTGCCAGGCTCAATAATAGTGTATTTGCCTGATATCGCGCGTATGAAAATTTCCGCACCACGGTCTTTATCGAAGAAGAATATCCGGCAGTTGAATTTCTGCGCCTGCGCACAGAGAAAATTGAGCAGCACGGTTTTACCGGCACCGGTTGGGCCAATGATGGTGGTGTGCCCCACGTCACGCGCATGGAAATTGAAGAAATACGGTGTGCCAGATGAAGTATCAAACACCGTCACCGCATCGCCCCAGTGATTATTTGCGATCTTGCCTGTAGGATAATTATGCATGCTGGCAAAACCGGCAAGGTTCATGGTGCTGATATCGGAGCCGCGCGCAATACAATCAAAGTTTGCTGGTAGCTGCGCCCAGTAGGCAGGCTCCATCACGAATTTTTCACGCACCGGATTGATACCGAGATTCACAAGCTCAGCGATAGCCAGTGACAGTACTTTTTCCAGTTCCGGCAGGCTTTCCTCATAACACATCACTGTCATGTGGTGCGGGCCGAACGCCACGTGGCCGCTCATCGCCATATCAAGCGCATCGGAAATTTCCGCGATCTGCGAGATAGCAGCATCTTCAGCCGCCATCATGCGCCGTTGGCGGATCTGCATCCGGTTGATATTCACGCTGCGGTTATGGAATGTGTAGGACTGTGAAATAACAAATTCAAAAGGTAGCTGCAGGAATCCATCCAGCAGACCTGCCGCCGTTGCAGGCGCATATTCCTTGATGCTGATAATGCCACCATACCGTTTCCTGGGGCCACCTGCCACCTCCACCGCCCTGTCCCCAAAATACAGGCGATAAATAGGAAGCGCAGTGGCGATCTTTTCGTGGTGGAAACGCATGGGCTGCGAAAAACCACAATTCACGAGTTTACCAAGAAACTCCATCGGCTCCGAGAATGTGCCGTGTTCTGTTTCATAGGTGGTAAGCAGGCGCGCACCATAATCTTTCATGGTTGCAACCAGACGGTTCACCGCTTCCGCCAGCTCTTTATATGAATCACGCATTGATTCAATACTGCTGGCCTTGCTGCTGACATCAGATGCCTTCTTCATGAAGTGATGGATTTTTGCAGCACCCTTCGTATCCGGCTTGCGGATGACCGTGATGTAAAGTTCATTGACGTAAGAATCTTTAGAGTGATGTTTCTCACGCCATTTTTTATCCAGATAGGTCGGGAAACCCGGAGGCTGCCGGCCGCCAGGATACGCACTCTGCCTGCGCCTGATGGTATGAAACCACACTGCATAGGTGCCATCCGCCATGCTTTTCAGCAGGGAGTTACGCACCATTTTTTTCATGTCTACGTCTTCATCATCCGCGGTTTCGAATGAAAATCCTTCCAGCTTAATGATCTGCAGGAATTCTTTTTTGTGGGTGACGATAGTTTCCCTGTCCCAGTGATATTCATAAGGGATAAAAGTCGATGTAGGTACTTCAAGCTTCGCGTAGGAAGCTTTTTTTGTTCTGCGGCGGCGTGGCATTAACATCATATCAATATGGATCGTAAGAGTTGGTATAGCCGTGATAGCCACGGTTCATGCACTTATAACCTTTATTTATCTTGATAATGAAAAGTTCGATAGCGCGTGGCTCTTTCAGACAGATGATATAGCCTATCATATGCACAATGGGTGCAACGATAAGTATCATGACAAAACTCTGCATATTGATGAACGTGACCATGCTGACAACAGCGTTGATCACGAAATACATGTAGCTCACACCAAGGATCATGGTTGGCCGGGTTAACCCCTGGAATAACGGATCGGATTGCAGACGTCCTACAGACATGATTTACCCTGTTTTATTCACTGTTTTTACAATAGGTTGCTTAAGAAACTATGAATTTTTCCTATTGGTACGCCATTATCATAGCACAGTATTATTGCAGTTTTGTTTCAATGGGCTTACTTATCAATAACTAGGTAACTAAATTGTTCTACAATGGCCGCAAAATAAACTAACATATTGTTATACATGAAAATTATTATTCTTGGTTCTGGACTGCTTGGCGTCACCACGGCCTATGAACTGGCCAAACGCGGCTTCCAGGTGACCGTGGTAGACCGAAAATCATCCGGCGCGGCGGAATGCAGCTTTGCCAATGGCGGCCAGCTTTCATATGGCACAGCCGAACCCTGGGCCACTCCGCAAGTGTTGAAAAAATTACCCAAATGGCTTGTGCATCCTGATGCTCCGCTTGTTTTCCGGCTTCGAGCCGACCCTGCCATGGTGAAATGGGGGCTAAGCTTCCTGAGGAACTGCACAACTGAACGTGCACGTGAAAATTGTGTGAACCTGCTCAGGCTAAATCTGTATAGCCGGCAGGAAACGCAACGCATTGCTCAGGAAACCGGCATTGATTTTGATTACACCTCTAAAGGCATATTACAGCTTTACGGAACGGATGCTGATTTCAAGGAAGCCATCACGCAGGCGGAATTCCAGGCAAAGTTCGGATGCGTACAAAAAATCATTTCACGTGATGAATGTATTGCAGCAGAACCTGCTCTTGCACACACATCTCGTCCAATTGCAGGTGGCGTCCATGCCATCATGGATGAAGTGGGCGACGCACATATATTCACCAATAAACTGGCTGAATATGCAAAGAATCAACTAGGGGTGCAGTTCATATATGACCTGCAGATAAAAGAGCTGCTAACCGAACAAAATAAGGTGGTTGCCATCCGAACCAATCAGGGTGAAATGGATGCCGCAGGTTTTGTGATGGCACTGGGTTGCTATTCAACGCCCATGCTGAAGAGAATTGGTATTCGTATACCTGTTTATCCCATGAAAGGATACAGCCTCACGCTGGATGCCAATGAATATTGCCCTGTTTCAAGCATCACCGATAATGAATATAAAGTGGTATACACACGCATCGGCGGCAAACTGCGAATCGCAGGCACCGCAGAATTTGCCGGATATAATGACCGGCTGAATGAAGCACGTATCCGCCCTATCCTGAAAGCAGCAAAAAGCATATTGCCCAAAATGGATTGGGAGCAGCCTATCAGCAAATGGGCATGCCTGCGTCCTTCCACACCGACCGGGTTACCCGTACTTGGCCGCACAGCTTTTGTGAATTTATTCCTCAACACCGGCCATGGAACGCTCGGCTGGACACAGGCGGCTGGAAGTGCTTCCATCGTAGCGGATATTATGCAAAATAAAGCACCTGCAATCCTTATGAATGGGATGACCCTTGGACGATAAGCACAAAAACCTGAACGATTTATATAATGACTTTGGCTCCATGGGCAGCCTGAAGGAAAACCTGTATGACTGGCATGGAGCCAATGAATGGATTTTCCTGCAGGTCAACAGCATCCATAGCCCATTATATGATCACATCATGCAGATGCTATCTGCCATGGGAAAACATGAACTCTTCCCTTATTATTTTCTGCTGGCCGTTATATGCGCTGTTGTCACTACACTGGTTAAAAAAACCATCAATAATAGCCCTGTCAGGTTGCATATAACACGTTGGTTTGGTGTGCTGCTGGTCTTGACCGCTGGCTATCCCGCTATGGGCCTAACCGCAAAATATATCAAGCATCAGCTGGCATATGAACGGCCATACGAACGGCTGGACAGCAAGGATGTGACATGGATCGAGCCGCAGGAAAAAGAAAAGGCAACGCTGAGCTTCCCAAGCGGACACGCCACATTCATTATGTTCATGCTGGTGGCACTCTGGCCTGTCATGTCTGAGAATATACGCTGGATCGCAGTGGTGGTGGCATTAGGCGTCGGATGGTCGCGCATGGCGGTGGGCGTGCATTTCCCGGCAGACGTAGTAGGTGGGTTTTTGCTCGGCGGCATTATCACATGGCTGGTTCGCATGGTGATATACGGCTTCTTGTCAAAATTCCTAAAAATTCATTGCTGATGCAACCGGTCGTATCTTCGGTTGCCATAGCTGCGCATCCTGAAGCCTTCAAACCGGCAAGCCAGCAACCGCATCGCCTGAGTTACCGTCACTGGGGAAATACGGGCGAGACCATTTTGTGCATTCATGGACTCACCAGAAATGCGCAGGATTTTGATGAGCTGGCGAGCGTACTGGCTGAACGATATCAGGTTTTGTGCATTGATATGCCTGGGCGTGGCAGTAGCGAGTGGTTGAATACCCCCGCCGATTACAATACCAGCACCTATATTGCAGATATTTTCCACCTGCTGGCTGTTTTAAAGCTGCAAAACGTGCATTGGATAGGCACTTCCATGGGCGGCATTATTGGTATGACCATGGCCAACATGCGTCCCGGGCTTATTAAATCCTTGCTGCTGAATGACATTGGCTGCCATATTCCAGTGGCTGGGCTGAAGCGCATATTAAGCTATGCCGGTGTGCAAACCACATTTGCAACCTATGCTGAAGCGACAAACCATCTGCGGCTTATTTGTGAACCTTTCGGCATTCCGGATGAAGCGCACTGGCAGGCAATATTTGCAAGTAGCTTGATACAGGATGCGGATGGCTCATGGTGCATGCATTATGATCCTGCGATCGTTGCACCCATGAAATCAGTGGAGCCAGCCGATGTAAATATGTGGCCGCTTTGGGAAGCCGTGAAACCTATTCCAACGCTGCTGATCCGTGGCGAGCATTCAGATATACTTACCCATGAAACCGCTATACAAATGCGGGCACAGCATCCTGCACTAACGTATTACGAAGTGAAAAATGCAGGTCATGCTCCTGCTCTAATGAGCAGTGATGAAACTGGTTATATCAAGAACTGGTTATCTAAAGCGTATTAGGGCATACGGCATGCTGCGTGCCATCACCCATCGTGGCACCCAGCAACAGCAATGCGCAGGCAAAAAAACAGGTAAGCCGTGTGCGATCCGGTGTGCCATACATAAAATCAACGAGGGCAAGTACCGCAGTTTTTGCGGAACGTGCTGCCATCACGAATGGGTTGGTGCGGTGAACGGCTAAAGCATATGAGTGTTTCATAAAGCATCTCTCCTGCAAGCTACTAAGCTGAATATAGCAGAAAACGCCGGAAAAATTAACAAAAAACGCACAAAACAGCGGGAATATACCCTGATTTTGTGCGTTGTTCGTTAAAATACCCGGGGACGATTACTCGTTACGATCGGAATTTTTGCGTGCCAGTTTACGGGCGCGACGCTTAGCCTCAGCGGCTTTGCGAACACGAGCTTCTGCTGGTTTTTCGTAGTGACGGCGCATTTTCATTTCGCGGAAAAGTCCTTCACGCTGCATCTTTTTCTTCAATGCGCGCAGTGCCTGATCCACGTTGTTATCGCGTACAATTACTTCTACCAAAAAAACATACCCCCCTTCGGGCCTTAAAATTTTGACGAGCGACGATTGTAACAGCCGCCCACGGGGCTGTCAAAGCAATAAAACAGCATATTCTCAGAGAGTTATGGCTATATCACGTACTTTATGGCAGGTGG
>CAZAQK010000010.1:0-26472 GCA_964487265.1 uncultured Rickettsiales bacterium | reverse complement strand
TACCAAGGGATACAGCCGTGGAAATCATGCATCGCGTGCACTCGCAGACCGAAGAAGCGGCGTGGATAGCATTTAAGCTTGGCAAGCCTTTCGGTTCCGTGAGCAAGGCTGAGCAACAGCAATATTGGAGCAGCCTGTCAGAAGCTGAGCAGATTCAATTACGTAATGACATGAAGAACCCGCCGGATGAGGTGGGTGCCATGATCGGCCGCAATGCGCGCATGGCCCGCCAGAATGCCTTCAACGACTGGCTTGCCAATAACGGCTTTCAAACCGCTAATGGCGCGGGTATCGGCCGCTAAGCCGCTTTGGCTTTTCCTGCCGCACCTCTCAGTGCCTGGTCGAAATCCGCCATGATATCTTCGGCATGTTCCAGCCCGATGGAGATGCGCACGCCTTCCGGCTTGATGCCTACCTTCACCTGATGTTCCGGCGAAAGCTGGTGGTGGGTGGTGGATGCCGGGTGGATGATGAGGGTGCGGGTATCGCCAATGTTTGCCACATGGCACACCAGTTCCAGATTTTCTACCATTTGTTTAGCTGCCTCATAGCCACGCTTCACGCCAAAAGTGAAGACTGAACCAAAGCCTTTCGGCGAATATTTTTTCGCAACCGCATGGTATGGACTGTCTGGAAGGCCAGCATAGCTCACCCAGTTCACTTCCGGATGTTTGGAGAGGAATTCTGCGACCTTCAATGCATTATCGCAGTGCCGCTGCACGCGCAGTGCCATGGTTTCCAGGCCATTCATGGTAAGTGAGGCATTGGTTGGGCTCTGGCAGGCACCAAGATCACGCAGGCCAACGGCGATGGCGCGCATGGTAAATGCCATTTCACCAAAGGTTTTGAAGAATTCCAGCCCGTCATAGCATGGGTCGGGCTGCACCATCATCGGGAATTTGTCATTTTGTGCCCAGTTGAACTTACCGGAATCGATGACGATGCCGCCCATGGCTGAACCATTGCCGGTGATGAATTTGGTGGTGGAGTGTACCACAATATCCGCACCCCATTCGATCGGGCGGATGAGGTAAGGGCTTGCCATGGTATTATCCACGACCAGCGGGATGCCGTGCTTGTGGGCGATCTTGGCCAAAGCCTCAATATCGGCCACCACACCGGCAGGGTTTGCGAAGCTTTCGCAGAAAATGCCCTTGGTTTTAGGGGTAATGGCTTTTTCCACCGCCGCATGGTCGGTGATATCCACAAAATGCGCTTTCCAGCCGAACTGCACGAAGCTGTTCTTGAACTGGCTGGTGGTGCCGCCATACAGGCGGTTGGAAACAACGAACTCGTCCCCGGCAGTCATCAGGTTGAAAAGTGCGGTCATCTGCGCTGCGTGGCCGGAGCTGGTAGCCGCGGCACCCACGCCACCTTCCAGCGCGGCAAGCCTGTTTTGCAGGGCTTCCACGGTAGGGTTGGTCAGGCGGGAATAGACATAACCCACTTCCTTGAGGGTAAAGAGGTTGGCGGCATGTTCGGCATCGCGGAACTGGAAGCTCACGCTGTTATAGACCGGCGGCTGAAGCGAACCGGTGGCGTCCGGCTTGTAGCCGGCATGGATGGCGAGTGTTTCAAAGTGCTGGCGGCGGGACATAGCGTTCTCCTGAATGTGAATACCCGTCTGATGTAGCGATTTTGCTTGGTTCTGTCTAGTCTTTGCAGCCGCTGGCGGTCACTTTGCCGGGCGCTCTAGGGCAGGGGGTAAAATTTTTGAAAAAAACTCTTAAGTGTTGCATGTTTTTGCTTTATTATTAACTCGGCTTTAATTATAGAAGTCACATCGTTAACAACGTATAGGAACTATATGTTTACATCTGAAACCAAACAACGCCTGAAAAAGCGGTTTGTCGCGGTTCTCCTCGGCGAGCCTTAAAGACCATAACCATAGATATATAGGTACTAAGATAGATGAAAAATGCCCCTCTCGAGCCTGACGGCCGACTCCGACGCCAAAGCGTCCTCCCACTCCAAGAATTCGAAACACCACAGGTTTATCCGCAACAGGCCCCGTTGCCGGAGCGTTTCCGCTCGGTCGAGCAACTGGTGCGCGAGACACGCCCGGAAATCCCTGTGCATTGCCTGCGGCCTACTACCATTGCGAACGCCGCTCGCCGTTTCATAAAACTATTCCCCGGGGATACGCTCTTTGCCGTGAAAACCAACCCAGACCCGCTGGTGATTGGTTACCTCGCGCGCGCAGGCGTTTCACATTTTGATGTGGCATCATTGGCTGAAGTGAAGCTGGTGGCTGACCTTGTGCCAGATGCAAAACTTTATTTCATGCACCCTGTGAAGGGCCGTGAGGCGATCCGTGCCGCGTATTTCCAATATGGCGTGCGTGATTTCTCATTGGATAGCCATGAGGAGCTTGCAAAAATCATGGAAGTCACCGGCAATGCCGATGACCTGAACCTCTATGTGCGTGTGACCGTTCCGAACGACACGGCTTACCTGAGTCTCGCCGGTAAATTCGGCGCGACCCCGGAAGAAGCTCCTGCATTGCTGCAGGCCGTTCGTGCGGTGGCTAGCCGCATGGGTGTGTGTTTCCATGTGGGTTCACAGTGTATGGAACCGGAGGCCTACAGCGTTGCCATCCATAAAGTATCCGAGCTCATTGATGCCAGTGGCGTGCGTATTGACATGCTGGATATTGGTGGCGGTTTCCCGTCCATCTATCCGGGTATCATGCCGCAGCCGCTGACGCAGTATATGAAAGCCATCAAGAAGGCCCTCGCTTCTACACAGGCGCAGTTCGGTCATTGCCAGCTTATTGCTGAGCCCGGCCGTGCGCTGGTTGCAGAAGGTGGCTCTGTTGTGGTGCGTGTGGAGCTCCGCAAGGGCAATGCGCTGTACCTCAACGACGGTACCTATGGCAGCCTGTTCGATGCTGGCGTTCCGGGCTTTGTGTATCCGGTGAAGGCTATGCGCCCCGGTCGCAAATTGTCTGATGAGCAGCAGGAATTCACCTTCTATGGCCCGACCTGCGACAGCATGGATGCCATGAAAGGCCCGTTCCACCTGCCGAAGGATATTGCTGAAGGCGACTGGATCGAGATCGGCCAGCTGGGTTCGTATGGCGCGACCATGCGTACCAACTTCAACGGTTTTGGTGATACCAAAACGGTGGAAGTCAGCGATAAGCCGATATTGAATAGAGCCGCAGTTAATTAGTGCTGGTGCGGGTGTGGGTGGGAGTGAAATATGCTTCCATAACACCCGCATTCGCACCCACACCAACACAAAGAGAAAAAAATGAAAACGACCGCAAAGAAGACCAACACCAAGCATAACCTGCTCACCAAAGAGGTGGAGCACATCGACATCACGTCGTTTGACGCGCGCCCGATCATTGATTCAATGGCTGGCATGTCGTTCACCTCGCGTGACCTCGCGAAGGCGACCGAGATATACAACATGATGCTGAAAGACAAATCCTGCAGCATTTTCCTGACGCTTGCCGGCAGCACCTCTGCGGGTGGTTGCATGCAGCTCTATGTAGACCTCGTGAAGAACAACATGGTGGATGCGATTGTATCAACCGGTGCCTCCATCGTGGATATGGATTTCTTCGAAGCACTGGGTTTCAAGCATTATCAGGGCAGCCAGTTCATGGATGACAAGACGCTCCGTGATAATTACATCGACCGTATCTATGATACCTACATCGATGAAGAGCAGCTTCAGGCGTGCGACCATACCATCAAAGAGATCGCGGATTCGCTTGAGCCACGCCCATATTCATCCCGTGAGTTCATTCATGAGATGGGCAAATGGCTGGTGAAGAACGGCAAGAAAAAAGATTCGCTCATTCAGCGTTCATATGAAAACGGTGTGCCGATCTTCTGCCCTGCCTTCACCGATTCATCTGCTGGCTTCGGCCTTGTGGTGCATCAGGTAGAGCGCATGAAAAAGAAAAAGCCATACCTCACCATTGATAGCATCGCAGATTTCCGCGAACTGACCGACATCAAGATCAAAGGCGGTACATCAGGCCTCCTCATGGTGGGTGGCGGCGTGCCTAAGAACTTCGTGCAGGACACGGTTGTTTGCGCTGAAATCCTTGGTGTTGATGCTGAAATGCACAAATACGCCGTGCAGATCACCGTGGCTGACGTGCGCGACGGCGCATGTTCATCCTCCACCCTGAAGGAAGCATCTTCATGGGGCAAGGTGGATACGGCTTATGAGCAGATGGTGTTTGCCGAAGCAGGCAGCGTGCTGCCACTGCTGGCATCAGATGCCTATCACCGCGGCTACTGGAAAAAACGCGCCAAGCGCAAGTTTGCTAAATTATTTGCATAAAGATTGGTCATGGAGGGCGCTGTAAATCCACCCCCTTACAGGGAATACCACACGCTGCCGGATGCAGCGCCGTGGCAGGATACAGCACTGCCTTGTGGTGATTACACGTTGGCTAAGCAGCACGCGTTTGTTGAGTACCTGCCAAAGGATTCGCTACGTGCAAAGTTGCAAGCTGTTGGTGATTGTCCTGAGGTTTACGGACGTAGCTGGAAAGTGCATATAGGCCTTGTTGATGTACATAAAGACAGTATCACCACGCCGCAGGAAAAAGAAGCTGCCATCGCTACCATAGAAAAAGCATGGGAACTCATCCGGCCCATCATTACCAGATACCGGGTTGGTGCGAAAGTCATGCGTCCTGATACGGTGGGTGATGAAAGGTGGGATGAGGAACGGGGTAAACATCATATCCAATCCAAAAAAAATATTGTGCTGTATTATGCGACACTGAACGATACCCCGCCGCGTTGGCACGCCATGATGCAAGAGATTGAACAAGCGCTGGCTGAGCACGAGTTACCACATGTATCTGCAATTGCCGGATCTGTGCCAGTGAAGGGCAGCAAGTATCTCCGTTATAGCAGTAGTGTTGGGGCAGATGAGGTGGGACGCGTAGAGCCTGATGATCGCGGCAAGAAATTCCTGAGCGATTCACCGTTTGAGAACATAGACCTAACACAGCCGCCGCCGGAGCAGCAACGTCCAAGAGGTGGCGGCAGGTCGATCTAGGCAAAGGTTATAGTGTATAGCGTAATAACGTCATGTTGACGCATCCTTACTTCTTCCTCTCCCTTAAAAGGAGAGGGGAAAAGAGGAAAAACGTGCTAAGCGCAAATACGCGAAACTCTTCGCCTAAACGAAAATCCCCGCTAAATGCGGGGATTTTTTTTACCTAAGTACTTCTACTGCCAGTTTGGCCTTGTGCAGCTTTAGCGGCGAGCGCGGCTTTAATCTGCTTGTCCTGCTCAATCAGTATGTCGGTAAGGGTTTCCGGCAGGTGCTGCATGGCATAATCAATACTCGGGTTTTCACGGCGTTGTTTGCGTGAATTTTGTACCAGGGCAAGTATTACAAGCACACTGCCTGTAAGCAGTAATGCTAAGGGGTTAGGTACAGCAGTGGTACGGCCTGTTTGTGGTGTCTGGGGGGGGGTGCATCGTTCTTTCCAGTTTTGTTATCAGCGGCCATGTAACCGATTGCCCCGCCTGCTGCCAGTGCACCAGCTATGATAGTGCCAGTGCGCAGGAAGCTGCGCCTGCCTACCGTGTTCCTGATGCCACCGGCAACGCCCAGCGCATTCATTTCCTGCGCATCAAAAGCCAGCAGATATTTTTGCAAGGTAGCGGTGGGTATCTCGCCCGGGTTTTTAGGGATCTCAAACGTTATGGGATGCTTGTCAGCAAGCTCTGCAATTGTCTTCCCGATCTCAAAGCGATCGTTAGCATCGCGCTCGCGATTTTTTGTAAGCTTCGTAAAGAAAATCTTATACAGATTGTCTTGAGGTAGTTTATCCACAGCATCGGAAATAATACTCACCAGTTCTTTGTCTCTGACCAGTGAATGTATATCAGGGATGTCTTTACTCATGTTTGCACTCAGTTGTTATGATAGGGCAGTTTAGGGGATAATAATTAATTTTTCTTAAGTATAATCCCATAAATGCTTTCAGGGAAACCAATTTTTAGCCCATTTTTCTTTATTTTTTAACCTCTTTGGGCTAGGCTTCTCAGGTTGAAAAGGAATTTTTGCATGACTGACCGCCTTGTAAAGCTCAAGCCTAAAAAACGCCGCAGTAAGAAAGGCGTGAAGCTCAAAAAAACGGGTTCCGCCCGTGTGGGCCATAATGCTATTCGCGCTGGCATGACCAAAAACCTCATCGCCAAGGGGCGCAAATATTATACTTTTGCCTACAAGCCACGTGACATGATTTTGGATCATGGCAAGGGTGCCATCATGTGGGATTTAGAGGGCAAGGATTATGTGGATTTTGGGTCAGGCATTGCCGTTTGTGCACTTGGCCACCACAAGAAAGATCTGATCGATGCGCTGATCGGCCAGGCCGAAAAGCTATGGCACACCAGCAACATGTTTTTCACCGAGCCGGTGGTTCGCCTTGCCGAAGAGCTGGTGAAAGCCTCTAAATTCGCCAAGCGCGTATTCTTCACCAATTCTGGCGGTGAAGCGAACGAAGCTGCCATTAAAATCGCTCGTAAATACGCTGCCGATAAAGGCCGTCCGCCTGAACGCCGCGATATCATAACCTTCACCGGTTCGTTCCATGGCCGCACCATGGCAACGGTTACCGCAACGGCACAGCCGAAATATCACGCAGGCTTCGAGCCGCTGCCGGGCGGGTTCAAATATTGCCCGTTCAATGATTTTGATGCCATCACCAGCATGGTAAACCAGAACACCTGCGCGGTGATGCTGGAAGTAGTGCAGGGTGAGGGCGGTATCACGCCCGTAGCACCAGGCTTCCTGCTGCATGTGCAGAATCTCTGCCATAAGTATGATGCGCTTTTAATTCTCGATCAGGTCCAGTGCGGCATGGGTCGCACCGGAAAACTTTTCTCGCATTTTGCGGAAGCTGGCGTGAAGCCGGACATTGTAACCATGGCCAAAGGCCTGGGTGGCGGTTTCCCTATCGGTGCATGTTTGATCGGCGATAAAGCAGAAAAAACCTTCCAGTTCGGCAGCCATGGCTCCACCTTTGGTGGCAATCCACTGGCATGTGCCGTTGCCCGCGTCATTCTCAAAAAGCTGCAGGCACCGGAAGCGATGAAGAATGTACGCGACCGTGGTAAGGAACTCATGGATGCGCTTGCTGCCATCAACAAGCAGTTCGGTGTGTTCAAGGAAGTACGCGGGCGTGGCCTGATGATCGGCGCTGAGCTTAATCCACAATGGCACGGCAAGGCGGGCGAGATATGTGAAACGGCACGTGCGCATGGGCTTATCATGTTGCAGGCCGGGCCAAATGTGCTGCGTTTCCTGCCGCCGCTTACTATTACGCAGGATGAAATGAAAAAAGGTATCGACCGCCTGAATAAGACCATGACGGCATACCTCGCGCGTCCGGGTGCAAAAAAATGATCGTCGTCCGGCCGGTCAGAACTTCCGACCATGCGGAGATACTTACGCTCGCAAAAGAAGCAGGGATTGGCTTTACCTCTCTGCCTGCTGACCCTCAGGTGCTGGAAAAAAAGATCGCCCGTTCCGTTGAGAGTTTTGCCGGAAAACCGGAAGCGGAAAATCAGGAACGTTTCCTCTTTGTGCTGGAAGACGCGGATGCGCATAAGCTGGTGGGCACGGTTGGTATAATCGCCCATGTCGGTTTGAAACATCCTTTCTATTCTTATAAACTTTCCACCATTGTACAGGCATCGGAAGGGCTTGGGGTGTATTCGCTCCAGCGCGTGCTGCACATGGTGAATGACTATACAGGCGCGACCGAGATCGGTTCACTGTTCCTGCTGCCAGCTTATCGCCGTGATGGTATCGGCAAGTTCCTGTCGCGTTCGCGTTATCTGATGATTGCAGAATTCCCTGACATTTTTGCGGATATTGCCATTTCCGAAATTCGCGGTGTGCAGGATGAACATGGTGAATCGCCATTTTATAAAAACCTTGCCCAGCATTTCTTCAAAATGGATTTCAAGCGCGCCGATTTCATCAACGCCACGCAGGGTGGTCAGTTCATTTCTGACCTGATGCCCAAATACCCAATCTATGTGAACCTTCTGGATGAGCGGGCACAGGCCGTTATCGGTCAACCACTTGAGGCATCGCGTCCCGCCAAGCAACTTCTGGAGCGCGAAGGGTTCCGCCATCAGGGTTATATCGATGTGTTTGATGCCGGCCCGACCATGCAGGCAGAATGCAGCCAAATTCGTACGGTGCGTAAAAGCAAACGCTCGGTGGTGTCGGACATTCGCTCGCTCATGCCCAAGCCGGAATATATGATAAGCAACACCAGCATGGAAAATTTCCGTGTTGTGCGCGCGCCGCTGGAAGAAAATGATACCGGTGTGTCCGTCACACCGGAAGCGGCCAAGGCGCTGATGCTTGATAAGGGGTGTCATGTCAGGTATATTGAAGCATAAAGCAAAAGGCGTACTCGGTACTCGGTACTCGGTACTCTGTGTTGTAGCCGGTATTGACCGTGTACCGGGTACTGTGTACCGAGTACCAAATCATGCATAATCCCATCACCCAATTCCAGCAATGGCTGGAAGACGCCAAAAAATGCAAAACCATTGCTGAGCCAACGGCCATGTGCCTTTCCAGTGTGGGCGAGGGTGGCAGGCCATCATCCCGCATGGTATTGCTTAAAGCTGTGGATGAGCACGGTTTTGTGTTCTACACCAATTTTGAAAGCCGCAAAGGGCGCGAGATACTAGCCAATCCGCATGTGGCACTGTGTTTCCACTGGATGCCATTGGAACGGCAGGTACGCATCGAGGGTAAGGCCGAACAGGTGAGTGACGCCGAAGCGGATGCTTATTTCAAAAGCCGCCCGCGTGAAAGCCGAATTGGCGCATGGGCTTCAAAACAATCACGGCCACTATCAGGCAAAGGCGAATTGATAAAAGTCGTTGCCGCTGAAACGCTACGTTTTGGCATTGGCGAGATACCACGCCCGCCACACTGGTCAGGGTTTCGCATTATACCGGAGGTGATAGAGTTCTGGAATAACGGCACCGCCCGCCTGCATGACCGTGAGGTATTTACGCGGGATGGCACCGGGTGGAATGTGCAGAGGCTTTATCCTTGATAACAGTCATCCCTGCGAAGGCAGGGATCTCCCTATCGGCCTGCACAAGCGGTTACAGAGATTCCCGCCTGCGCGGGAATGACAAAATCTTCGTCAGGCCGTAGCATCCACGTAACAACCCGGCGTTTCATATAGCCGGATATTGGTGCAACTAATACCCATACCTTTGAATAAATCAGGGCATACGCGCTTCAATAGGTGATCCGCCATGTTTTCTGCTGTAGGATTTGCCTGAAGGTAAAACACTTTCTGGCCAGTGTGCCTACTGATATCCTCACCCAGTGGCTTATCTTTATCGAATAAAATAGTGGCATGGTCCCAATGTTCATTCACCCAGCCGCCGAGTTTTTCCTTCACCACACCGAAATCCACCACGCGCCCCAGCGCATCCAGCCCGTCTGAGGCAAAGGTGGCTTCAATGGCATAGCGGTGGCCATGCAAATGCCGGCATTTGCTTTCATGGAGCATTACGCGGTGGGCGGCATCGAATTCAATGCGGCGGGTACAGGTTATGGCGGTTCTGGTCATAGGGAGCGATTATACTGGCAAAATCGCTTGAGTTAAGCGGAGATTGAGAGTACCAAAGCCAAAGTTTTTAGTTCCAATCTCCCAGCGCAAGAGGAGGATTGTATGGTACGCCGGCGTCCTTTCAGAAAAAGGCGGATTATACCCGCTTCCTACAAGCCACGCCCAGGGTCTGCGCCTGGTTCCCTTGCCGTAAGCCCGCTTTCCCATCCGTCCGAGGTATTTGTCATGGCCTACGGGCCAGATGGTTATGTGGAGCATACCTGTAAAAATGTAGAGGAGGTCAACCAGTTCCTTACCTCGTGGCCGGTTGTGTGGGTCAATGTTATTGGCCTTGGCAGCATTGATGTGATCGAAAAGATTGGTGCCATGTTCTCGCTTGAACGATTGCTGCTGGAAGACGTGCTCGATACCACCAGCCGTCCCAAAGTGGAATATTACGAGAATTATGTATTCACTATCATGAAGGGTGGGCTGGTTTCTGAGCAGTTCGAGAGCGAGCAGTTCAGCATATTTCTGAAGAAGAATGTGGTGATTGTATTCGAAGAAAAAGCCAATCACAGCTTCCACCAGGTGCGCGAGCGTATCCGCCGTGGCACTGGGAAAATACGCACCTCCGGGACGGATTATTTATATTACGCACTGCTGGATGAAGTCATCGATAATTACTTCCCGATACTGGATAAAATGAATCACCAACTGGTGCAGATCGAAGATGACATCATGTCCGGCAACCCGCAGGCGCGCGAAAATAAGGATGCCATTCAGCATATCCACTTGGCTAAAAGTGATTTGCTGCTCATGCATCGGACCATCTGGCCGACAAGTGATGTCATCAATGTCATCATGCGGCAGGAAACGCCGCTTATCACCAAGCCCACACGCAATTACCTGCGTGACTGCTACGACCACTCCATACAGGCGAACGAACTCACGCAGTTCTACCGCGATACGGCCTCTGGCCTCTTAAACACGTTCCTTGCGTATGAGGGGCATAAAACCAATGAGATCGTCAAAGTCCTCACCATGGTATCGGCGGTATTCATCCCGCTCAATTTTATTGCGAGCATTTACGGTATGAATTTCCATCCGGATAAATCGCCGTTCAATATGCCAGAGCTTGAGTGGTATTTCGGCTATCCCTTCGCGCTTTTGATGATGCTGATGGTAGCGGTAGGCATGATCATGCTCTTTAAGCGTCGTGGCTGGTTGCCTGGCGTTAAAATTAATGGGTCGGATGCTGGCTCATCCAGCGGTAACGGTCAGTCGGTTTAATTATTTTCCGGGTCATATTCGCGCTCTACGCCTTTGGCATAGCTTGGCGATAGTCCGATAGAAGGGCAGGCTGCCGGACGTGGCGCATCAGGAGCTTCTTTCAGCCGTTGCTCGCATTCAAGATCGCAGGCTTTGGCACGTGCGGCAGAGATGCTGGAATTTGCAGCAGCATGCCGCGCGAATGCACATTCTGAAGAACGTGTAATGGACCATTTCTTTTCCTGCTGGTTGGCAACCTTCTGTTCCTTGCTGGGTTGTGTTTTATCCAGATCTGCTATCGGGGGTACTGGCGGGGTGGTGCCACCGGTAGTTCCTTTGGGGATATCCCAGCCTTTGGTTGCCATGCAGTCGCTGAAAAGGTTGACCAGCTGTGTCTGGCGATTAAGCGGCGTTCCTTCGATATTGTTGTTGCGCATGACCATATCCAGCTTGAGCTGTGCATAGGCGCGGCAATGATCACGTAACTCCGTATAATCATGCTGGATAGCGGTTTGGTCCTTGCAGGCCCACCAGCAACGGAAACGGTAACCTGGTGTTACCACCAGTACAAAAGCGAGGAAAATGAGGCGTAGTCTTATCATAAGTACTGTTTTGTATATGTCAGCCCTGATGCTAACACAACCGGCGGATAAAAAAAACCGGCCACAATAACAACTATTGATTGATTATTTGTATAAAATATACATATTGCTGTTTAGGTTCTATACAGATTTGGGGAGTCTATGCAGGAAACAATCATCATTATTACAGAAAACATAGCCGACGATAAGGACTCACATTTCAGCAAGTTACATGATTTTTTCCCAACCAGGTCCATCATACAGGTGGCGCCTGGTGAGGCCATGGCCATGCTGGCATCAAAGCAACAGCTAGTAGCCGCCGTGGTTGCCCTCGATGGCTATGATGCGCAGGATTATCTGGGGCTAATATCTGCCATGCTGGCAGCAAGCGCAGGTTTGCCAGTTATTCTGCTGCTGCCATATGGCGAAGAATCGCTGGCACAGAAAGCCCTGCGCATTGGTGTGCACGATTTCCTGGTCAAGCCCGTAGCCATGGAAAAACTCAAACTTTCCATTCAGCATGCCATTACTATTTCCCATATGCGCCGATATATTGATCGGCTGGAGCGGCATATTTCATCCAATGCCAGCATCACGCATGACGAGAAGAACAGCATTATGCTGAGCCAGATGCATAGTTTCCTGATCGATGAAAAGGGTGATATCAAACCGCTCCATATTCTGGAGCAGGAAATTATCCGCTCAGTGCTCCGCTATAGTAACGGCTGTGTTTCCCGCGCCGCTCGCAGTTTGGGTATTGGCCGCTCAACACTTTATCGCAAAGTGGATATGATAAGGGATGATACGATTCAGATGGTGCGCGCTACCCATACGGCACGCCCAACGATCAGTATGTCGCCCAGGTTGCGCTCATCGGGCGAATAGCGCGGGTTCTCAGTCAATATCCTTATGCGCCATGCTTTGGGATTTCCTTTCAATTCTATACGCCGCAGGGCCAGCCCTCCACCGTCAAAGATCAGGAAAAATCCCGGAGGGGCTGGTGCGGTACATTCTGTATCAATCAATACAATATCACCACACAGGAAGGCAGGTGACATATCGTCACCCACTGCCCGAAAATATTTTGCAGCGGTGGGGGATATGCCAAGGTCGGTTTCCAGCCACTCAGTGCGGAATTGCATATCAGCCTGTTTATCGGCCTGTGAAATAATTTTTCCGGTATGTTTGTCGAGAGTGATACGGGCAACGGCAGTGTAAGCGATATCATTTCGTCCAGACGCAGGGTACTGGGCATGCAGTTTGCTGGTGCCCGCGAGATATGACAGGCTTATATCCAGTGCACCCGCAACTTTGGCAAGTTGCACGGCTGAGGGATTGGCAGATTTGCCATTCAATATATCATACAGGAATGATGTCCTTACATTAGCGCGTTCAGCTAGTTGCACACAGTTAAGCTGACGTTCCTGCATCACTTTGCGCAGGCGTATCGCGACAGAATCTGTTCTCATGGGTGCTGCCGTAGAATAAGTGTTGGAATCAAATACATCATAAAATGCTAAAAATAATCTATTAATACAATTAAATAATGCCATGTCAAAATGAATGGCTCATAGAGGGGTTTACCAAATATTTATTTTTGCCGCCTAGTGTGAGGTGAGTACAATACGCAGGGCAAAAAATGACCGCAGAATTACGAATGGCCGAAATGTTATGCACCAAGCTTTGTCATGATCTGACAGGGCCGATAGGTGCAGTAAATAACGGTGCTGAATTTTTGAGTGAAGAAGGGTTCAACCTGCAAAGCCAGGCAGTGGAACTTATCATCAGCAGCGCATTTTCTGCTGTGGCCCGCCTGCAGTTTTACCGCAATGCCTATGGCACGGTAAAAGAAAACGGCGAAGCCAACCTTGCCGACAAACAGAAAATTGCGCAGGATTATTTCGCCGGCAGCAAGATAACGCTCGACTGGCCGGATACACACACAGATTCCGCTGGTGTATCGATCAGCCTGAAGATGTCGCGCCTCATCAGTAATATGTTGATAGTTACATCATCCACACTCATTCGCGGTGGTTCAATTTCTGTGCGTATTGGCCAGTCTCAGGACGGTAAGAAACAGATCCTTTTCACCACGGCAGGCCCAGGGCTCAAGTGGGAAAAAGAAGTCGAACAGATTTTATGCGGGGATGCTTCCAACGTGGAGCTCACACCGCGCAACGTGCAGGTATATTTCACCCGTAAGCTTACGGATGAGCTTGGCGCATCCATTGTGGTGACACTTAAGGATGAATCGCTGACTTTACAGGTTACTCAATAAGCCTACACATAATGAGCAGATAAAAAAACCGGCCATTCCTGGCCGGTTTTTTATCACTTTGCGTAAGAGACTTACGCTACTTCATTCGCATGTGCACTGGAAGAAACGCCTTCGGAATCAGGGTCTTTCAGTACATAGCCACGGCCCCATACGGTTTCGATGTAGTTATCGCCACCGGCTGCCGTTGCCAGCTTCTTGCGCAGTTTGCACACGAACACGTCAATGATCTTGAGTTCTGGCTCATCAATGCCACCATAGAGATGGTTGAGGAACATTTCCTTGGTAAGGGTTGTGCCCTTGCGCAGGGAGAGCAGCTCAAGGATCGAGTATTCCTTGCTGGTCAGGTGCAGCGGTTTGCTATCCACTTCGATGGAGCGGGTATCGAGGTTAACAGCCAGCTTACCGGTGCGGATAATGGATTCGGAATGGCCCTTCGAGCGGCGGACGATCGCCTGGATACGGGCAATAAGCTCACCTTTATTGAAAGGTTTGGTGAGATAATCATCGGCACCATAGCCAAGACCTTTAATTTTCTGGTCAGGGCCGGAGAGGCCGGAAAGGATAAGGATCGGGGTGGTCACGCGGGCAGCGCGGAAACGGCGCAGAACCTCATAACCATCGATATCTGGCAGCATAAGGTCCAGGATAATAATGTCATAATCGTAAAGTTTACCGATTTCCAGGCCTTCTTCGCCCAGCTGGGTCGTATCGCAGATAATACCCTCGGAAGCTAATGAAAGCTCAATCGCTTTAGCGGTCGAGGAATCATCTTCTACCAGCAAAACACGCATATTTAATCTCCCCTAAGATTTACTGTTTATTAAATGGTACCGACTATAGAAACCATTAACTATTTAATTTTTAGTTAACCACAAAATGGCTTTTTAAACAATCTTTATATTACAATTTATTTACAACGCGCTTATACTCGGTTCTAGATTAGTCACTCTCGCATGTCAATTGCAAAAGGCCTTTTGTGACGCGCTTACAGCTCGAAGAAATAAATAATATACAGGACGTTACCGCCACAGGCACGGTATCTGCCGTCATGGGAATGCTCATTGAATGTTCGGGTATAGAGCGGTTTCTATCGGTGGGGGCGCGCTGCCGTATAGAAGGGGTGCAGGGAGCCTCTGGCGCGCAGAATATTTTAGCGGAAGTAGTAGGTTTTCGGGATAGTAAAGCGTTACTGATGCCCTTTGCCAGTATTGAAGGAATAGGGCCAGGCGCAAAGGTTAAACTGGAGACCAACGCCTCGGCCTGTTACCCCTGTGAGGCATGGCTTGGGCGGGTTATTAACGCCATGGGGGAGCCGGTTGATGGCAAAGGGCCGATACCCAAGGGGAGTACTCCTTATCTGCTGCGGGCATCACCGCCGCATGCCCACGAACGTAAGCGGGTAAAAGGTAAATTGAACCTGGGCGTGCGTGCCATGAATACGTTTCTCACCTGTTGCCGTGGCCAGCGCATGGGTATTTTTGCCGGTTCCGGTGTGGGCAAGTCCATTCTCATGTCCATGCTGGCGCGCAACTCACAGGCGGATGTGAATGTCATTGGCCTTATCGGTGAACGCTCGCGTGAATTGCAGGAATTCATTGAAGATGATCTGGGTGAGGAGGGGCTTAAACGTTCCGTTATCATCGTTGCCACCTCCAGCGAATATGCGCTTCTTCGCAAGCAGTCAGCTTATATGACCATGTCGGTTGCAGAATATTTCCGTGACCAGGGCAAGGATGTGCTTTGCCTGATGGACAGCGTAACGCGTTTTGCCATGGCGCAGCGTGAAATTGGCCTGTCTGCCGGGGAACCCCCCACCAGTAAAGGCTATACCCCCACAGTGTTTGCAGAGCTGCCAAAATTGCTTGAGCGCGCCGGCCAGGGAAAGGCAGGTCAGGGAAGCATCACCGGTTTGTTCACAGTATTAGTGGAAGGCGATGATACGAACGAACCTATCTCAGATACGGTGCGCGGTATCCTCGATGGGCATATTGTGCTCGACCGCGCAATCGCCGAGCGCGGGCGTTTCCCAGCCATCAATATCTTGCGCAGCGTTTCGCGTACCATGCCGGATTGCAATACATCGCAGGAAAATGCGCTGGTGCGGGTGGCGCGCGGCCTGATGTCAACCTATGAGGATATGGCTGAGATGATACGTCTTGGTGCTTACCGCAAAGGTTCTGATCCGAATGTAGATCAGGCCATCTTATATTATCCGGCACTGGAGAATTTCCTGCGGCAGGCCAAGGATGAAAAAACATTGCTCGATGAAGGCTATGATCAGCTAGCGAGTGTATTAGGTATTAAAGACTGGAGGAATCAAAAGTGATGAGCGATGATAGATGAGCGATAACTGAATCGCTCCTCGCTTATCGCTCCTCGCTCATCATATTATGAAAGGCCTTGCCACACTTATTAAACTGCATAAGCGCGACCTGGATATATTGCGTAAGAAACTGGTGACGCTGGAAAGCCAGAAGGCACAGCTGGAGCTGCTTATCAGCAGGCTTCAGGATGAGTTGGTGCGTGAATTGGAGCTTGCAGGCAAAACACCGGAGATGGGGGCTTTCTTTGGGGATTTTTCCAAGCGCATCCGCACGCGTCAGGATCAGATACGAAAGGAAATACAGCAACTCGATAAAAAAATTGCCACTGCGCGTGATGATGTCGCTGCCGCATTCAGCGAAATTAAAAAATTCGAGATTGCACTGGAAAATGCTAAAAAACGCAAGCAGGCACAGGAAAACCGCCGTGAGACCATTCTATTGGATGAAGTCGCAAGCCAGCAGCATCACCGCCACAAGGATACCCAGTAGGGGTATTATTCAACCCGTTTAAAAAGATCTTCCAGCTCAGCGATTTTTTCAGCACGGTTTTTCTTTTTGTCTAGCTTCACCACTTCTTCAAGCGCCACTTCAACATAGGCCTTGAACACCCTGTGTTCCACGGATTTTACGGCGGAGTGGATGGCGCGGCACTGGATCAGTATGTCCTGAAGTTTGCGGCCCTCAGAGAGCATTTTCTGTACACCCTCAACCTGACCGACCACACGGTTCAGACGTTTCACTTCATCGCTGGCATCAATCAGTGCATATTCTGCTTTACGTTTGGTTTTCATACATACCCCCATGTCAAAAAATTTTACCCTGTATACGGTATATTTCCTATCCCGACAACCCTTATCATCAGCAGGAAATAACACATCGAAAAACCTCATTTTTTGCGGTGGCATTCTTTGCGGCGCCGATGTAGGCTGGTTGCCTTATGACAGCACTTTCCTACCTGCCCAAGGTCAAAGAGCAATACGAGCATTTTCCGTATCCGCCGCGGAGCCCCGAGGATGAGCGCAGGCATCTGCGCGCCACGGTTACGGAGTGTCTCGATGCGTTGAACCATCATGCTTATGGCGGGATGCGCAACTTCCACAAAAATTTTCGTGCACTCGTTGCCGGTGGTGGCACCGGTGATAGCGCCATCTGCCTCGCCGAGCAGTTGCGCGATACGGATGCGCAGATCGTCTATCTTGATATGAGCGAAGCTTCCATGGAAGTGGCAAAAGCGCGTGCTGCCGTTCGCGGCCTTTGCAATATTGAATGGGTGAATGCTTCACTGCTTGATATGGAAAATATGGGGCTTGGCCAGTTTGATTACATCAACTGCTCTGGTGTGCTGCACCATCTGCAAAGTCCGGAGGCGGGGCTGAAGGCATTGTGCAATGTACTGGCACCCGGCGGCGCCATGGGCATCATGCTCTATGGCAAAGTTGGCCGCACAGCGATTTACCATATGCAGGATATGCTGAAGCTGCTTGCCGGCGGTGAAGATGATGGAACGCGGTTAGATGTATGCAAACGTGTGCTTGGCAATGTGCCTCAGACCAACTGGTTCAACCATTCGCAAAGCTGGTTCTATGACTGGCGCAATGGCGATGCGGCGTTATATGATCTGCTGCTGCACACGCAGGACAGGGCGTATACCATTCCTGAACTCTATGATTTCATCGAGAGTGCCGGGCTTACCATCAATGCGTTCGTCGGGATCAATGCGTGTGTGCCGCAGCATTATGTAAAAGACCCGGTGTTGCTTGCGCGCATCAATGCCATGCCGCTCAAAGAGCAATATGCCGTGGGTGAGCTGCTTTCAGGTGCCGCCAAAACACACGTGTTTTACGCGCGGCGCGAACCCATGTTGCCGCCATCTGTCGATGACCTTGATATGGTTCCATCCATGATCATCACCACGCCGCCGGAAATTTACGAAGGGCTTTACACCATTGCAAAAAGCGAAGCCAAAGGCATTGTCTGCAAAACGGAAGATCGCATGTTGCGCGTACCGCATCATCCGCATCTTGCATCCGTGCTCAAATTCATGGATGGCAAACGTACGCTGTGTGAAATCTACAAGCAGGCCATGATATATGGGAAATCAGGCCGTTCAGAGTTACAGGATGCCTTCAAACATTTATATAACATACTCGAGCCCGCACAGATGCTGTTCATGCGCCACAAGGACGTACCGCCATACCTCACCACCAAAGAGCTGCAGGCGCGCGTTAAATAGCGGTTATTTTTTTTCAAAAAGCGGCAGGTATTTACCATAGCCTTCCAGTTCAAGCTCTGCTTTAGGAACAAAGCGCAACGATGCGGAATTGATGCAGTAACGCTTGCCGCCCTTATCCTTTGGGCCGTCTTCGAACACATGCCCCAGATGCGCACCGGAATCAGCAGATTTCACTTCCGTGCGCGTCATGCCGTGCGAGGTATCGCTGTGCTTGGTGACAAAATTGGCATCGATCGGCTGGGTAAAGCTCGGCCAGCCGGTGCCGGAATCAAACTTATCGGTGGAAGAAAACAGCGGCTTGCCGGAGACTACATCCACATAAATGCCTTCGGCTTTATTGTCCCAATATTTATTCTCAAAAGGTTTCTCTGTGCCGCCATGGATGACATAAAGCTGGTGCTCAGTGAGATTGGGGTTGGTTTTCATTGCGTCCTCCTTTGGTTCAGCAGCAAATGCAGCCTGTGTTAAAGCAGAGAATAAAAGCAGCAATATCACTGGTCTCACGGCATATCTCCTCATCATGCTAAAAAAGCCACACCTTGATATGTAGGGAGCATATCCTATATATCAAGCAATGCCCAACCTAATCGCAAAGGATTCCCTATGATCACGCTCTATAACGCTTCTATTCCAGCTTTTATCCACGCCTTGCAGAACCTCTCTGAAATATTGAAAAAAGGCGCGGCCTATGCGGCGGAAAAGAAATTTGACCCGTCTGTGCTGGTGAATGCACGCCTTGCACCAGATATGTTCCCGCTTGTGCGCCAGGTGCAGATCACCACCGATATCGCCAAGGGTTTTGCCGCGCGTATCTCCGGCACCGAAAATCCGAAATATGAGGATAACGAGGCAAGCTTCGATGAGCTGCAGGCGCGCATCGCCAAGACCATCGCGTTCCTCAAATCCATTGATGAAAAGAAGGTTGCAGGGCAGGAGGCTCGCAATATTGAACTCACCGTCGGCAAGCGCGACCTGAAATTCAACGGGCTGGATTACCTGCTGCAGTTCGTTATCCCGAATGTGTATTTCCACATCACGGCCACCTATGCCATTTTGCGGCATAACGGCGTTGCGCTCGGCAAGAATGATTTCCTCGGCAATATCCAGCGCGAGCAGAAAAAAGCGGCGTAGTTCTTTATGAGGGCACCGGCAGCGGTGCCCTTATTCCTCATCCTTATCGCGCTTGTGCCCATCGAGATGTTTTGAGGCGCGTTCGGATTCTTTTTCGTCGCGCTTTTTCTCCGCCTTGGTGCGGCCAAAAAGCAGGCGGTTCTGTTCGGCTTTCTTTTCTTTCTCGCCGCGGCCCTTATTTTTACGCGCCCGCCGCAAATTGATGATCTCGCTCATAACTGTTCCTTTATGCCTTGGGAAGTTTCCACCGGTATCGGTACGCAACCAGCCGCAGCATTAAACCGCCTGCAAAAATACCAAGCAGGCTGAGTGAAGTAACAGCCCCCTGCATGTCCAGCAGATAGATGGCGATGGCAACAAGAATGGCGATGCTGCCATAAAACCCGCTATGCAGCACATCCGGTATCTCGTTCACCAGTATATCGCGCAATATGCCACCGCCCGCGGCGGTCAGGAAGGCAAGGGTGATAAACCCGAAGAACGGGGCGTTTATCATGAGTGCCACCAGCGCGCCGGTGATGGCGAATGCCACCAGCCCCACCGCGTCGCAGATGACAAAAAACCACTGGCTCTCCACATCGCTATTAAGCCGCAGCTTGAACGCACTGCCCAGCAGCGTCACGCCAAGCGCGATGAGGAAAGGTTCATTGCTGAGCAGCACCACGGGCGGTCGGTCAGCGAGGATATCGCGCAATATGCCGCCGCCATTCGCCGTGAGGAAGGAGAGGATGAAAAGCCCCATCCAGTCGAGGTTTTTCTTTTTCCCCACAAGGAACCCCGACAGGGCGAACGCAATGCCGCCAGCCAATGAGGCCAGATACATCGCCTGCGACCAGATCAGCTCTTCCATGCGCGTGTTCCTGCGGTTGGTTATTTCAGCAATATATCCGTGATTTCGCGCATTTGCGTACGGGCGCGCATCAGGTAAAATCCTTGGCTGGTAAGGTGATTGGCAAGAACCGTGCTATCGGGATTAAAATTGAGTACAAAGAAATGGCCAAACGACATGCCGATGCGCAGCGATTCAAGCATTTTATCCCATGAAGATTTGAGCTGCCGCTCATTGATGACCGGTGCAAAATCTTTTTCCAATGCTTTAAGCAGCATGTAATTTCCATACATGCGCCCTTTGGTGTAGTAAAATAGCTCAGCAGCTGAACCAAAAGCAGATTTTGATTCGCCCTCTACATAATGCGTGATTTCAGCAGAAGAAGAGCCAAGATCCGCCGCCATGCGATTTAAGGCTTCGAGCAGATTATCGGAGCGTCTTTCAAAAATAGCATCGCCTTTGCCAAGGCGCGTATTGTAGCGTATCAGTGCTTCCATGCCAGCGCGATACTGTGTGGCGCTGGATGCGGTGGGAAGCCATGAGGTGGAAAAATCCCACATCCATACATAAGGCGAATAGTTGAAAAGACCGTTGGCTTTCTGCACATCTTCGTCGGTGCCGCTTGATCCGCGTGTGCGGGCAATCTGGTCAGATAGCTCAATAGTGAAGCGTGCAATAGAGGCCATGATGCCGCGCTGGAACGCAGGCATACGGGTGAGGGCTGCGCCCGGGTAAAAGAAAGGGTCGCTGGATGTCCAGTGGTTTAGGTTGATTTCACGGTCAACCAGCGCAATGGCCGTGGCTACGGATTCACTGCCATTTTCAACACGGTATTTTTCAATAGTATAGTCAGGTGAATCCTCAATTTCATGCACCCAGACCATACCCACTGGATAATACACCAGTAAAACCAGCAAAGTTGCAAGGCCAAGCGCATACGCGACATATCGCGGCAGTGATTTCAGCTTTTGTATAATATTCTGCATGGAACAGATATAGACTAACCCAGTGATAGGGCAAGGGGGAAACTATTGCTGTTCCACCCACATTTCTTACCATTAAAAATGGCCGCGCAAGGCGGCCTTTTTTAATGGTGGTCGGTAGCGGACTGGATTCGAACTGTTCGGACAAACTTCTCGAAGCAATTCAACGCTCCAGCAAGTTGTTCGACTCCGTTATGGACACTAGTGCAGACAACCAAAATTCGCTCGCTGCTTAGGGTGTTCGCTTTTGGAACAGTTTTTTATCTACCACCGCATCCGCCAGCGTATGCTGATTCATTGACTCAATGAAAGCCTTGCCTGCATCCGCCAGAAAATGCTTCAGCGTGCAGGCGCTAACGACCGTACATGTGTTGGCTTCACGATTGAAGCATTCGACCAGATACATATTCGGCTCCAGTTTCAGAACAAGATCACCCAAGCGAAGCTCATGAGGTTTACACGCTAGCCGAATGCCGCCACCTTTGCCCTTGCTGCTGGTGATATAACCAACTTGGGCAAGGCGATGCACTACCTTCACCAGATGGTTTCGGGAGATAGCATAATGCTCGGCTATTTCACGCACGCTACATAATCTGTCCGGCTGGGCGGCCAGATATATCAGGCTTCGCAAGCCGTAATCGGTAAATTGGGTAAGTTGCATAATCGCCTTGTAAATATCTGAGAAGTGATTATAACCATAATATGTATTTAATCTACATATTATAAAGGAGATGCCATGTTAGACGAAAAAACCATTGCCATTGTTAAATCCACCGCCCCCGTGCTGGCAGAACATGGTGAAACGCTAACCAAGCATTTTTACAAACGGATGTTCTCACATAATCCGGAAGTAGCCCCCTTCTTTAACCCGGCGCATCAGACCGCAGGCAAACAGCAACGCGCACTTGCAGGTGCAATTACGGCATATGCTGCCAACATCGACAATTTGGAAGTGTTGGGTGGTGCGGTGGAATTGATTGCTCAAAAACACGCATCGCTCATGATTAAGCCAGAGCATTACCCGATTGTGGGTGAAAACCTGCTCGCTTCCATTCGTGAAGTGTTGGGCGAAGCCGCAACGGATGACATTATCAACGCATGGGCTGCCGCCTATGGTTTCCTTGCCGATATTCTGATTGGCCGTGAAAAGCAAATTTATGATGAAAACGCTAAGAAACCGGGCGGCTGGGAAGGTTTCAAATCATTCCGCGTGAGTCGCAAAGAAAAAGAAAGCAGCAACATCACCTCATTCTATCTGGTTGCTGCTGATGGCGCACCGCTTCCCGCATTCAAGCCGGGGCAATATATCACCGTGCGGGTCAAAACTCCGGATGGGCAAACCACCATGCGCAATTACAGTCTGTCTGACAAACCGGATCAGCCGCATTTCCGCATCAGCGTAAAACGTGAGCTGCCGCCTGAAGCGAACACGCCAGCCGGTTATGTTTCCAATATGCTGCACGACAAAGTGGAACCGGGCGATACAATTGAAATCGCGCCACCATGCGGAGAGTTCTTCCTTGATATAACCGAAAGGCATGAACGCCCGCTGGTATTGCTTGCCGCTGGTGTTGGCATTACGCCAATCATGAGCATTCTGCTTTCCGCGCTGGATGCTTTTCCTAAACGTGAAATCATTTTCGTCCATGCTGTGCTGAATGAAAGCGTGCAGGCTTTTGGCAAAACGGTGGATGCGCTTACACAGCAGCACGCGAATCTGAAAGCATATCATCGCTACAGCGATGCCGGAGAACGTACAGGCAATGCCAGTACCGGTTTTGTCACTGCGGAGTATATCGAAGGGTTATTGCCAGCGCGGGATGCGGATTATTATTTCTGCGGACCACAGCCCTTCATGGTGTCCATCTATCACGACCTGATAAAATGGGGTATACCAGCATCGCAGGTGCATTTCGAGTTCTTCGGTCCGCGTCAGGAATTACAGGCAGCCTGATAACTGCCCACTACACGGCGCATACTTAACAACAAGGAGAAAAGAAATGTCAAATGAGAGCACGCTACCCAATAAAGTCATAGATTTGAAAAGCATCGGCGGCGGAAAATTTTCCTCTATTGTTAAAAATGCACAATTTGAAGCCATTCATGTGGTGATTCAGGCAGGCGGCTCTTTGCCACCTCATCAGGCGCAAGGCTCTGCCATTGTGCAATGTTTGAGTGGGAAAGGTTCTTTTATTATTGGCGAGGAATCGCAGGAACTCACACCCGGCGCATGGCTCTACATGTCGCCTAAAACCATGCATGCTGTAGAAGCAGAAGAAACATTAACGCTACTGGTTATCAAGATTCTCAGCGATCAGTAATTCCAGTTCTCGCACCACTGGAGGGGGAACCTTCCAGTGGGAGCCGCTAAGTGTAGCAGCGTAGCAAGGGCATCAAATCATGACATTCGATCTATCAGTGGAAAGCGACATCAAATCGCTGCGCCGGGAGCGCCATAATTGACAATCGCTGGAGCATAGCACAGGCGATAGCGGGTAACCTTAATCTGCAATGGCAAGATTATGAGCGGGTAGAATCACTTCGAGATTTGCGCTGGCAGGTGTTGAACGAGGTTGCCAGTACAGCGATTCTGGAATGGGACATAAGGCAAAACGTCAGCCATGCCCTTGATAATCGCTGGGACATTATCGCCGCTATTGCCGCGTTCTCAGCCCTCTTGTGGGATGTGGACGGCGAACCGCCCAAGCGTGATCCCAACCGTATTCTGATTTTACCCGATGAATTGCGGCTGATTGCGGTGGATGAACCGCTGCGTGTGCTAGCCGTGAACGATGTGCGTGAAATCGCAGAAGCCTATCGCAATCGTACCCGAAACATATTGCCGGACATCCGCCTGGCAAAAAACAACCCCTTAACCAACTGAAGGAGAACCCTATGCCTATCGTTTCAACTGACATCAAGTTTCACCTGAGTGGTGGAGCAGCCAACTCTGACCCCAGCGCGGCGCTGGGCGGCGCAATCAGCACCACGCAGATTGTGGACGCTACGGTTGCCAATCTGTTCGATAATGTCGGCGGTGGAGAAGCAGCGGCAGGTGATACCGAATATCGCTGCTTTTATGTGAAGAACAATCATGGAAGCCTTTCCCTGCAATCCTCGAAGGTTTGGATTCAGACGAACACGCCCAGCACAGATACCTCGGTGGAAATCGGCCTCGGCACATCGGCCATAAACGGCACAGAACAAACGGTGGCAAATGAGGGTACTGCACCTAGCGGCGTTAGCTTCTCTAGCGCCAACGGCGAAGCAAACGGCCTTTCCATCGGTAGCATACCAGCCGGACAGCATAAGGCAGTCTGGGTGAAGCGTATCGTGACCGCAGGAGCGAGTGCTTACAACGCCGATTCCGTGATTATCAAAGTCCAGGGCGATACCGCCGCATAAGGAGCCAGCATGTCCGCAGTCATTAAAAAGTTTGCCAAAGCGCCTGCTGAGCGCCTGGATTATACCATCGACTTCGGCGCGGAACTCACGCGCCTGGCCGATACCATCGCCGCCAGTAGCTGGGTAATTCCAAGCAACACGGTGGACGGATCAGGCAATACCGCCATTCACTTGGATGACAGCGTAAGCGTCAATTATGACGAAACCTCGCCTGCACCCGTTTATACGCAAGGCGGAACCAGCTTCACCGACACTACTGCCACGGTGTATCTCTCTGGCGGAACGCTGGGCGAGGAGTATATCGCAGAAAACCGCATCACCACCGCCGACGGCAGGAAATACACACGCCGGATCATCATCGCTATTCAGGAGCGGTAGATTTTCAAGCGGCAATTTATGCTTCATGTTTTAGTTCCTTTTTCGCCAATCGAATAATCCGCCATGCACCCGTCACAGCCAGCCAACCGAGGATGGCGGCGACGATGATGTCTGGCCAGATAGTGCTGGAAGCGAACACGCCAGCGGCGGCGATCATCACGGCGATATTGCCAATGGCATCGTTGCGGCTGCATATCCACACGGATTCGCGGTTGCTATCGCCGCCACGGTATTTGTAGAGCAGCACCGCGCAGCCGACATTGACCGCCAGAGCAACCACGCTGATAACGGCCATAATAAAGGGTTTGGGCAATTCAGGCTGCAAGGCGTGGTGCAGTGTCTCAAACGCCACCCACAGCCCCACCAAGCCCAAGGAAACGCCTTTGAATAGCGAGGCTTTGGCCTTCTGGCGTAGAGATAGATTCAGCACATAAAGGCTGATGCCGTAATTTGCAGCATCCGAGAAGAAATCTGCACTGTTAGCCAGCAGGGAAACAGAGTGCGCGGCATAGCTTGCAATCATCTGCGCCACGAACATCACCGCGTTAGCAATCAAGCATATCCACAGCACCTTGCGGTATTCTGCCGAACCACTTGATTGCCCGCTTTCATTGCAATGGTCGTGACACGAACTCACAGTTTCTGTCCTGTCATTTCTTTGCAGACATGCGCGATGCGGTCTGCATGTTCAGCCCAGCCTTTGCCTTCTTTCTGCTTTTTGGCAGCAACTTTGGCAGCGCACGCGGTTGCCAGTTCTTTAGGCGGGAGTTTTTCTTCGGCATCTGCCGTGGTAAGGTCATCCATCTGGCGGCAAAGCGTCTTCATTTCCGTAATTTCTGGCGAACGCTTGAGGCGTTGACGTTGCTGCACTCCATGCCTTCCAGTGGTGCGAACCTTCTGCAAGCTGGCTGGCCATTCGGCTTCATTCAGGCACGCAAGCCGCAGTGTTTCTTTGCGATCTGCTGCATCGGTAGCCTCTGCCAGTTTTTGATCGAGTGACTTGGGTGGTTGTGATGCACAGGCACTAAGTGCCAGCGCAGTAGCGGCTAATATCATCCATGTTTTCATTATTCTCTCCGTGGTTAAAATGCCCCTCCGCCCGAAGGCAGAGGGGTAAATCAGCTATTTTCTTCCGTAGTATTTCTTAATATAACCACCGAGTTCATGGCTATAGACACACCCTTTACCGCAAGGATATTGCGATACTTTGGGCGTTGCAGCGGTATCAGACATCTGGCGTTCGCTACGCGCCGAGCTGGAATCAGTATTTTTATTGTTCCAGTATTCCCAGTTGCGTTCTGCACGCGCCTGTTGAGGTGACACAGGATAATCACGCGCCACCGCAGCAGAGCTTACGGACAGCACGGCAACACCAGATAAAATCAGGCTTTTTAATAGCATTTTCATACTTTCTCCTTAGAATGGTTAAACATTCCTGACGAAACCCGTCAGGTTTGGGGAGCGCGGCGGGA
>CAZAQK010000009.1:0-26508 GCA_964487265.1 uncultured Rickettsiales bacterium | reverse complement strand
ACCATAATATCTCAGGCGTACCCGTTGTGGAGAAGAAAACCGGCAAGCTCGTTGGCATCCTCACCAACCGCGATGTGCGCTTTGCTTCCGACCCGCGCCAGAAAGTAAGCGAACTGATGACGAAGGATAACCTCGTCACCGTCGAAAAAACCATCAAACGCGATGCCGCGAAAAAACTGTTGCATCAATTCCGTATTGAGAAACTGCTGGTGGTGGATAAGCAATATCGCTGTATCGGCCTCATTACGGTGAAGGATATTGAAAAGGCAGAAACCTTCCCGAATGCCTGCAAAGATGAACAGGGCCGCCTGCGCGTGGCCGCTGCGGTCGGAACAGGTAAAGACGGCATGGAGCGTGCAAGCGCACTGCTTGAAGCTGGAGCGGATATATTAGTGGTGGATACTGCCCATGGCCATTCCAAAGGCGTGATCGATGCCGTGCGCAGTATTAAATCCAAATATAAATCCGCACAGATCATCGCAGGCAATATCGCAACAGCCGATGGCGCGAAAGCACTTATTGAAGCAGGCGCAGATGCCGTAAAGGTTGGCATTGGCCCCGGTTCCATCTGCACCACCCGTATTATCGCTGGTGTTGGTGTGCCACAACTTTCTGCCATTATGGACGTGGTATCGGTGGCGAAGAAAAAGAATATTCCAGTCATCGCCGATGGCGGCATTAAATTCTCCGGCGACCTTGCCAAGGCAATTGCCGCTGGTGCTGATTGCGCCATGCTGGGCGGACTATTCGCAGGCACAGAAGAAAGCCCCGGTGAAGTGGTGCTCTATCAGGGCCGTTCTTACAAAACCTATCGTGGTATGGGTTCTGTCGGTGCCATGGCACGTGGCTCAGCCGACCGTTATTTCCAGCAGGAAATTTCTGATAAGCTCAAACTTGTACCGGAAGGTGTTGAAGGCCGCGTACCTTTCAAAGGCCCGGTATCCGGTGTGATCCACCAGCTTATCGGCGGCCTGAAAGCCGCTATGGGCTATACCGGCAGCCCTACCATTCCCAACCTGCAGAAAAATGCAGAGTTTGTGAGAATCACCTCGGCGGGCCTGCGTGAATCACATGCACATGATATTACCATTACGAGAGAAGCACCGAACTACCGGATGGAGAGCTAACATCGTTTTCGATAATCTCTTAAACCTTCTGAAAGCAGGGCTCATTATAGGCATCATCGCCTGCGGGCTTGCAATTGCCAATATGCTGCGGCAAAAAAGCGGCGGCGGCTGGTTTGATTTTTTGAGCCCGTTCGGCAAATATTTTGTGATGGTGAAACCTGTCTTCAAAAGGCCATTTACGCTGTGTATGACCATTGCAGTAGCGGCAGCCGCTTTTATATTATGGCTGATGCTCTCACCCGATGCACCAGAAGACCCAAGACCTGCTTACATGCGGGAATTACCACCTACTGAAGCCAGCCACTGACCTATGACACCCGGCGCACGTATCCAAGCATCCATTGAACTGCTCGATATCATCCTGACATCGTGGCAGACCGAAAAACGTTTTCCCGCTGATAAGCAGATAGACACGTATTTCAAAGCTCGCCGTTATATAGGCAGCAAGGACCGCGCCGCCATCGGTGAACTGGTCTATTGGGTGCTGCGCCACAAAATGTCGCTGGCATGGTGGGTGAAGGCTGGCAGCAGCAATGAAAAAAGTGCGACGCTCCGAAACAGCCTCCTTGATGAATCCACCCAGATTTCCGGCAGGCAGTATGTGCTTGCTGCATTGATGCTGCGTGGAAATTATGATGTGCACTCCATCCAGAATATCACCAAAGATGGCGAGCACTGCCCTGCCCCGCTCACTTCCGATGAAGGGAAAATGTGCGGTGCCATGCATAAACAGGAACACATGCACCCGGATATGCCTGAGTATATACGCCTGAATTATCCGGCATGGCTTACGCCCTATTTCAAGGCAACCTTTGGCGAAGAATTTGACAAGGCCATGCTGGCACTGAACGAACAGGCCCATACGGACCTGCGTACCAACACCCTGAAAACCACCCGTGATGAGTTGCTGGCAAACCTCAGAGCTGAGGGATTTGATGTATCACCTACGCCGTCATCCCCCATCGGCATCCGACTGGCAAAACGCGCACCGATTTTTACCTCCCGCTATTTCAAAGAGGGCCATTTTGAGGTGCAGGACGAAGGATCACAAATGGTGGCTGCTTTTGTAGAAGCGGCACCCGGCCAACGCGTGATCGATTTCTGCGCAGGTGCTGGCGGCAAGACACTGGCGATTGCCGCTGCAATGAAAAACAAAGGCCGCATACTGGCGTGGGATACTTCTGCCAAACGCCTTTCGCAAATCAAAGAACGTTTGAAACGCGCCGGCGTCGATAACGTACAGGTTCAAGTTATCGAAAATGAGAACGACCAGTTCATCAAACGTCACAAAGCAACTGCTGACTATGTTTTAGTAGATGCTCCCTGCTCCGGCACCGGCACATGGCGGCGCAACCCCGATCTGAAATGGCGTTTTAACCGGCAGGATCTTGACGAGGTAATGGCCCTGCAACAATCCATCCTGCGCAGTGCCTGCCGACTGGTAAAACCCGGTGGCAAGCTGGTGTACGCCACCTGTTCTGTACTGCGTGAGGAGAACGAGTTTCAGGTCGAAAACTTATTAAAAGAAATAAACGATTTCAGGGTTGTACACGCTCCTAAAATATGGGATAAAACGTCGCCGGATGATGTAAGCCGATCAGCTTTATATTTTCGGGTGACTCCGCATCAAGATGGAGTGGATGGCTTTTTTGCTGCTGTTTTACAGCGGCTTAATAGTCAGCCATAGAACTAAAGGGAGTATGGGATGCAGATAAAAGATGTATTGAATTTGCTCAAGGACTATTCAGGCCAATGGTTTCATAAGCGCAACGTTATTATTGTATCTGAACATAAGGTAAAGCACATACATCTCAGCACCCCGATGCAGCTTGCAGTACTGGTGCTTGCGGTGGGTTGTGTGTTTTGGGCGTCTTATTCCACTGGCCGTTTCATGGCTGCCCGCCACACACTTAAGGAGCAGGCCGTTGCCATGCGCCCTTTCACACCAGTTAATGTGTCTGAAAATATTTCCGAGACAGAAGCACCACTTGCACAGACAGCCGATGCAACGGTCACCAGTATGGACAAGCCTGAACTGCTGGCACGGGTTGCCCTGCTGGAAAAACAGGTGAATGATCTGAAGGCATCCAAGGAAGACATTATCGCCCGAGTAAAGATGAAAACCTCCGGGCAAATTGATGACCTCGAAGCTATTATCGAACAAACCGGCCTGAGCCCACGCGACCTGAAGCGCAATGTCGTACTGAAAAATGACAAGCAAAAAAACAGCGGTGGCGTAGGCGGTCCTTTCATTCCGGATTCCTCTTACCTGCCATCGAAAGAAGAAGCCGATTTATACGTGCGCCTGGATGAACTGGCTGCACTCAAGCAAATTATAAAAATTTTACCCCTTGCCTCCCCTATGAAAAACGGTGACACACAAAGCCATTTCGGCCGCCGTATCGACCCATTCAGCGGAAGGCTTGCTTTCCATTCGGGCCTGGATATTTCTGGCCCTAATGGCTCACGGATCATGACGACCTCTGACGGCAAAGTGAAGAAAGCGGAGTGGAGCAGCACCTACGGCAATTATGTGGATGTCGACCATGGCTATGGCATATCCACACGCTATGCCCACCTAAGTGAGATCAGTGTTACTGAAGGGCAGAAAGTAAAAAAAGGTGATGTTGTAGGCATTCAAGGTAGCACTGGCCGCAGCACCGGAAACCACCTGCATTATGAAGTACGCTACCGCGAACAGACCCTGAACCCCAAGAAATTCCTGGATGCTGGCCGTTATGTTCTGGAAAACTAAACCAGACACTGCCAAAGCAGCCCCTGCTAAAAAAGGGATATTCCCCACCGTTATAACTCACGAAATGCATATTCTCGGCAACATCGTCAGCGATGGTGTCGTGGATTTTGATGGCACGATTGATGGCAATATACGCTGCCAGGTGCTCACCATACGTGAGCGTGGCAGGGTGAACGGCGAAGTGATCGCTGATACCGTACTGGTACACGGAAAAATAAACGGCCTCATCCGTTCCCGCCATGCACATTTATTCAGCACCTGCCATATTGAAGGCATCGTCATGCATGAAAGCATTACTATCGAGGATGGGGCGTTTATCGATGGGAAATGCAAGCGCACCAATAAGGTACTGGATGTCAAAAAACCCGCTGAAACCGCGGAAGAGGACTCAGAATCCGAGTCCCAGCCCGTTAAAATATTGGAAAATATCCGCCTGATACGGTAGAATAGCCTTTGATTGGGGGCTTTTTGCTGCGTTTTATCTTCGTTTTTTTAGCCTGCTTTGGCCTGACGGGTACCCTGCCTGCTTTGATTGCAGGCGAGAAGCCATCCGCTTTTTCTGATGCCGTGGCAAAAGAAAAGAAATCGGGAAAGAAAGCGAAAGCCTCTAAGGCTAAAAAGAAAAACAGGGCGGTAGCCATGCCTAAAAGCATCCAGCGCAAACTGCATAACGAGCGGCGTAAAAAAGCAGAGCAGGCACTACAGAAAAAAGCGGACGAACTTTTAGGAAAAGATGGCACAAAGAATCCGGCAGTTGCTGCCAAGCCTGGTAGCGTTCCCGCCACGGCAACCACGCCACAGAAACCAGCTTCTGCTGCAACGGCTGCTAAGCCGCCCACTCCAACAGGAATACCACAACCAACAGCCACGGCACCTGCCCCCACCACACCGGCACGCGTAAGCCCGCATGGGCAATATGCCACTCCTAAAGTACCCAAACCTATGAAAGTACGCCGCGCCGGCGACCCGTTGCCTCCACCAGTACAACCCACAGCAACGGCTCCTGTTCAGGAGCCGGTGACTGCGGCCGCCAGCGCTGCACCTGCCCCTGCAGCCACGCCGGATAGCACCGCCCCCGCCCCTAACCGCACGAACCGTGGCGGTGTTGGAGCTGTCGGTGGATTAGGCCGGGTAAACAACCCCACCTGGAAATAATGTTATCACATTATCTATAAATTCTGGATGTGGTGCGGTCGAGAAGACTCGAACTTCCATTCCTCACGGAGCTACCACCTCAAGGTAGTGCGTCTACCAATTCCGCCACGACCGCACATCGAAACAGCTTATCAGCTGGGGAAAATCAGAGGGTGAAGGTGTAGCAAATTTATGCCGTTTGGCAAGCACCGTATCGCAATTCCTAAAATTATTTTCCGAGATATTTTTTGCAGAACGTTTGATGGAGAAAATCAGATATCTTACGTAAAGCAGGCAAAAATATATTTAATATACAGCATATTAACATATATCCGTTGTCACAAAACATTCATACAATCTTCACCGCTAAATTGATAAAATACTACAATGAAATATGTGATGTGCCCCTATGGACGATCCTAAAATTTCCCTCAATGCTGGTGACAGGCTTGTGCTTGAACGCGGCGGACCGCGTCCGCCCGTTGATGGGCAAATCAATCCCGCAGGCGGTGAATACAGAATCAGGATTTTCAGAAATGGCAAGGATGCCGGCCTGGCAACATACACAGATGATCAGAACCGTGAGCAACCCATTATGCTAAGCGGTGACAACCCTACGCTTACACTGACTGGCAACGCCAAGGATGCATCCGTAGAAATCCCCTCATATGTTGGTATCAACTCGGCAGATTATGTGCCGCGTTTGAATATACAGACTGAAAATCCACCCATCATCACAGGCGGAGCATTTATTCAGGCCAGGGAAAGTACGCAGGTAGCACGTGTGATTTCAACACCGCTTGGCGTATCTGGCCTTACAAAAAATAAAGATAACACATTTGTTATTGATGCCGAAACCCTGACTGAAACCCCACAAAAATCGTTGCTTATGAAGTTGATGCAGGAGCAGTCACGTATTCCAGTTACCATCGAAGAAGGAAGCGCAGGTGTAAGTTTTATCAACAAAAATGATAAAGGTGCTGAGCTTCTTACGCTTGATGGCAGGCAATCTGCCAATGACAACTTTGAGCGTTTCAAGCAATTCCGGAAAGATACAAAAAAGGCAGCCGACGAAGCATGGAAGGAAAACGATAAACAAAAACAAAAAGATCTGGGAACTGCACGGGCTACACCTGAAAAACGTGCATCAAATAAAGAAATCAAAAACAATCTCTCGCTGGAAGAACGGCAGGAAGTGCGTGCCAAGAGCGATGAAATGATACGGGAAATAAGCAGCTTTAGAAACAAGCGTTATGACTCGGCCAAAGATATAAAACTGGGTAAAGTGCCGGAATTTGATTCGCTTCTGGATGAGGCAGGCAAGATAGCCCGCTCATTCAGCGATGGCGCACCAACGACCGAAAAGATTGAGAAGATGGATGCAGCCATCGATAAGATAACTGAACAGGCAGAAAAAATCCCTGATGAAAAACGCGGCTTCAGGGACAAACTCAAACAAGATCTGAAAAAATTCAAAGACAGCTATGATAACCTGCGTGAAATGAACACCAAACTGGAACCTAAAAAGGCTGATAAAAAAACCGGCTACAGCCCCATATCCGATGATGTTAAAAAAGCTGCACTTGCAGCGGTTGATCCAAACATTCGTGGACAGGAAGCACAGTTCAGGCCCACAGGTAGTACGGTTGCACCCTCCACCACGAGGAATCCTCTTTCCAGCAGCACTGACCGCACGGTATAATCCAGCGCATGGATGCCTCTGTTGAACAAATTGTGTCTAATGACATGGTAGATTACCCCACTGCCCTTGATGCCATGGAAAGCCGCGTTGCGGGGATCCTGGATGGCAGCAAGCCAGAAGCATTATGGTTTCTGGAGCATCCGCCGCTTTATACCTCCGGCACATCAGCGCGGAAAAACGACCTGCTCGGCAACATGCCCTTCCCTGTCTATGACGCAGGCCGTGGCGGCCAGTGGACCTATCATGGCCCGGGCCAACGTGTTGTGTATGTGATGCTGGATCTGAAGCAGCGAAATGCCATGGACCTGCGCCAGTACGTCAAGAACCTTGAGCAATGGGTCATCGCCACCCTCGCCCATTTCGGCGTGGAAGGATTTACACGTGAGGGGCGGATTGGAGTATGGGTGCAAGATGGCAGCAGTGAATCAAAAATCGCTGCCCTTGGTATACGTGTGCGCAAATGGGTGTCATTCCACGGTATCTGCCTGAATGTCCACCCTGATCTTTCGCATTATAGTGGCATCGTACCCTGCGGCATCAACAATTACGGGGTGACATCGCTGCATGCGCTGGGCGTTAAAGTAGGTATGGAAGAAGTGGATGCAGTGTTGAAGGAAGAGTTTGAGAAGATTTTCTAAACTGTCATTCCTGCGAAGGCAGGAATGTTATCTCAATCCTCGCAAGAAGTTAGTTGAGATCCCCGCCTGCGCGGGGATGACAAATATTTTAAGCTGCAAACTCGATCAACACCTGATCAACGCCCACACTCTCTTTTTCCTTCACAGTGATCTTCTTCACCACCGTGTCGTGGTCAGCGGTCATCACGTTTTCCATTTTCATGGCTTCGATGACGAGTAGTTCCTGCCCACGCTTGATCTCCTGCCCTTCCTGAACCTTGAGGCTCACGATGAGGCCAGCGATAGGTGATTTCAGCTCATTGCTGCGGCCATTATCCTTTGGCTTCGGCATGAACTGTGCAAGCTCTGCAACCCGCGGCGTACGCACACGCGCTACCACCTGTGCACCACCATAGGTAAGCGCATAGCCCTCTTCCAGATGCTTGATCTGAACGGAAACCTTACGGCCATTGATAGTTGCCTGGAAAAGCCTGCGGCCGAGCTTCCAGCCGGTTTTAACATGAATAAGCTTGCGGTTATGGGTAATGAAATAACCCTGATCGGAATCAGCACGCACATATACTGGATAATCTTCACCTTCCACGTTTATCACCCAGCGCGCGCCAATGGCACGCTCACGGCCGGGAAGCTGCTGGCTGATCTTGGCCGCACGCTCGGCATCACGCAGGAAAATAGTGGTCGCTGCACCCAAGAATATCTTGGTGGATTCAGAATCCAGCTCGGCTCCAATAAATCCGCCCGGATATTCCTGCTCAATGAAATTGGTAGAAATATCACCCTTGGCAAAACGATCATGCGACAAAATCGCTTCAAGGAAGCTGGAGTTATGCGATACGCCTTCGATGATAAAGGCAGAAAGTGCCGATTTCATGGTATCGATTGCTTCATCACGGGTTTCGCCATAGGTGCAGACTTTGGCGATCATCGGATCATAGAACATGCTGACCTCGCCACCTTCATAGATGCCAGTGTCGATGAGCACGTTATCCATATCCTCTGGCTCGAGGTAACGTGTGATACGACCGGTGGATGGCAGGAAGCCACGCTTAGGATCTTCTGCATATACGCGGGATTCCAGTGCCCAGCCATGGAATTTGATGTCTTTTTGTGTGAATGGCAATGGCTCGCCGGCAGCAACGCGGATCATCTGCTCAACAAGGTCAATGCCGGTGATAAGTTCGGTCACGCGGTGTTCAACCTGCAAGCGGGTGTTCATCTCAAGGAAGTAGAACTGTTTGTCCTGGTCCATGATGAATTCCACGGTGCCCGCCGAGCTGTAGCCCACTTCTTTGGCCAGCGCTACGGCCTGTTCGCCCATTGCTTTACGCGTTTTGTCATCAAGGAATACGCTGGGTGCTTCTTCGATCACCTTCTGGTGACGACGCTGTATGGAGCATTCACGCTCGCCCAGCCACAGCGTGTTGCCAAAATTATCGGCAAGGAGCTGGATTTCAATGTGGCGCGGATTATCAAAATAACGCTCAATGAATACACGATCATCCTTGAAGCTGGAGGCCGCTTCTGACGCTGCGGATTTAATGCCATCGAGCAGCTCTTTTTCATTGCGGGCAACGCGCATGCCCTTACCGCCCCCGCCCGCAGCGGCCTTGATCATCACCGGATAGCCAATTTCTGCAACCACGCGCTTAGCAGCCTCCGGCCCAGAGATAGCTTCCAGCACGCCCGGCACAGAATTTACGCCCGCTTTCATGGCGATCTTTTTGGATTCAATTTTATCGCCCATCTTGCGTACGGCTTCCGGGCTTGGGCCGATCAATACTACACCTGCCTGTTGCAGCCGGCGGGCAAACTCAGCGTTTTCAGATAAAAACCCGTAGCCAGGATGCACGGCATCGGCACCTGAAAGCTGGATGGCATGAAGAAGGCTATCAATATTCAAATAACTTTTTACCGAAGGTGACGGGCCAATATAAACAGCCTCATCGGCTTCTTTCACATGCAGCGAATTCGTATCGGCCTCGGAATAAACCGCAACGGTTGCGATACCCATTTTTTTTGCGGTGCGCATGATACGCACGGCAATTTCACCACGGTTAGCTATGAGGATTTTGTTAAACATACATTTCTCGCTTAGGCGTACTCGGTACTTGGTACACGGTACTCGGTTGAAGAAAGTGATTCGTGCAAGGCATACAACATTTTACTGATACGATCCGATCTTATCAGTGCCTTATCAACTATCTCGGCGGACAGATATTGCAAATCGGCAGACAATAAAAGCTGTGATTCTGCTTCGCATAATGAACCGGATGCAATGTTAATAAAACGTGCAAATTCCTGTTTAGACCTACGTTTACTGCCTTCAGCTATATTAGACATTACCGAAACTGCTGCCCGCCTAACTTGTTGCGTAAGACCAAACCGTTCATCCATAGGAAAGGTACTGGTCATATCATAGACTTCTCGCGCAAACTCTCTGCTGAGTTTCCATACCTCTAGATCTCGGTAACTCTTCACACCCATCGCTGCGCTCCTTCACCGAGTACCGAGTACTGAGTACCGTGTACGATTACAATGGAAGATTATCATGTTTTTTCCACGGATTTTGCAGATTTTTGCCGCGCAGGATGGACAGTGACCGGCAGATGCGCCAGCGCGTATTCTGCGGGCGTATCACATCATCAATGAAGCCGCGTGATGCCGCAACGAACGGCGAAGCAAACTTGGCGCGATAATCATCAATCAATACCTGCTGTTCTTCTTCGTTGGCGTATTTGCCGCGGAATACGATCTCTACCGCACCTTTCGGGCCCATCACCGCGATTTCCGCTGAAGGCCATGCATAGTTCACGTCGCCACGCAGATGCTTGGAGCTCATTACGTCATACGCGCCACCGTAAGCTTTGCGGGTGATGACGGTGATCTTGGGAACCGTTGCTTCCGCATAAGCATAAAGCAGCTTGGCACCGTGCTTGATAACGCCATTATGCTCCTGATAGGTGCCCGGCATGAAGCCCGGAACGTCCACAAAGGTAACCAGCGGAATCGAGAACGCATCACAAAAGCGCACAAAGCGCGCGGCTTTACGTGAAGCATCGATATCAAGGCAGCCGGCAAGCTGCATGGGTTGGTTGGCCACAAAACCAACCGTATGTCCTTCAAGGCGGCCAAAACCGATGATGATGTTTTTGGCATAATCCGGCTGGAGTTCAAAGAAATCACCTTCATCCACTACACGTTCGAGGAGCTCTTTCATGTTGTATGGACGGTTTGGATTATCCGGAACCAGCGTATTCAGTGACATTTCCACGCGATCCGCTGGATCCGCCGTTGGCCGCCATGGCACGCCATCCTTGTTATTGAGTGGCAGGAAATTGAACATGCGGCGCATCTGCAGCAGAGCTTCAATATCGTTATTGTAGGCAAGATCCGCTACACCGGTTTTTTTGGTGTGGGTATCGGCACCGCCGAGTTCTTCCTGCGATACGATCTCATGCGTTACGGTTTTGACTACATCCGGGCCCGTCACGAACATGTATGAAGAGCCACGCACCATCACGATGAAATCCGTGAGAGCCGGTGAATATACCGCACCACCCGCGCAAGGCCCCATGATAACGGAAATCTGTGGCACTACGCCGGAAGCCAGTACGTTGCGCTGGAAAATCTCAGCAAAGCCGCCCAGCGAATCCACACCTTCCTGAATACGCGCTCCACCCGAATCGAGCAGGCCGATAACCGGTGCACCCACCTTCATGGCCATGTCCAGGATTTTGCAGATCTTCTGTGCATTGGTTTCAGACAGGCTACCGCCGAGTACCGTGAAATCCTGCGAATAGATGAACACCATACGGCCATTGATGGTGCCGTGGCCGGTTACGCAGCCATCACCCGGAACCTTGTTATTTTCCATGTCAAAATTGGTGCAGCGATGCTCCACGAACATGTCGTATTCTTCAAAGGAATCCGGATCGAGTAGTACCTCAATACGCTCACGGGCAGTCAGCTTACCCTTGCTATGCTGTGCTTCAATACGCGTGGCACCGCCGCCCTGGCGGGCTCGGTCGCGTTTTTGTTCCAGTTCCGTAATGACGTTGTTGGGCTGCATGGATTTTTTGGCCTCGTCTGTTTTGAAAGACTCGTCTAATTTCGGTTTGCGTTTTCTTGCAAGTGTAATCATATATCGGTCGTCAAATCGTTAATTAATGCGTTAAAATACTCACGTTAAACGGCCTCTAGCAAGCGCAAAAACTGCCCTGTTTCGACAATTTCCGCTTGCATTCGGCGTGATCTTTCATCTGCTTCTTCGTCTCTTCCCCATTGCTCTGCCTGCGCTTCTTCTTCAAGGCGTGAAAGTTCATAGGCGCGCGCAGCGGGCAGTTGCTTTTCCAGTACTGCCATGGCCAATACCACGGAAGAATACCCGCTGGCAAGATTGCAGCACGCGGCAAGGCGCATGGCATCCAGCGTCTGCAAATATTCCCTTATGGCGGCATGCAGTGCAGCCGGTTGCTCCAGTGGCATCACACCGGTAGTCGTCTGCCAGAGTGCGTTGAATTTACTGCCAGCCCATGCAAGCACGGGGTCCCATTCTTTTTTCTGCCGTTCCAGTAATTTTGCGTTGGCGGAGCGGTAGGAGAGCGTGTCGGTATCCACATAGGCAAGCAATACCTCAACGATATTGTCCTTATGGTCAGCCATCTGATCAATCGCCGTATATGCCAGCGCAGTCAGCGGCATGGCCGCGGGCGAAAATTTCTTGCCGCTTGCCCATTCCTTGGCCACAGCATCTTTCAATGCCTGCGTAGGCAGGTCGAAGGGTTTTTTGGCTGGTGTGTGGGTTGGCAGCGTCATTTCGGACTATCTATCCCGAGCGATTGGAAACTGTTTTTCATATGTTTGGGCAAAGGTGCTGTCACCTTGATCACCTTACCACCCACAGGTATTTCGATTTTCCATGCGTGCAGGTGCAGCACGTTTTCAACACCAATATCTTTGGCATCTTCCGTGCTGCCGCCATATTTATGATCCCCCACAATTGAACAGCCAATGGCCTGCATATGCACGCGCAGCTGGTGTGTACGGCCGGTGAGCGGCTTAAGCTCCATCAACGCAAAACGGCGGGCGAGTGCTTCAATCACTCGGTATTCTGTTTTGGCATATTTGCCGTCTTCATCATCCACCGCCACACGTTCGAAAGATTGCTCGGCGGCAATGGCCTTGATGAGTTTGAAATCTATCGTGCCACGCGACTCAAAAGGACAGCCGTTCACCAGTGCCAGATAGGTTTTCTGGATGGTTTTCTCGGCAAATCCCCTGGTCAGGTGTGTAGCCATTCTGGCCGTGCGCGCCAGCACCAGCACCCCGCTGGTATCACGGTCCAGCCGGTGCGTCAGTTTCGGGCGTTCGCCATCAAATTTCAGGGCATCCAGCAGATCATCGACGCTTTTGGTCACCTTCGTGCCGCCCTGCACAGGCAAGCCAAAAGGCTTATTGATGACGATGATATTAGCATCCTTATACAGCACCCATTTCTGCACATCGGCCTGCTCCTGCGGGCTTAACAGGCGTTTGGGAGCCTTGGCCTTTTGCTCAGCAGTCAGGGTAATGTCCGGCATGACCAGTATCTGGCCAGTGCTAAGCCTGTCAGAGGATTTGGCCTTTTTACCATCAAGCCGTATGTCGCCCTTGCGCAGTTGCTTTTCCAGCATGGAATGTGGAAATCCGGCAAAATGACGCTTAAACCAGCGGTCGAGCCGGATGCCGTCATCAGCTTCCTTGATAGAATATTCTTTTTTCATCCAGCCGCTAATTTAACCGCAAGCATACCTGCAAAGAGTGCCGCCACCGAAAGCAGCACGGAACTGACCACATAAAACATGGCCTGAACCAGCCCCCCACGCTCGACCAGCAGTATGATATCGAGCGAAAAAGCTGAAAACGTCGTAAACCCACCCAGGGCACCCACAGCAAACAGAAGATGCAGGTCTCTGGCCTTAGCCGGTGATATATAGGCCATGGAACCCACCCAGAGCCCCAGCAGCAGGCCACCCAGCACATTGACCGCCAGTGTGCCATAAGGGAAGTCAGGGGATGTATATTTGCCGACAAATGACACCATCAGGAAACGCGCCATGGAGCCAATAGCCCCGCCGAACGCCACATAGGCCAGTGCTAACATGTTCATGAAAGAAAATACCTTAGCGGTTTTTGAACTCGCCTAACATATGCAAAATGGAATGGATAAACAATCCTTTTCCGATGAAGTAGAGCCCTATGGCAAAAGAAAAAATATCGAATTTGTCCGATGAGCCAAAAGAGGAACCATTTTGCGTGAAATAACCCAGCACCGCATCGCCAGATAATAAAATCCCCGCTGCGACACACAAAATTGCGGGTACACTCGCGGGGATTTTCATACGGTATTAAGCGGCAGCTGGCTGCTCAGCCATATCTTCGGTGAGCACCGGGCCGGAATCCTGGCCTTTGGCAGACTCATCACGGTCAACGAATTCGATAATGGCCATTGGTGCCATATCACCATAACGGAAACCAGCTTTGAGCACGCGGGTGTAACCGCCTTTGCGGCTTTTATAACGGTCAGCCAGGGTTTTAATCACTTTGTCTACCAGCTTGGCATCCTTCAGCACGGAAAGCAGCTGACGGCGCGCATGCAGGTCACCACGCTTGCCCAGCGTTACCAGCTTTTCCACGATGGGACGCAGGTCTTTTGCTTTCGGCAGGGTGGTCGAAATCTGCTCGTGTTTCACCAGTGCCGCAGCGAGGTTGATGAACATCGACTTGCGGTGACCTGATTTACGGCTCAGTTTACGGCCTTTCATTGCGTGACGCATAACGTACTTCCTTTTTTCCTATCCAATGCTCAGTACGGATCTTCGTACTTACGAGCGAGTTCTTCAATATTTTCTGGCGGCCAACCTGGTACTTCCATACCGAAGCGCAGACCGATCTTTGCCAGCTTTTCCTTGATTTCATTGAGCGATTTGCGGCCGAAGTTCGGGGTTTTGAGCATTTCCGCTTCGGTCTTCTGCACGAGATCACCTACATACACGATGTTGTCATTCTTGAGGCAGTTGGTGGCACGCACGGAGAGTTCATCCAGATCGTATACTTTCTTGAGGAGGTATGGCGAGAACGGCAGATCCGGCTTGTCTTCCTTCTTGGTCTCAACTTTGGATTCTTCAAAGTTGATGAAGAGCTGGAGCTGGTCCTGCAGGATGCGTGCAGCAAGAGCTACTGCATCTTCCGCGCTCACTGAACCATCGGTTTCAATGTTCATGGCGAGTTTGTCATAGTCGGTGATCTGGCCAACGCGGGCGTGATCGACCTTGTAAGACACTTTCACAACCGGTGAGAAGAGTGCATCAACCGGGATCAGGCCGATAGCAGCATCAGAAGCTTTCTGGCCGCGCACATAGCCCTTGCCTACTTCCACGGTCATTTCCATGTGAAGCTTCGCACCTTTATCGAGCGTGCAGATGATGTGGTCTTTGTTGATGATCTCGAGATCGCCAGACACTTCCATCATACCCGCTTTGATTTCGCCCGGACCAGTGGCATTGAGCGTAATACGCTTGCGCTCAGCAGAGCCTGTTTTCAGGCGGAGTTCTTTGATGTTGAGGATGATATCCGTCACATCTTCGCGCACACCCGGAATGGAAGAGAATTCATGGAGAACGCCTTCGATCTTCACCGAGGTCACCGCAGCACCCTGCAGGCTGGAAAGGAGTACGCGGCGCAGTGCAACACCAAGCGTATGGCCGAAGCCACGTTCCAGCGGTTCTGCTATAACTGTCGCCTGATTTGGATTGCTTTTAGAAACTGCGATATCCAGTTTGGTTGGTTTAATCAGATCTTGCCAGTTCTTTGCGAGCATGTGTTTCTCTTTCCTTTTTCAAATTTGTGTTGGTGTGGGTGCGAGTGCGAGTGATTTATTTACACCCGCACACGCACTCGCACTTTATACTCTACGGCGTTTTGGCGGGCGGCAACCATTATGCGGCACGGGAGTTACGTCTTTGATAGACGTGATCATGAAGCCAACAGACTGCAATGCGCGCAGTGCAGACTCACGACCCGAACCAGGGCCTTTCACTTCCACAGCCAGCGTCTTCATACCGTGCTCCTGTGCCTTGCGGCCAGCATCTTCAGCGGTAACCTGTGCGGCATATGGGGTTGCCTTGCGGGAACCTTTGAAGCCATGGTGACCAGCAGAAGACCAGGAAACGGTGTTACCCTGGGTATCCGTAATGGTGATGATAGTGTTGTTGAACGAAGAATTCACATGGGCAACACCCGTGGTGATGTTCTTACGTTCGCGTTTTTTTACTCTTGCGTCTTTAGCAGTAGCCATAATTATTTATCCAGTTCGGTTATTTCGTAGCGAGTTTTTTACCAGCGATCGGCTTCGCTTTGCCTTTGCGGGTACGGGCATTCGTATGCGTACGCTGACCACGCACCGGCAATTTCTTGCGGTGACGCAGGCCACGATAGCAGCCAAGGTCTACGAGACGTTTGATGTTCATTGCCACTTCACGGCGAAGATCACCTTCCACCATGTAGTCGCGGTCGATGATTTCGCGCACGCGGATCACTTCAGATTCAGACATCTGGTGCACGCGCTTTTCCGGCGGCAGACCTGCTTTTTCGCAGATCTGTGTTGATTTCACACGGCCAATGCCATGAATATAGGTAAGGGCAATATCCAGTCTTTTCTGGGACGGGATGTTTACACCAGCGATACGAGCCACAAAAACCTCAAAAATTCAATAGTTTACAAAAATTCGGTTCACAAGGAGCAGGAATTTTAATGATAATTTTACTCACGTCAACCACTTTTCACGAGTTTTTTACCCTTTTCTAAAAGTTTATCGATCTGGCGGGTCACCTCGTCGATATCCGCCATGCCGTCCACGCTGGAAAGCAGGCCTTTTTCACGGTAATAAGGAATGATCGGGGCGGTCTGCTGATGGTAAGCCACAAGCCGCTTGGAAACGGTCTCTGCCTTGTCATCTTCACGGCGGGAAAATTCCGCGCTGCCGCATTCATCACATATGCCCTGTTTGGCAGGTTTTTTGAAGGAATCATGGTATCCAGCACCGCATTTGGCGCAGGAAAACCGGCCAGCGATACGCTCAACCAGCTTTTCATCATCTACCTTAAGTTCGATCACGAAATCAAGGCTGCGCCCCTCTTCCGTAAGCATGGCATCCAGTGCTGCAGCCTGTGCCTGCGTGCGCGGGAAACCATCCAGGATAAAGCCTTTAGTACAATCCGGCTGACGGATACGGTCGCGGATGAGTGCGATCATGATATCATCGGAAACCAGCTGGCCCTTGGCCATCACTTCCTTGGCCTGCAACCCTACCGGCGTTCCGGCCGCAACGGCAGCACGCAGCATATCCCCCGTGGAAAGCTTGCATGCGCCAAGCCTGGCGTGCAGGTATTGTGCCTGTGTACCTTTTCCCGCGCCGGGAGGACCTAGGAGAATCAGGTTCATTTCATTTTGCCTTTAAGGCGGGCCTTTTTGATGAGGCCTTCATACTGGTGGGCAAATAAATGCGATTGCACCTGGGTCACAAAATCAATCGTAACGCTCACAACAATGAGCAACCCCGTGCCGCCGAGCTGGAATGGTACCGCGTATTTGGCCACAAAAATTTCCGGCATCACGCACACCAGTGAAAGATAGAGCGCACCAATCGCCGTCAGGCGTGTCAGTACATAATCGAGATATTCAGCGGTCTGCTGGCCAGGACGGATGCCGGCAATGAAGCCACCATTCTTCTTCAAATTATCTGCCGTTTCCGTTGGGTTGAATACCACTGATGTATAGAAGAAACAGAAGAAAATGATGAGCGACACATAAAGCGCAATATAAAGCGGCTGGCCGTGGCCAAGATAGGTGCTGATGGTCTGCAGGATGCCTGCCTCACCGCCAGCATTGAAGCTTGCAATGGTAAGCGGGAACAGAAGCAGTGAGCTTGCGAAAATCGGCGGGATAACACCGGCAGTATTGAGCTTAAGCGGCATGTGAGTGTTTTCACCACCGAACATTTTATTGCCGACCTGGCGTTTAGGATACTGGATGATGATACGACGCTGCGCGCGCTCAACAAATACGATGAGTGCGATCAGTGCGAGCACGGTGAAGATAATGATAAAGATGAACGGCGTGCTCATAACACCGGTGCGGCCCAGTTCGAATGTCTGGCCGATAGCAGCCGGAAGCCCAGCCACGATGCCGGTGAAGATGATCAGCGAGATACCGTTGCCGATGCCACGCGCCGTGATCTGCTCACCCAGCCACATGAGGAACATGGTGCCACCGGTAAGTGTCACGGTGGTGGTGAAGCGGAAGAAAAGCCCCGGATCAATAACGGCAGAACCCCTCGCACCCGTCATACCCTCTAAGCCTACGGCAATGCCGTATCCCTGAAAAGCAGCGAGAAAAACCGTACCATAACGTGTGTATTGGTTGATTTTGCGACGACCCGCCTCGCCCTCTTTTTTCAGGGCAGCGAGTGAAGGCACCGCCACCGTCAATATCTGGATGATAATCGATGCCGAGATATAAGGCATGACAGCCAGTGCAAAAATGGTCATGCGCTCGAGCGCACCACCTGAGAACATATTGAACACACCGAGCACACCGCCCTGATGCTTTGCATATATTTCAGCGAGGATGTGTGGATCAATACCCGGAACCGGAATGAATGAACCGATGCGGCAGACAATCAATGCACCGAGAACAAACCACAAACGTTTTTTTAGTTCAGTAGCGCGTGCCAGTACGCCAAAATTCATGTTTGCGGCAAGTCTTTCTGCGGCGGATGTCATCTTCTCTTTATCCCATTATCCCGGCAAAAGCGGAATCTAGTTGATGATGCGAAAATCCCGGCTTGCGCCGGGATGTTGCGTTAAGCGGCAGCTGGTAATGTAAGCTTGCCACCTGCTTTTTCAATAGCCGCTTTGGCAGCTTCTGAAGCAGAATCTACAGAGAGTGATAGTTTTACTTTGATCTCGCCCTTGGCAAGCAGCTTTACCGCTTTGCCTGCGCTGCGAACAAGGCCTGCTTCTTTCAACACCGTAATATCGATATCTTTTTTAGCATCGAGCGTGCCAGCATCTACGGCTTTCTGCAATCCACCGAGATTGATCACTTCCATCACGCTGCGGGAAATATTGTTGAAGCCACGCTTTGGCAGACGGCGATGGATCGGTGTCTGACCACCTTCGAAGCCGTTAATACGCACACCAGTACGCGCAGTCTGGCCTTTGCCACCGCGGCCTGCTGTTTTACCCTTGCCGGAACCGATACCACGGCCCACACGCATCTTGCGATGACGGGCACCTTTGTTATCTTTGATTTCATTGAGCTTCATACAATTATCCTACGTTTTCCACTTTCACGAGATGGCGAACTTTATAAATCATGCCACGCACACATGCCGTGTCTTCCAGCACACGTGAACGATGACGCTTGTTCAGGCCAAGACCTTTAAGGGTCGCTTCCTGATCCCAGCGGCGAGCGATGCAACCCTGGATCTGGGTTACTTTCACTTTACCGGCAGCTGACTTCTTAGGCGCAGCTTCTGCTGGTTTTGCAGAAGGAGCCTTGCCACCTACTTTTGGTTTTACCTGTTTTTTTGCAGTTTCAGTTGCCATAACGACTATTCCTTACTTGCTTTCTTGTCCTGCTGTTCAGCATCAACGGCTTTGCCTTCACGACGCTCAACAATGTCACCTACTTTTTTATTGCGCTTACCCGCAATCGCACGTGGGGATTTCATATCCTGCAACGCCACGAATGTTGCTTTAAGCATGTTGTGCGGGTTTGAGGTACCAACGGATTTAGCCACGACGTCCTGAACACCTAATGCTTCAAATACAGCGCGCATTGGACCACCAGCGATCACACCGGTACCAACAGGTGCAGTGCGGATGATAACCTTGCCGGCACCGAAACGACCGTATAGATCGTGATGCAGGGTGCGGCCTTCACGCAGCGGGATACGGATCATGGATTTTTTGGCAGCATCGGTTGCTTTACGCATCGCATCAGATACTTCTTTTGCTTTGCCGGCACCGTAACCTACGCGGCCTTTACCATCGCCCACTACAACAAGTGCAGCGAAACCGAAACGGCGACCGCCCTTCACTACTTTGGCGACGCGGTTGATCGAAACCAGCTTATCAATCAGTTCCGAACCTTCTTCGCGGTCCCTGCCTTTATTTTCGTTACGTTGTTCACGTGCCATAATCTTGTCCAATCCTTAGAATGATAATCCGCCTTCGCGGGCTGCATCAGCCAGTGCTTTCACACGGCCATGGAATAAATAACCACCACGGTCAAACACCACTTCTTTCACTTTTGCATCTTTGGCTTTCTTGGCAATGAGTTCACCAACAGCCTTGGCTGCATCCACGGTGGAAGTTGATTTAACTTTGCCTTTTAGGTCCTTATCGAGAGACGACGCAGACGCAATGGTTTTACCCTGCTTATCATCGATCAGCTGGGCATAAATATGTTTGCCGGAGCGGAACACGGAAAGACGGATGCGCCCGTTTTTCTTAATCGCAATACGTACGCGCTCCTGGCGACGCTCAAACAGAGCTTTTGATTTTACAGCCTGGCTCATATTACTTCTTCTTTCCTTCTTTCTGTCTTACGTATTCGCCTTCGTAACGAACACCCTTGCCCTTGTATGGCTCAGGTTTACGAAGTTCGCGGATCTCAGATGCCACCTGGCCAACAAGACGCTTGTCGAAGCCAGAGATGGTGATGCTGGTCTGTTTATCCACAGCAATGGAAACACCAGCCGGAATCGCGTATTTGATCTCGTGCGAGAAACCGAGCGCGATGGTCAGATAGTTTTTATCGGCACTGGCACGAAACCCTACGCCCTGGATCTCAAGCTTTACCGAGAAACCTTCCGATACACCCTTTACCATATTGCCAACATGGCGGCGGGAAAGCCCCCACAGCGCACGAGCCTGTTTGCTCTGGCTAAGCGGCTTGAGCCATGCCTTGCCATCTTTCACTTCCACCTGCACTTCCGGAGAGAGTGCAAATTTGAGTTCGCCCTTACTGCCTTTCACGGCGATATCACGGCCATTTACCGTAACCGTAACACCGGAAGGAATAACTACTGGCGACTTACCAACACGTGACATACGTTTCTTTCCTTATCCTTAGAATACCGAGCAGAGCACTTCACCGCCCACATTCGCCTTGCGCGCGTCGAAATCCGACATTACGCCCTTGGAAGTGGACAGGATAGCAATACCCAGACCATTATAATATTTTGGCAGCTTCGAGATTTCGCAGTATACGCGGCGACCCGGCTTGGAGATGCAGTCGATCTCGCGTATAACGCGCTCACCTTCATGATACCGCAGTGAAACATCGAAGAATGCTTTACCCGCTTCTTCAACACGGCTGTAGCTGTCGATGTAGCCTTCATTTACCAGCACTTCAAGCACACTGCCCAGGAATTTAGATGCCTGGATACGTACCTTCGCAAGACGCGCAGACTGCGCGTTGCGAATCTGTGTCAGCATATCAGCGAGACGATAGTTCATTGACATGTTTCAGCCTCCTTACCAGCTTGCTTTCGTGAGGCCAGGAATACGGCCAAACGAACCAAGTTCACGCAGTTTAATACGTGAAAGTTTGAATTTACGATAGGTACCACGCGCACGGCCGGTGAGCTCACAGCGATTGCGGTGGCGCACTTTAGAGCCATTACGCGGCATTGCAGAGAGTTTGAACTGCGCATCCATGCGCTCTTCAATCGGCAGCTCACGATTCATGATGATCGCCTTGAGGGCAGCACGCTTGCCAGCCTGTGACTTGATCATCTTTGCGCGGCGGTTGTTTTTATTGATTGAACTCAGTTTTGCCATGTCCTACCTCTATTTAATAAACGGCATATTGAAACCAGCGAGCAAAGCCCTTGCTTCTTCGTCGGTCTTTGCAGTGGTGACGATGATGATGTCCATGCCACGCACCTGGTCAATTTTATCGTAGTTAATCTCCGGGAACACGATCTGCTCTTTCAGGCCAAGGGCATAATTGCCGCGACCGTCAAAGCTCTTCGGGTTCACGCCACGGAAGTCACGCACGCGCGGCAGGGCAGTATTGATGAGCCTGTCCAGGAACTCGTACATAGCCTGCTTGCGAAGCGTTACTTTACAGCCAAGTGGCAGGTTTTCGCGCAGTTTGAAACCGGCGATAGCTTTCTTGGATCGCGTTACCTGTGGCTTGCGGCCAGAGATTAGCGTAAGGTCGGAAACAGCGTGGTTGATGGTTTTGCTGTCATTGACAACTTCACCAACACCCATATTGATCACGATCTTATCAAGCTTTGGCATCTGCATGCTGTTCGTGTAGTTGAACTGCTTCTGCAGGCTCTGCTTTACTTCCTTTTCATACACGGTCTGAAGACGCGGTGTATAAGCGGATTCTTTTTTTGCTTCTGAACTTTTAGCCATTGATCACTTCTCCTGAACGCTTAGCCACGCGAGCTTTCGTTCCATTTTCCAAGGTCTTGTAGCCCACGCGCGTACCCTTGCCGGTTTTTGTGTCAACCAGCATAACGTTGGACACGTGCAGTGATGCCTCTTTTTCAACGATGCCGCCAGCACCCGTGCGCGAAGGCTTAGTATGACGTTTTACTTTGTTCACACCGCTTACGATCACGCGACGCTCATCTGTGATGATCTTAAGGATGGTGCCCTTTTTGCCCTTGTCCTTACCAGCGATCACGATCACTTCGTCGCCTTTTTTTACTTTGAACTTGTTAGCCATAGTCATTTCTCTTTCTTACAATACTTCAGGCGCAAGGCTCACGATCTTCATGAACTGCTTGGCGCGGAGTTCGCGGGTCACAGGGCCGAAGATACGGGTGCCGATGGGCTCGTTCTGCTTATTGATGAGCACAGCTGCATTTTTGTCAAAACGGATCGTGCTGCCATCCGGACGACGAATGTCGCGGCGTGTGCGCACGATAACGGCGCGGTGCACTTCACCTTTTTTCACTTTACCGCGAGGAATGGCTTCCTTGATGGAAACGACAATCACATCGCCCACGCTTGCAGTTTTGCGCATGGAACCGCCCAGCACCTTAATGCACATCACACGGCGTGCACCGGAATTGTCGGCTACTTCTAAGTTACTTTGCTGCTGTATCATAGTTTTTAATCCTTAATTGCCTGATGCCCGGTGCTTATTCGTATACCACGCGCCAACGCTTGGTTTTGGAGATAGGAGCAGATTCAATGATCTGGATCACATCGCCTACTTTGAATTTTCCCTGTTCATCATGCGCTGCATATTTTTTAGAGCGGCGGATGGTTTTCTTATACACAGGGTGAGCCATGCGGCGCTCAACACTCACGATCACCGTCTTCTCACTTTTGTCGCTTACTACGACACCTTGCAATACACGTTTAGGCATGCGTTACTCCTTTGCCTTCGTTTTCTTGGCAGCAGCTTTTTTAGGAGCTGCAGCTGCTTTTTCTTTTTTTGCTTTTGGCGCGGCTTTCACAGCACCTTCTGGTTCACCCATCAGCGTCTTGGCGCGCGCAATGGTCCTGCGTACATCCTTAAAACGTGACAGGTTTTCGAGTGCACCGGTTGCAGCCTGGAAACGCAGGTTGAACTGCTCTTTCTTCAGGGAAAGCACCAGATCCTTGAGCTCTTCTTTGCTCTTTGCACGAAGTTCAGCGGTTTTCATGCGTGGTCTCCTTCTTCAACACGGGCAATGAATTTGGTCTTGATCGGCAGCTTCGCGGATGCGCGGTCAAATGCTTCACGTGCCACCTGCTCAGATACGCCATCCACTTCAAACAGGATACGGCCTGGCTCTACACGAGCTGCCCAGAATTCTACAGAGCCCTTACCGGAACCCATGCGCACTTCGGCAGGTTTGCGGGTTACCGGAACATCCGGGAACACGCGGATCCATAACCGGCCAAGACGCTTCATGTGACGTGAAATGGCACGGCGCGCCGCTTCGATCTGGCGGGCGGTGATACGTTCAGGCTGCATGGCCTTGAGACCATACTGGCCGAAATTCAGCTGGCTGCCACCCTTGGCATTGCCACGGATACGGCCTTTATGCTGCTTGCGATATTTTGTTTTCTTTGGACTCAACATAATTGTTACTCGCTTTTAGCTTCTGACGGTTCATCACTTGGCACTACTGGAGGAATCGCATCAGCAATGATTTTCTTTTCCTTGCCAACAATTTCACCTTTGAACACCCATACTTTTACACCAATCGTGCCATATGCAGTTTCTGCACGGGCTGTACCGTAATCCACATCCGCACGCAGCGTATGCAAAGGCACACGGCCTTCACGATACCACTCCATACGTGCTATCTCTGCACCGCCGAGACGGCCAGAAACGTTGATACGGATACCCTGGCCACCTAAACGAAGGCAGGATTGCACCGCACGCTTCATTGCACGGCGGAACGCCACGCGCTTCTCCAGCTGCTGGGCAACGGATTCAGCGATCAGCGTTGCATCCAGCTCTGGTTTTGCAACCGGCACAATATTCACATGCACTTCATCGCTGGTGAATTTTGCGATATCTTTCTTGATTTTATCGATATCCGCACCTTTTTTGCCGATCACCACGCCCGGACGCGCCGTATGGATGGTGATGTGCGCCTTCTTGCTAGGACGTTCGATAATGATCTTGCTCACGCCAGCTGCATCCAGCTGCTTCTTCAGATACTTGGTGATCTTGAAGTCTTCATGCAGCTTGTCCGCGTAATCGTTGCCGGCATACCAGCGCGAATCCCACGTCTTGTTGATGCCTACGCGCAGGCCTATGGCATTTACCTTCTGACCCATTATTCAGACTCCTTCTTGGCAGATTTCTTAGCTGGCTTTTTAGCTGCTTTTTTCTCTGACTTGATTTCTTTTGCAGGTTCTTCACCACGCTCACGAACGATAAGTGTAAGATTTGCAAATGGCTTTTTAATACCAGCACTCTTACCACGGCCACGTGTGTGGAAACGCTTCATTACCAGGTTCTTACCAACATACGCTTCTTTCACATAGAGTGAATCGACGTTGAGGTTATGGTTGTTTTCCGCGTTTGCAATAGCTGACTGAAGTGCCTTACGCACATCATTCGCAATGCGCTTGCCAGAGAACTGCAGCTGGGTGATAGCATCGCCAACCGTCATGCCGCGGATCATGCCGGCAACAAGGTTGAGTTTGCGCGGACTGATGCGCAGACGATTGATAACCGCCTTTGCTTCAGTTGCCTCGAGGGCGCGTTGTGCTGATTTTTTAGCCATACATTAGTCCTTTTTTGCCGGAGCAGGCGCATCTTTCTTAACGGCAGTATGGCCGTTGAAAGTGCGGGTGGGAGAAAACTCACCAAATTTATGGCCGATCATGTCTTCGTTCACTGCCACAGGAATAAATTTCTTCCCGTTGTAAACGCCAAACGTCAACCCAACGAATTGCGGGATGATCGTCGAACGACGTGACCATGTCTTGATGATCATATTTTTGCCAGATGCGCGGGCGGTTTCTGCTTTCTTCAGCAGGTAACCATCAACGAACGGGCCTTTCCAAACTGCTCTTGCCATAAATGCTCCTACTTACCATGCCTGTTCTTGATGATGAGTTTGTTCTTCTTTTTACGAGAACGGGTCTTTGTACCCTTCGTGCCTTTACCCCAAGGCGTAACCGGATGACGACCACCTGATGTACGGCCTTCACCACCACCATGCGGATGGTCAACCGGGTTCATCGCTACACCGCGAACGCAAGGACGGATACCGAGCCAACGGCTGCGGCCTGCTTTGCCGATCACGCGGTTCTGGTGATCAGGGTTCGACACTGCGCCGATGGTCGCCAGGCAGGTATCGAGTACCATACGCAGCTCACCGGAGCGTAATTTGATCTGGGCGAAACCGCCATCTTTGCCAACCAGCTGCACATAGCTGCCGGCAGCGCGGGCAAGCTGGCCACCTTTACCAACTTTCATTTCCACGTTGTGGATGATGGTACCAACAGGGATGCTCTTCAGATGCATCGTGTTTCCAGGCTTGATGTCTGCCTTGTCGGACGCAACCACTGTATCACCTACTGCAAGGCGCTGCGGCGCGAGGATGTAAGACAGTTCACCATCTTTATATTTGATGAGGGCGATGAACGCTGAACGGTTCGGATCATATTCCAGACGCTCAACGATTGCCGGCACGTCAAACTTGTCGCGCTTGAAATCGATCACGCGCAGTTTTTTCTTGTGGCCACCACCAACGCGGAATGAAGTCAGGCGCCCATGGTGGTTACGACCACCACTTTTGCGCTTGCCTTCAGTCAGTTGCTTAACTGGCTTGCCTTTCCACAGCTCAGAACGGTCAACGATTACAAGCTGACGCTGTGCCGGAGTGGTTGGTTTAAAACTCTTGAGTGCCATGTTATTTCACTCCACTTTGTAAGTCGATCGACTGACCTTCGGCCAGCGTCACAATTGCTTTTTTCGTATCGCCCTGCTTACCCATGGTATCGCGGAAACGCTTTTTCTTACCGAGACGGTTCAAGGTATTCACCTTGGTCACCTTCACTTTGAACAAAGCTTCCACTGCCGAGCGGATTTCTTCCTTGCCAGCATCATGGCGAACGTTGAACACGAACTTGCCATGCTCAGAGGCTGCCGTTGATTTTTCCGTGATCACCGGAGCGAGCAGTACATCATAGTGGTACTGGCGTGCTTCAGTTGCGGCTGCTTTCTTGGTTGCCTTCTTCATTTAAGCCTCTCTTCCAGATGCTTTACGGCATCCTTGGTGAGTACCAGCTGCTTATGGCGGAGAATGTCATACACATTCACGCCGGCCTGGCTCAGTACATCTACATGTTTAATGTTGCGGGCTGCCTTGGCGAATGATTCATCCAGCTTTTCACCACCGATGATAAGCGGAGCATCCCAGCCAAACTTCTTGAAGGAAGCAGCGATAGCTTTGGTTTTAGCAGATTTCACCTTATCGTTTTCGATAACGAAAAGCGTGCCTTCTTTCTGCTTGGCAGAAAGTGCATGCTTCATGGCGAGCTTGCGAACTTTCTTTGGCAGGTCGATTGCATGGCTGCGGACAACCGGACCAAAAATCGTAGAACCACCGCGCATCTGGGCAGAAC
>CAZAQK010000008.1:0-30528 GCA_964487265.1 uncultured Rickettsiales bacterium | reverse complement strand
TGCTGATAGCGTCAAAGCCAATATGAGAGAAACCATTGATAAAAAGTTGAGCCCACAGATCCCTCAACTCAATGAGGCACTGGTAAACTCAGCCGACGCTGCTCCCGTCTTACCACCGCAGCCTGCTATTCTGGAAGGGTTCGCGATGGACACACGCTACACAGCACCGGGTGGTACACTGGTAGGCGCGGCGGGCAGCAGCCCTGCAGGTGAACGCAGCACAACTACTGGCCGTGGCGCAAACGGCTAAGCCAGATTCTTCTTAAGAAACTCCGCAGCAGCTTTCATGCCTTCCATATCGATGGAATGGCCGAGATATGGGCGCGTGTGCGTTTCCACTTTCACACCATGCTGGGAAAGCGCGTTGGTGGCGCGCTCCATGGCGGCATAGGGCACCACATCGTCCATATCGCCATGTATGAGAGAGATGGGTGGACGTGACGTAATTTCCTTCGCCAGCTCATCTGCACCAATGAGTGAACCGGAAAATCCAACGAGCGCGCCAATCTGCGGGCTGCGGCGCAGGCCTACATGCAGTGCCGTCATCGTACCCTGCGAGAAACCAACCAGTGCGAGCTTGCTGTTATCAAGCGAAAGCGATGCGAGCTGCTCATCAATAAATATATTGAGAATATCTGCTGCACCGCGCACACCGGAGAGCATGTGCTGCGGCTGCCTGTCCATCAGCGAGAACCACTGAAATCCATAGGGATTCGCCTCACACGGATAGGGTGCATTGGGCGCAATAAAATGCGCATCCGGCAATGCGGCTGCGAACATATCCGCAAGATCAATGAGGTTTGGGCCGTCGGCACCCCAGCCATGCAGCAACAGCACAAGCTGCTTTGCTTTGCCGCCGGAACGGGGTTTGCGTGATGGGCCGGAAAGCTGGTGACTGGTGGCTGGTGACTGGTGACTGGCCATGTAAAAAATTCCTATATCCAATTGGCATCTGTTTATAAATCCCATATACCAGCTAGTATGGAACATGCAACGAACAATCCCTCTCACCAGTCACCAGCCACCAACCGCCAATCACATACTTTATATCTTATTGATGGTTCTGGTTTCATCTTCCGTGCCTATTACGCCATCAAGCGTGACCTGACGAACCCCAGAGGCGTACCGGTAAAAGCCGTGTATGGCTTCCTCACCATGATGCAGAAACTCATGGATGGTAATGGCTGCGGTTATGCCGCAGTAATATTTGATGCAGCGCGCCAGACCTTCCGTAATACTATCTATCCGGAATATAAAGCGCACCGCCCGCCGCCGCCGGATGACCTGATCCCGCAATTCGCACTTGTGCGCGAGGCAGCGGAAGCTCTGAACCTTCCTGCCATTGACATGCCGGATTATGAGGCAGATGACATTATTGCAACCTACGCCATTCAGGCAAAAGCAAAAGGGTTGGATGTAGTAATTGTATCCTCCGATAAGGATCTGATGCAGCTCATCCAGCCACAAATATGCCTGTATGATGCCATGAAGGAAAAAGATATTGGCGAAGCCGATGTTGTAGAAAAATTCGGCGTACCGCCGGAGAAAGTGCTTGATGTCTTGAGCCTCATGGGTGATTCATCGGATAACGTGCCGGGGGTGCCGGGCATTGGGCCAAAAACGGCGGCAGAGCTCATCAACCAGTTCGGCGACCTTGAATCATTGCTTTCACGCACCAGTGAAATTAAACAGCAGAAACGCCGTGAAACGCTGGAGCAGAACGTGGAGAATGCACGGCTTTCCAAACAGCTTATTACGCTTAAATGCGACGTTCCGAACCTGCCGCCGCTGGAATCCCTTGCCTGCCGCGAACCAGACCCAGCCAAGCTGATTGCGTTCATGCAGGAACATGGGTTCAAATCGCTGGTGACGAAGATACAGCAGAAAAATGGTATCGCGCCTGCTGCAGTTGCGGAAGAAACGCCGAAACCCGCTGCCGTTATTGCAGCACCCGTGAATATCGAGAAGAGTTATTCCATCGTGCGCGATGAAGCGACGCTTGCAACATGGATTGCAAAAGCCCATAAAAAAGGCCGCGTGGCGTTTGACACCGAGACAACTTCAGTCAATGCCATGCAGGCGGAAATGGTGGGGTTCTCGCTGTGTATTGATGCAGGTGAGGCTTGCTATGTGCCGCTGCAACATAAAAAAGCATTAGGCATTGGCGAACAGGCATTAGGGAAAGAAAATGATCTTTTTTCCCTAACGCCTAATGCCCCATCCCTAATGCCTGATCAGATCCCCCTGCCCCGAGCCATCGAGCTTCTAAAGCCACTGCTGGAAGATGAGGCGGTGCTAAAAATCGGTCATAATATAAAATATGATTGGTTGATCGCCAATCATTACGGTATCGAAATAAATCCGATTGAAGATACGATGTTGCTCTCATACGCGCTGCATGCGGGTGAGCATGGCCAGGGCATGGATGAACTTGCCGAGAAATACCTGCAATATAAAACCATCACCTATGATGAAGTGACCGGCACCGGCAAGAACCGCCTGCGTTTTGATGAGGTAGAGATTGGAAAAGCCGGGCAGTATGCGGCGGAAGATGCCGATATCACCATGCGGATGTATGAGCTGTTTAAACCACAAGTGATACAGCAGAAAATGCTGACGCTGTATGAGACGATCGAGCGGCCACTTGTGCCTGTGCTTGCGCGCATGGAGCGCGCCGGCATCAGTGTGGATACTGCTAAGCTGCGCGGGCTCTCGCATGATTTTGCGATGCGCATGCGTGATTATGAGCAGGAAGTGCATAAGCTTGCTGGCCACCCGTTCAACATTGCCTCGCCTAAACAGTTGGGCGAAGTACTGTTTGACGAAATGAAACTGGAAGGCGGGAAAAAATCCGCCAAGACCGGTGCATATGGCACTGATAGCAGCGTACTGGAAGAGCTGGCAGAACAAGGCCACATGATTGCGGAAAAAGTGCTGCTCTGGCGGCAACTTGCCAAGCTGAAAAGCACTTATAGTGATTCATTGCCCGAACAGATAAATCCGAAAACCGGCCGTATCCATACCAATTACCACATGGCGATCGCATCTACTGGCCGATTAAGCTCGAATGACCCGAACCTGCAGAATATTCCCATCCGCACAGTAGAAGGCCAGAAGATACGCGAGGCTTTCATTGCGGCACCTGGGCATTTATTAGTATCCGCCGATTACTCGCAAATTGAGCTCAGACTGCTGGCGCATATCGCAAATATCGAAGTGCTAAAAAACGCCTTCAAGAATGGCGATGATATCCACGCCATCACCGCCAGCCAGATGTTCGGCGTGCCGGTTTCCGCCGTGGATGCCGACCTGCGCCGTAAAGCCAAGACCATCAATTTCGGCATTATTTACGGTATCTCTGCACATGGGCTTGCCGCACGCCTTGGCATAAGCCGCTCGGAAGCGGCAACCTACATCGAGCAGTATTTCAGGCAATATCCGGGCATCAATGATTATATGGAAGCGTCCATTGCCTTTGCCCGAAAGCGTGGCTATGTGGAAACCTTGTACGGCAGGCGTTGCCATGTGCCGAATATCAACGGCAAGGGACCGATGCGCGCCTTCTCCGAACGTGCCGCTATCAATGCACCGCTGCAAGGCACGGCAGCCGATATCATCAAACGCGCCATGATCGCTATAGATAAAGGCATTAGGGAAAAGGCATTAGGCATTAGCGTAGAAAATTCTTTCTCTAATGCCCAATGCCCAATGCCTAATCCCTCTGTAAAAATGCTCCTCCAAGTCCACGACGAACTGGTATTCGAAGTACCTGAAGCACAAGTAGAAGACGCGAAAATACACGTAAAAAAATGCATGGAAGGCGCAGCCAGCCTGTCCGTGCCACTGGTGGTGGAATGCGGCCACGGCCAGCAGTGGCGAGAGGCGCATTAAATTAATATGCTGATTTATATAGACAATATAATAAACAATGCTATCTATTCGTCATAAAACCGTAATAATACTCTGTTATAATCGGTCTTCGATGTAATTTTAACGATACGATCAACAGCGTCATTTTGGAGAAAAACATGCCTAAGACCACCGCAAAAAATAAATATACTTTCGCAGTTATTGTAGCGCTGCTGAGTGGAATTTTGTCACTTAATACTCATGGAGCTTTTGCAGGATCAGAACCAGGTAGTCTTGGTGAAGTTGCCGCCACAGATGCAGATTCCATTGGCGATGAGAAGTATAGGGTAGTGAATGTTGTAACCTCGATTTACACAGACCGTGCCGGGAAAAGATGGTTTAAGGCTAAAACAGTGCTAAAGCCAAAGTCTGCTGGTTATTTCTATTTTGAGACAGAAGCAGATAGGAAAAAGTTTGTTACTGCTGTAAACAACAAGGATATGACGTGGAAGGAAATACAGAAGGCCGCAAGGGATAATGGCGGAAAAATGGCTGATAGTTAAGTCAATCAACCACAATACAATTTCTTGCTACTCCGTAAAACCCCGCCGGAAGGCGGGGTTTTTGTTTGTGTTAGGCCACCCACATTAACAACTGGACAGAGATAGGTTTTCATGGTGTTGTTAGCCGATTTTGAACCTTTGGAGCACACCATTGTCTGATACTGCTGCATTTACTAAAAAACTGAAGCCTGTTGTTGTTTCCGGTAAGGAAGTATTACCCATCATTGAAGGTGGTAAAGGTGTTTCCGCTACCAGCGGCAAAAGCTCCGGTGCGTTTGCTGCAGCAGGTGCTGTTGGCACATTTTCCGGCGTGAATGCCGATAGCTATGATGAAAAAGGCAATATCGTGCCATACGTGTATAAAGGCACCACACGCCGTGAACGCCATGAAGAGCTGGTTGAGCTATCCACCCGCGGCGGCATTGCGCAGGCAAAGATCGCGCATGAAATTTCCTGTGGCAATGGCCGTATCCACACCAACGTGCTGTGGGAAATGGGTGGCTGCGAGCGTATCCTGCAAAACATACTGGAAGGTGCTAAAGGCCTGGTGCACGGGGTTACCTGCGGTGCCGGCATGCCTTACCGTCTTGGCGACATTTGCGCCTATTACAAAGTGCATTACCACCCTATCATTTCTTCCGGTCGTGCGTTCAACGCGCTGTGGAAACGCTCTTACCAGCGCACATCCGAATGGCTGGGAAGCGTGGTGTATGAAGACCCTTGGCTCGCTGGCGGGCATAACGGGCTTTCCAATGCCGAAGACCCCACAAAACCACAAGACCCTTACCCTCGCGTGGCAGAACTACGCAAGGTGATGAATGGGTTTGGCCTGAATAATACCCCAATCATCATGGCGGGTGGCGCGTGGCATTTGAAAGAATGGGAACACTGGCTGGATAACCCCGAGATCGGCCCGATCGCCTTCCAGTTCGGCACCCGCCCATTGCTTTCCGTTGAAAGCCCGATCCCTGATGCATGGAAGAAACGCCTGATGACACTGGAAGAAGGCGATGTGTTCCTGAACCAGTTCTCGCCCACAGGTTTCTATTCCTCCGCTGTGAATAATGATTTCATCAAGGAACTGCGTGGGCGTGGTGAACGCCAGGTGGAATACCGCACCGAGCCGGAAAATTATTTCACCGAACCGCTGCCGGTTGGTGCACGCGGCAGGCCTGTGTATGTATCACCGGAAGACCGTGCACGCGCAGAAGAATATATCAAGGCAGGTTTTATTGAGCCGATGAAAACGCCGGATTCCACGCTTATTTTCGTGACGCCGGAAAAATCACACCAGATCGTGAAAGACCAGATAGACTGCATGGGCTGCTTAAGCCACTGCCGCTTCTCCAACTGGAAAGACCATGACGACTACACCACCGGCAAAAAAGCCGACCCTCGCAGCTTCTGTATCCAGAAAACACTGCAGGATATAGTGCATGGCGGCGACACGGAAAATAACCTGATGTTCTCAGGCCATAACGCCTACCGCTTCAAAAGTGATCCTTTCTACAAAGACGGCTTCGTGCCCACCATCAAGCAATTGGTGGAAAGGATCATGACGGGTTACTGAGCAGGCTTAATTTCCGGTTTTTTTTCAGGCGCGAATTTCTTGGCATCATCCAACCGCTTGAGGCGTTCTTTAACAAAATACACCATATAGTTGAGGTCTTTGTCGGGAATGTTCTCCGCATTGTCTTTGATGGTGTTCATGATCTCGTATGCCGCTTCCATCTCGCCGCGCTTTTCATACACGACAGCAACCATCTGCTGCGCCCATACCGGTACATCTTTATTCAGCATGGGCTTAGCTACTTTCAGTGCCAGATCCTTATCTTCCAGCCGGTGCATCGCAAGGTAAATGGATTGCAGCAGCCACCACCACTTATGGGCAACATCGTGCTCAGCGTGCTGATACAGATAATCGACAATATAACGGACATCAGCAGTATTTTGCGTCTGGCTGAAATAATAGGTAGCCATCGAGGGGATCATGTCTGATCGCGCATCCAGCGTATCCAGGATTTTAAACCACATGTAGAGTTTGCTGAAATCGTAATAGCGCAGTGACGTGAAGCGCCCATAAGTATCACCAGCATTCTGGATATTGTGGGCCAGCACGCGAAAATAAAATTGTTTGTCGCCAAAACTGAGTGCTTCAACTGCCGCTTTCCCAGGCACTGCAGGCACAATCCCCAAATCCGGACGGATATCTTTCGTGTGCTGCCAGAAGCCAACCTGACATGCCACTGCTATCGCCAGAAGGACGTGATTCTTTGTGATCTTCTTTGCCAGCTGCATGATCTAAAACTGCTTGCGCTTAAAATCCAATATGGTCGCAAGCAACAGCAGCGGTATAAAAATGATGGATTGCATCAGGAACCAGTGCCATTGCTGTACTATATCGAAGCCATAGACAAGCCATTCGCTCTTCGCAAAAAAATCAAACCTGGGAACGATGGAAGAAATGGTCTTAAGCGTATATTTAAGCAGCACGTACGGCATTTCACCCATAGTGGGCGCATCGGCAGTGATAACAAAAAACGCCATCATGCGCGACAATACATAAAACCCCATGCAAGCCAGCACCGATGTTACCGCGCTTTTAAGTGTAAACGCTGTAAACAGCGCAAGCGCAACGACAATTGATGCTTCCAGCAGAAGGCTCAGCGACCACCCCAGAAAACCTTCGATATTTAGCAGGCCCAATGCTGCGATGATGCATATTACAGGCAACACCAGCAGGAATGCTACAACACTGAAGCCCAGCCAGTATGCCACCACCAGATTCGCACGGGAAATAGGGCGCGAAAGCATCACATCCACCTCCTTGCTGTCGAATGCGCTGCGGATATGAAAGCACACAAAAACAATCAGCCCCACCATCAATATGATCCGCGAAGCACCCGCGGCGTAGGTGAGCGTCATCTGCTGTTCTTCAAGAAATGCTGTGCTCCCTAGCGTGGCAGAAACCGCCGCCGCGAATACAACGCCGAGCAACACGCCAATAAACAATTTATCGCGAAAGGCCGTGAGCAATATATAGCGAATACTTGTAAGCATTGATTTTTATGGCTTAAAATCCGAGAGGGCGTGGATCATTAGTGAATTTCTCATAAATCGCTTTATCCATTGCATGGGCGTTACCATGTGTACCGATGATAGTAGCCTTGATGAAAATGACCAGCTCTTTGATGTCATGATTTTTATCAACACCCTTGAAAGCATTGCCAATATACGGCACTTCGCTGATCCATGGCACACCCCTGTCGGTATTAATGGCCTTATCTTCCATTAGCCCGCCAATGACCATTACTTCACCGCTTTGCAGCTTGAGCATGGAATCCAGCTCACGCACCTCTACGATAGGTATCTCACTGGATATGGGCGGAAGCTCTACATCTGGCCCCAACTGCGCTACTGCAAGTGCAATGGTTGGATCGCTCACCGTGCCGGTCACACGCGATAGTGTCGGGCGGACACTAAGAGTAACTTCATTGGTTTCAGTATTGATGGAGGGCATCAGCGTCATGATGATACCTATCGGCACCGTCTTAATGGTAGGATCAATGTTCAACTCAGCTCTCGTGCTAGTAGTAGTTGTTGTTTCATTCGAAATATCGAATTCAAAATAGACAATATTTTCTGCGAAGGTAAGCACGGCCTGCTGGTTGTTCATGGCGTGCAGGCGTGGGCTGGACAAGGTACGCGTAGTACCGAATGTCTGCGCCAGATCTACCGCCGCCTGCAGGTCAAAATTCTTACCCGCCAGATCACCCAGCTTGAATGCAAAGCTTGCGGCATTGGTCGCGTCGGCTACACCACCGAAAGTCATCGGCATGCCGATTTTGCTGCCGCCAAACTGTGTCCAGTCGATACCGCTCTGGAACTGGTCGTTCAATGTTACTTCAATAATTTTTGCTTCAATCAGCACTTGAGAAGACGTGGTTGAACGTACTTTCTCAAGGAATTTCTGCACCAGCTCATGCTGCTTTGCAGTGCCTGAAACCGTGATGGCACCAGCCTGGCGGTTGATAACAAATGAACCACCACCGCTTGTAGCCGCCGCAGCTGGTGCTGCGGTTGTAGTCGCAGGTGCTGCGGCCGCTGCACCTGTTGTTCCTTCAGTGCCTGCCGCGCCAGCTTCTGGCAATGCAGGCTGCGCAGCTACCGTGACGGTAGATACACGGCTCGGCGGTACATACGCCATGATAGCACTTATACCTGCATCAAATTTTTCCCAGAAATCACTCTCGCTCGTGGAATTTACACTGGAGGTTGAACCGCTGTTTACGCCGCCCGCCCCGGCACCACCTCCGCTGCTGCTACCACCACTGTCACCACTCTCTTCGTCACCGCCAACGGAAGAGGTGAATACATTCGTTGAAAGACTGGTGGCACTTGCAGCATCACGTTTCAGGTTCAGGAAATCGATGCTGTAGGTTTGAATATACGGCGTATCGCGCTCAACGCGCAGAACGCCGTTTTTCATGGAATAGCGAAGGCCTGCAAGATCCGCGATACGCTCAACCACCTCGTTGAATGGTTTATCTTTTGCACGGAAACCAACACCGCCGGTGATACCAGCATCCACTTCAATATCAACATCCGCAAGGCGGGCTAATTCAATTAATACATCCTTAAGCGGCACATCATCAGTCACAGCGACAGACACCAGCTTGGTGGCACCGATTTTCGGCGGCGTTGGCGCGGCAAGCACATCTTCGAGTGTTGGGATTGGCGGTTCTGCCGGATTCAGCATCTCGCCCGGCGCATCGGGATTCTCGTAAGCTTTCGAATTAGTGGCGTTGGCGTAATCATCGCGATTAAGGCTGAGAGCTGGATCTATCTTGTCGTGCTTGTTTGGGTCGTATAAGTCCTTATTGCAAGCTGAAGCAAGCATCAGGCATAAACCAAGCGGTAGTAGTTTCTGTCTGCGTTTCACGCGCTTTACGACCTTACTAAAAACAATCAACCATCTATCACACACGCTAATGCCACTACGTTTGTAGTAACATATACCGGCAGCGACACAACAGAATTACGTGACAAATATAAAAAACTCACGCGCGCGTCGACAGCCAGATAGCGAGCTTAGTTTTATATACGATAGCAGTCGTTAACATTTGGTAAAGAGGAGAAGATTCAGCGCCTTGTTCCAAAGCGATATCATGGTGTTCTTTTTCATCGGCACGGAACTTTGAAACGATGGATTTCAGCTCCGGCTCATCCTCCAACCGCGCTTCCTGCGCAGCATAATGTTCATCGATAACGGATTCCACCGCCACCGTGCAGGCCATAGCTGCCTTTTCGCCAAGAAGCGCGGTGGCCGCGCCCATGGCATACCCCGCCACATGCCAGAAGGGCATGAAAACCGTGGGGCGCACGCGGCGTTTGACCATCCATTCGGAAAAAGTCTGCAAATGCTCTTCTTCCTGCTTGGCCATGTGCTTCAGAAGCGGCGCACAACTGCTTTTACCGAGCACAGTCAGCTGGCCTTTATAAATGCGCTGCGCGCCATATTCACCGGCATGGTTTACGCGTATCATACGGGCGATCTCCTCTTCACGGGTGAGATTGCCAGGCAGTTTTTTTGCGTTCATGCCCCTGCCCTCTTGCGCAGCGAAACTAGCACACAAATAGAAAGCAGCGAAAAACACGTGGCAGCTATGAAATTCCATGCTGCAAGCGAGAGACCAAAAATAGTCGCCATCGCCTGGTCACAGGAAACCAGCGGTGCATTCATAATTGCAGCGCGCATTTCCTCGAGGGTTTGCTCACCTGTGTTCGTATTTGAACAGGCCGTCGGCCCTGTGAACCACTGCATCTCCACGCCGGTATGGTAAAAGGCGACACCGGCATCTGCCACGAACAGCAACACGCACAAACAGGCAATAGAAAATAATGCCTTGGGCGACTTCACAAACCACGCGCCGACAAGGCCCAGCACGATAATAGCCGCATAGGGATAACGCTGCTTCAGGCACAGATCGCATGGATACCAGCCAAAGCCATACTGGCCAATAAGTGCCGCTGCCAGCATGGCGAGGCTTGCTGCAGCCATCAGGATAAGCAGGCGTTTTAGCGTTATTTTTTCAAGAATGGCAGATGATATCATATATGCCGCATCATAAGGCGGGTTTGACGCTTTGGCAAGCAGGCAGCCGCTTGACCGCAGGCCTTGAATGCTTATAGTAGCCCCGTCTTAAGTGTTTAAGAATATTGCCCCGGTGGTGGAACTGGTAGACGCGCCGGACTCAAAATCCGGTGCCGCGAGGCGTGTCGGTTCGATTCCGACCCGGGGCACCAATTACTCACTCCTCCACAAACGCCTTTAGTTTTGCCAGTGCCTTGTCCCACTGTTCGGATACGAACTCGAGATATTCCTGCATATCTTTGAAAGGCTCTGAATCCAGCTCATAGATGCTCTCACGGCCTGCACGCGTGCTGTGCACAATACCCGCATCTTCCAGCACCCGAAGGTGTTTGGTGACGGCCTGGCGCGTCAGCCGCGTACCTTCCGTTAATTGCGAAATGGAACGCGGATGCCCCTTAATGAGCTTGTTCACCAGCGACAGGCGCGTTTCATCGCCCAATGCCGCGAACACGACGGCATAATCATGCCGCCGCGCCGCGCTGTTATGCTGCGCGCGCATTGACATAATCCGCAATGTTGTTCAGCTGCATGCCCCACCCTTCCGTATTGCCGCGGAACGCAGCTTCGCGGCGGTTTGCCGGCAGTTTACTGAAGCCAGTTTCAACCACTTGAAGCAACGTGGCGTTACCTTGAGGGATGAGGGCAAATTCCACAAGCGTTGGCTCTTCGCCACTGACATCCTCATATTCCTTAGAGCAGCACGGGTGCCAAGTGTATGAGAAGAATGTTTCCGGTGTCATTTTCTGGATGGTCGCCTCGAACGCTTTATGTTCATACCCCGGAATGGTCATCTGCCCTTTGGTTGCTTTACCCACCGTAAATGGCCCGGCGAGCTTCACACCGAACCATTCTCCAAATTTGCGGTGATCGGTGAGTGCCTCCCATACTTTGGTTATAGGTGCATTAAGCATAATTTGTTTTTCAATTTTATCGTTCATGTGAATACTCCTTTATGCAACGTTAAGGTTGCATATTAGCATGGCCGGATATAAATGCAACCATTTTGTTGCGTATTAAATGACTTGCCAGAAACCCATGAAATACGGGAATATAATGCAATATGACCATTACATGTAAAGAAATCCCTTTCGGTAGCGAGACCTACAAAACGCTCCTTGCCATCCGTTATGAGGTACTGCGCAAACCGCTCGGCTGGGAGCTGCGCGAAAAAGATATTGCGAATGACCATAATGAATTCCACCTCGCCGCTTTGGATGATGGCAAGGCCATCGGCTGCGTATTGCTCAAGCCTTTAAACCAATCAACCGTGCAGCTGCGGCAGATGGCGATACTGGATAGCCACCGTGGCCAGAATATAGGAGCGGGTCTTGTACAATTTGCCGAAGTATTTGCGCGTCAGAAAGGTTTTACAACTATCGAAACACGCGCCCGTAAAACCGCCGAGGTTTTTTACCGCAAGCTTGGATACATCTCGTACGCTGACGAATTTGAAGACGAGCACACGTTGATGATGCGGAAATCTTTGTGACTAGGCTTTAGGCCGCGGAATCTCTTTCACCATCCTGTCAATACACGCTTTACGGTGTGTCGTTTTGCGCCAGACGAGTGCGATGCTGCGTGAAATAGCAGGACGCAGCGGGATATACATAATGCCATCATCGCGCCGTATGGCAAGCTTCGGAACCAGCGTGATGCCGATGCCACTGGCAACCATCTGGCGAAGCGTCTCCAGGCTGGTGGCACGGAATTCCTGATGCTCCACCGCTCCCACAACATTGCATACATCCAGTGCCTGATTACGCAGGCAATGGCCATCTTCCAGCAGAAGCAGCGGTTCGCGGCGTATCTCTTCCTGCCGCACATAGCTACGCCCTGCAAACGCGTGTGACTTATGAACCGCCAGATAAAATGGGTCTTCAAATAAAGCGGCGCAGTTTAATTCTGCATCCTGCACAGGCAGTGCGATCAGTGCGGCATCCAGCGCACCAGATTTAAGGCGAGCAAGCAATTCTGCCGTTTTTTCTTCAACCAGCCAGAGTTTCAGGCTTGGCAATTTTTTAGTTATGGCAGGCACGAGTTGCGGCAGGTAATACGGTGCAAGCGTAGGAAACGCCCCCAGGCGAAAATCACCGCCATATATATCCTGCGCGGTACGGGCGATGCTTCTGATTGCTTCCGAATCCTGTAACATGCGCTGTGCATGCCCGATGATACGCTCACCCACAGCTGTTATCAGCACTTCACGGCTGGCACGCTCAAAAATCGTTACACCGAGATATTCTTCCAGCTTCCGTATCTGCATGGACAGGGTCGGCTGGCTGACATTGCAGCGTTCGGCAGCACGGCCAAAGTGCCGGGTTTGTGCCAGTGTCGTGATATAGTGCAGGTCGCGCAAATTCATAGATAATATCTATCATAATAATATATAATATAGATTATATCTATGAATATTTTGCCGGTATTGTCGCTTCACTAACAATTCAACAAAGGAGAACACTATGTTAGGCGTAGGCGATAAACTGCCGGAATTTAAGGTTAAAGCAACGGCTGCACTGCCGGTCAAAGACATTACCATCGATAACGTATTCATCGATGTGCATGATAAAAGCTATGCAGGAAAATGGCTGGTGCTGTTTTTCTACCCGAAGGATTTCACCTTCGTATGCCCCACTGAAATTGCTGCATTCGGCGATTTGAACACGGAGTTCAAAGACCGTGATGCGCAAGTGCTTGGCGCAAGCACCGACAGTGAATTTGTTCACTGGGCGTGGCGCAGGGAACAGGAAGAGCTGAAAAACCTCCCCTTCCCGCTGCTGGCTGACGTCAAGCGCGAGCTTACCAGCGCACTCGGCATCTTGGATAAGGATGCAGGCGTAGCACAGCGCGCAACCTACATTGTGGATCCTGATGGCATCATTCGCTTTGCCATGGTGACCGACCTGAACGTGGGACGCAATCCGAAGGAAGTGCTGCGTGTACTTGATGCACTGCAAACCGATGAACTTTGCCCATGCAACTGGAAGAAAGGCGAAGAAACCATCGACCTGAAACAGGCAACCAAAACTAAAAAGGCCGCTTAAGCAAAACCTGTGCGGGAGGCGTGCCTCCCGCATTTTTTCAGCCAGGAGAACATCATGAATATCCAGATTTTGAAAGACCAGTTCGGCGATTTCGCCAAAGATATCAAACTCAACCTGGGCAGTGTGCTCACAGAAGAAGGCGCACCCGGGATCAACCAGAACCAGATCGGCGGCATTGCACTGGCATCTGCCTATGCTACGAAGCAACCATCTGTCGTTCATGCCGTTGAGCAGGAAGTACGCGCATGGCTTAACGACGCCGAAATACAGGCAGCCAAGGCAGCTGCCACCATCATGGCAATGAACAACGTATATTACCGTTTCGTGCATCTGGCTGCCGATGCGGACATCAAGAAAATGCCGGCCAAGCTGCGCATGAATGTAATAGGCAATCCGGGCATCGCCAAAGCTGATTTCGAACTCTATTCCCTTGCCGTTTCCGCCATCAATGGCTGCGGTATGTGTATGGAAGCACATGTGCATGAAGTGCAGAAAGCCGGCATCAGCAAGGAAGGCGTGCAGTCATCCATCCGCATTGCTGCAGTTATCAATGCCGCTGCACAGGCCGCCTGCCTTGCAAGCCTTGAAGGTGCCGCACAGCTTGCAGCTTAAAGCACACGCAGTACAGGAGCGAATTCTTTCACCAGCGCCACATACAGATCGCGTTTGAAGGGAACAATGAGATTGGGCAGATCATTGGAATCTGCCCATTTCCAATGTGAAAATTCCGGATGCTCGGTTGCTATGTTAATATCAGCATCCTGCCCCAGGAACTTCATAACAAACCATTTCTGGCGCTGGCCACGGAATTTGCCGCCCCATACTTTAGGTATTAAATCAGTCGGAAGGTTATAATAATACCAGTCAGCACTTTCTGCGATTATCTCTGCCTTGCCTGTGCCGGTTTCCTCCAGAAGTTCACGGAGCGCTGCGGTGCGCGGATCTTCACCATCATCCATACCGCCTTGCGGCATCTGCCAGGCTTCCGCCACCATATCAATGCGCTTGGCAACAAACACTTTGCGCTGGGCATTACACAGCATGATGCCTACACCATCACGATACGGTAACTCTGCTAACATATCGCGCTAGGAATAATCAAGACGGGCGACGGCACTGATAGGCACCAGCACAATACCCTTGTTGGCAAGAGTTTCTATCCATTGTTTAAGCTGCGCAATGCTAAGAGGGTAAGGCTGTGCAACGCCTACGGCAAAGCCTCGCTGTTGCGCCAGCTGCTCTATCGAAAGCAGCTTGGCACCGATAGTAGCCTCGTTTAAGTCTTCATCAATCAGGAAATCCACCACCACGTTGGCCGCAGACGTATTACCCAGCACTTCCTTGGTTTCATCTTTGGAACTATCACGCGTTATCACCAGCATCAACCCACGATTAGCCAATGACTGCATCAGTAATTTCATATGCTCGATACTAGCTGTATAACGCTCGTTACGCGGCGTTATAAACCCGACCGACGTGGGTACGCGCGACATCAGCCAACGCAGCCGTGCTTCATTTTCTTCAGGTGGCTTTTCAAGAAGGAGGCCATATGGCCCCGGATCAGTTGCCGGGTAATTGGAAGGATCCACCGGCAGATCCACCATCACTTCATGGCCCGCAAGCCGCGCAGACGCGCCAAGCTGCTCAATCCCACGAGCATATGGAGAGAAGCTAAGTGTTACATTTTCATCAAGGGCAAGCGCATGATCGGTAACAAGGCGGTTCTGGCCAAGCCCTGTGATGATGATGGCAACCATGGGCTGCTTGCCACTGCGCTCGAAGGGTCGCGCATAATATCGCCATGCTTTGGTTCCATCCTTTGCAATCACGGGTATGTCACCCTCAGCGGATTTTTCAATGATCTGCGGATTGGCTGCCGGTAATTTCAATGATGATGGCTTGACAGCAGGCGCGGGCTGGTCAGCAAGCGGTGGCTTCGGGGCAGCATCCGGCACCACAGCAGGCTTATCAGATGTATCCGTTGGAGTGGCAGGTAGTGCCTGTTCAAACTTTGGAGGCTCCGGTGATACTGGCCCTGCCTGCTCTTCAGTAGTGGCAACTGGCTGGCCAGGCAATTCTACAGCTGGTACTTCCGCCGACTGCGCAGGATCCGCCGGCACGGTAGCATCCGCAGGTGCTGTTTGTGTGGTATCCGCTTGCGGCGGTGCGGCAGTTACAGCATCTGCCGGAGTTTCTGTTTGATTAGCCGGCGTTTCTGCAGCCGCTTCAGGTTTCAGTTCGGTTGTTTCACCGGCCGGAGTTTCAGTTACCGTGGGCGGAGATGGTTCGGTTGCTTGTGGCGTTGCCGCTTCTTCCTGCTTTGCATGCTCCGCAGGCTCTGCTGCTTCAACTGGTCTGGCATCTGCGGCATGCTCTGCCGGTTTTGCCTCAGGTTTATCTTCAGGTTTTGCAGTGAGCGCAAGATCTGCCGATTTTACCTGCTTGCCTTCTATTGCGCCTGTAGCGAGTGCATAGAGAATGCGCCTTCCCGATTCACCTGCATCTGCCGTTTCTTTGCTTCCCGACATCCAAAGCGTTGCGGCAAGGCCGATATTGGCCAGCACCACCAGCACCAAAAGAATACGCCATATCAGCAATGCATTGATCTTCGAGAGCAATCCCTTGCCAAACGACATAAACCTCCTGTGCCCTATTTTTGCAGGGCTGACTGGTTATACACCCCTACTGCCCTCAGCAGGTCAATCGCACGCTGCAATTGATAATCTTCGGCAGTTTCCGGATTACGGGTATCCGGCTTCTTGGATTTATCTTCCTTGGATTCTTCCTTAGTTTTCTCAGGATCAGCATCCAGTGCTTTTTTGAGGGCGTCCTGTGCTTTCTTGTCTTCCAGATTTTCCAGGCGTTTGCGCAAATCGGCTTCCGAACGCATTTTTTCAGTCTTGATCGGCTCGATCTTCGCCTGCTCCACCACGATATCCGGTGTGATGCCTTTGGCCTGAATGGAATGGCCTGATGGTGTATAGTACCGCGCAGTGGTCAGGCGGATAGCACCATGCTCACTTACCGGAATCACAGTCTGCACCGATCCTTTACCAAAACTCTTGGTACCCATGATGATGGCGCGTTTATGGTCCTGCAATGCTCCGGATACGATTTCGGAAGCAGAAGCCGAACCATTATTGATAAGCACCACGATAGGAATGGACTCGTCAACCAGCTCGTCGCCATCCTGCGCGCTGAAACGCTTCGTACGGCTTGGGTCACGTTCACGCGTGGAAACAATTTCGCCCTGGCTCAGGAACGCATCAGAGACGGACACCGCCTGATCCAGAAGGCCGCCTGGGTTGTTGCGGAGGTCAAGCACCACACCGCGAAGATTAGGCAGTTTCTTTTTGATCTTTTCAAACTCATCACGCATCAGCTCGGTGCTTTGCTCGGTGAATGAAGTTACACGCAGATAGGCGATATCGTCACCTTCAGCACGTGCACGGGATGATTTGATCTTAATGACGGCACGAACGAGTGTAAGCTCGATAGGTTCTGGCGAGGATTCGCGCAGGATGGTGAGGGTTACCTTCGAATCGGATGGGCCACGCATTTTCTCCACGGCTTCCGACAGAGTGAGCCCCATAACAGCTTCATCATTGATGTAGCTGATGTAATCACCAGGTTGAATGCCCGCTTTGGCTGCCGGTGTTTCATCGATCGGGGATACGACTTTGACCAAACCGTTTTCCATGGTCACTTCGATGCCAAGCCCGCCGAATTCCCCTTTGGTCTGCACCTGCATTTCCTTGAATGCTTTTTCATTCAGGAACCCGGAATGTGGATCAAGCGAAGTGAGCATACCGTTCAATGCTGCCTCAATGAGGTCAACATCCTTTACTTCTTCCACGTAATCTTCGCGCACGCGCTCGAACACATCGCCAAACAGTGTGAGCATCTCCAAAGTGTCATTCTTCTGTGCATACGCAAGGATGGGAGTGACAAATAATGCACTGCACAACAAACCAATTTTTACATTACGACGCATAACAAATACTTCACTCCACACTAATCATTCTGGCCTTTCAATCCGATAAACCATGAGGTGGGATCGACAGGCTGGTTATTTTTACGCAACTCAAGATACAAACGGGGATCATTTCCTTTCCTTCCCATATCACCAATTGGCTCTCCTTCCAACAGAAACTCTCCCGGATTTACATCAATATTGCCAAGTCCTGCCAGTAATGTGTGAAAATCATCACTATGCTTGATGATGACCATCTGGCCATAGGTTAAGAATTGGCCCGAATAGATGACCTCGCCGTCATAAGGTGCCACCACCTCGGATGAAGCAGAAGTAGCAATGCTGAGCCCTTTACTTGGACTTCCGGACTTTTTAACATCGCCAAATCTTTCCCGCACCTCGCCTGGCACCGGCAATTTGAGCCGCCCTTTAGTTTTTATGAAGCTGCGTACCTTGCCTTTACTGGCCGTTTCCGTAAACCAGCCACCGGATGATTCCTGTTCTGCCTCAAGACGCTTGCTTTCCCTCTGTTTTTTTAAGGTTTCTATAAGTTCATTAAGACCAGAAGCCTTTTCAGCCAACGCAGCCGCTTTAGCTGCCTCTTTTCTTTGTTCATTCAATAACTTCTGCTGAATCTGGCGGCGCACTTCCACATCTTGCGCCAATGCCTTACGGTCCGCCGCCAGCTGGTCGCGCTTTACGGTAATCTCCTGATGGTAGGCGCGTATTTTCTGTTCGAGATCTTTTAATTCCTGAATCTGCCGGTTAAGCGCATCGGTTTCCTGGCGGATATCCTGCGAGATCATTTTCAGTGCACGCGATACACGCAGCCGTTGCCTGGCATCACCCGGCATGACCACCATGGCTTCCATCGGCATTTTGCTGAAACGTAATGCCACCTGCACCAGCCCATCCAACCGCGCCTTATTTTTCTCGATACTTTTCTTTTTGCTGTCGGCCTGCTCGGCAATGATATCCAGCTTCTGTTTGGTATCGTATAGGTCGCGGTCAACATCCTGAATGGCGGCCACGGCTTCCACCAGCTTTTCCCGTATCTCTTCCAGTTCTTTCTGTAACCTGCGCTCTTCGGATGCCAGGGTTTTCTGACGTTCCTTACTTTCAGCCAGCTCTTTTTTCGTTGCTTCCAGATCATCCTTCGTTGATGCATGGGCAATAGATACAGGAACGGCAATGAGCAGCAAAACAGCCCATGCTGCACGTTTACGCAGCATAGCCATCCAGCAGTGAGCGGCCTGTCATGGCAGCGGGTTGTTTAATCCCCATGATGGCGAGGATGGTAGGCGCAACATCGCCCAGCTTACCTTCTGGAATGGGAAGTTTTTTACCTTTGAGTAATGGGCTGGCGATAATTACCGGAACCAGATTCAACGTATGTGCGGTGTGCGCCTGGCCGGTTGTGTCATCGTGCAACTGTTCGGCATTTCCATGGTCGGCCGTAACCAGCATGGCACCACCCTTGGCAAACACTGCCTCTGCCACACGCCCGAGGCAGCTATCCACCGCTTCCACTGCTTTCTTTGCAGCAACCATGTCACCTGTGTGCCCTACCATGTCGGTATTGGCATAATTCACGACAATGAGATCAAATGTGTCTGCTTTAATAGCTTCCACCAGCTTGTCCGTCACTTCCGGTGCAGACATTTCCGGTTTCATATCGTAGGTGGCAACCTTAGGCGATGGCACCAGTATGCGCTGCTCCCCAGGAAATTCCTGCTCGCGCCCGCCATTGAAAAAGAAGGTGACATGCGCGTATTTTTCCGTTTCGGCGATGCGAAGCTGCGTAAGGCCCGCGTTTGAAATGACTTCTCCAAGAATGTCAGTGACCGGATCATTTTCAAACAACGGATAGATGTAAGGAGTCAGTTCGGCCGAGTACTCAACCATGCCCACAATACCTTTCAGGATCGGTATATATTGCGGTATAAAATCGCCACCACCAGCTTCCAGAGCAAACGGCGTAAGAATCTGCCGTGCACGGTCGGCACGGAAGTTGGCCATGATCAACCCATCACCGTTTTGCATGCCACCATAGTCGCCGATGACCGTTGGCAATATGAATTCATCGGTTGTATTCGCTGCATAACTCTGCTGAACGGCCTGAGAAGCAGTTTCGGCTTTCTCCCCTTTGGCTTCGGTAATGGCCACATAGGCCTTTTCCACGCGATCCCAGCGCTTGTCGCGATCCATGCCATAATAACGCCCACCTATAGTGGCTATACGAACATTTGGCAGGTCGGATAATGCCCTCTCAAACCATGTTATGCTTTCCAGCGCACTTTTAGGTGGTACATCGCGGCCATCCGTAAATGCGTGGATCCAGACGGCAATACCTGATTCCGCAATGATCCGCGCTAGTGCCGCAATATGCCGCTGGTGGGAATGCACCCCCCCCCCGCAGACAATAACCCCATAATGTGGCACGCGCCTTTTTTATGCTTGAACAATCCTGCTTTAGATAATTTCTTTATTATTTTTTTTAAGGTAGCGTTCCGGGCCAAAGATCCATCCGCAATAGCTGCATCAATACGCGGCAGTTCCTGCATGATGACGCGGCCTGAACCGATATTCATATGCCCTACCTCCGAATTGCCCATCTGGCCTTCCGGCAGGCCTACATGAAGTTCTGAGGCGTTGATACGCCCATTCGGGTAATGGGCAATCAGGGCATCCCAGTTGGGCGTGCGCGCAGCCATGATGGCATTATGCTCAGGGGAATCGCTATGCCCCCAGCCATCCAGAATTGCTAGCACTACAGGTTTTGGGCGAACAGACATAGTATCAATTTACAGCGTGCTGTCCTCGGCGGCATTCTTCAGAACGGATTTATCAGCGCGTTTGCCGGAAACAACATAATATACCAGCTTGGCGAGATTCGTGGTGTAATCTGCAAGACGCTCAAGGTTTTTGGCAGCAAACACCACATGCGTGCAGGCCGGTACATTCTCTGGGTTTTTTTCCATGTCCTGCTGCATGAGCGAGAATATTTCGCGGTACAGGTCATCCACCTCTTCGTCGCGACGCCATACATCGATGGCCTTATTCACATCCTTCTGTTCAAACGCTGTAAGTGCTGAATCCAGCATTTCGGCAACGGCATCGGCCATGCGCTCAAGTTTGCGGATAACCGGCTCCGGCGCAAATTCACCCATTTTCACGCTGCGCTTCACTGTGTTTTTTGCAAGGTCGCCAGCGCGTTCCAGCATGCCGGTGATCTTCAGCACGGAAATCACAAAACGCAGGTCGATCGCCATAGGGTTTTGCAGGGCAAGCACCACGGTTGCTGCTTCTTCGATCTGCAGATCAAGATCATTGATGTGCTTGTCAGCTGCCTTGGCATCGGCCACACGCTGCTCATCACGCGAGCGAAAAGACTGTTTGGCTGCCAGTATCTGCGCGCGCACCTCGCCGCCCATATCCATGATGAGCTGCATCAGATGCTGAAGTTGTGCATCATAGGAACGTAACGTATGTTGGCCAAGAGTTGTCATAAACACCACGCATTGTGCTTTGCCAATCTATAGCACAATAAATACGGCACGTAACAGGTTTTTTTACCTAATCCCGATGGTATGGATGGTTGGTGATGATGCTGTGCGCACGGTACAATTGCTCAGCGAGCAATCCGCGCACCAGCATATGCGGCCAGGTGACACGGCCAAACGACCAGATAAGCTGTGCCTTTTTCAGCACGGATTCATGCAGGCCATCGCTGCCACCTATCACGAACGCCAGCGAAGAATTACCCTGTGTCTGCCACTGTTTTACCTGCATGGCAAATTCGCGGCTGGCAAGTGTTTTGCCGGATTCATCGAGTGCCACAAGGCAGTCATATCCCTTGCATGCTGCAAGCAGGTGCTCGGCTTCTTTCAGTTTGCGTTGATTGGTATCTGTGAGTTTGACATCGAATTCGCGGCATTCGATTTTCCAGGGGAGACGAGCCATGTAGGAAAGATATAAATCCTTCTCCGGCGAGGACTTGGCCTTGCCGATGGCCGCGATGATCACCTTCATGTAATTAGTTTACTGCTTCAAGCTGAGGCAGCGAAACCGACCACATTTTTTCGAGATTGTAATAACCGCGTGCTTCCGGACGGAAGATGTGTACCACCACATCGCCTGCGTCCACCAGCACCCAATCACACAACTCCTGACCCTCGACTGAGATATGCTCCATGCCTAGTTCCTTGAGCATCCGCATCACGTGGTCGGCGAGTGCCCCCACATGACGCGCCGATGTACCGCTCGCAATAACCATACGGTCGGCAAAATCAGATTTGCCAACGAGGTCTACGGATACGATATTATCGGCTTTGTTTTGGTCTAGACAGTTTACGATGAGTTGCTCAAGTTTCAGGTATGGAAGCCTGGTAGATAACGTTTGAGTGTGTATAACCTGTCTCCTTTCGTGGAAAGGGGCCTAGCTAACCCCTAACACCCTCAGTATGCCTCAAAAATGCATTTTTTCCAAGTGTTTTTCTTAGATCGGTGGAGGATATCCGCATGGGTTTTAAGTGATAATAGAGGAATGCGCGCCGCTTGGGGATTATGCGTATATTGATGTTTTTTATAACAAATTTGCGCATATAATGGGCTGCGCTGCTATGCAGGGCCCTGTTTGAATAAGGCACGCGATCCAGCACCATAACCGGCAACAAATCAACAATGCGTTTCCAGTGCTGCCAGCGATTGAAACACACCAGATTATCGGCTCCCATCATCCAGATAAACTGTGTGCCGGGATGCCGGCGCTTCAGATATTGCAATGTTTTATAGGTGTAGGTAAAGCCACGCTGCTTCTCGATATCCGATACAAATATTTTAGGATGTCTGGCAAGTGCTTGAGCGGAAGCAAACCGCTTTTCATAATCTGCCAGCGACGCTTTATCCTTCAACGGATTCTGCGGGCTTACCAGCCACCACACTTCATCCAGGTGCAGCTTGTTGAGTGCGTATAAACTGATATGCACATGCCCGGCATGTGCGGGGTTAAATGACCCCCCCAGCAGGCCTATTACACGATGTCTGGTATGTATCGGTTTCACTATGGGCGCGTCTGTCCTGTGCCATGCACCACATATTTATAGGTGGTGAGCTGCTCGGCACCTACAGGCCCACGCGCATGAAGCCGGCCTGTTGCAATACCGATCTCAGCACCAAACCCGAATTCGCCGCCATCGGCAAATTGTGTGGAGCCGTTATGGATAACGATCGCCGAATCAACCTTGCGCAGGAAATGGCGGGCAACTGCCTTGTCTTCTGTGATGATGGCATCCGTATGGTGTGAACCGTAATGGTTGATATGAGCAATCGCCGCATCAGCATCTTTCACGACTTTTACTGATATGACGGCTGCAAGATATTCAGTACCCCAGTCTTCTTCCGTAGCAGGCTTGATACGCTTATCAATGGATTGCGATGCATTGTCACCACGTACCTCACATTCCGCTTTGGTAAGCATATCTACCAGTGCAGGCAGCATGGACTTGGCCACGGATTCATCAATGAGCAGTGATTCGGTTGCACCACACACGCCAACACGGCGCATCTTGGCATTGAGCAATACCTCTGCTGCCATGCCAACGGTGGCTTTCTCATGCACATAGGTGTGGCAATTGCCTTCAAGATGCAGAAGCGTAGGCACGCGGCTTTCATCCATCACCCGTTTAGTGAGCGATTTTCCACCGCGCGGAACGATCACATCAATATATTGTGTAAGCCCCAGCATCGCGCCAACCGCTAAGCGGTCACGCGTAGGAATCACCTGCACGGCATGCTCAGGTAGGCCTGCGGCCTTAAGGCCATGATGGATACATTCTGCTATCACTGTAGATGAGTGCAGACTCTCTCCACCGCCGCGCAGTATAGCGGCATTGCCGGATTTCAAACACAGGCCCGCTGCATCTGCTGTTACATTAGGGCGGGATTCATAAATGATCCCGATGACACCCAGCGGCACCGATACACGTTGCATCACCAGCCCATTCGGACGTGTCCACTCATCCATCACCTTGTTGACAGGATCAGGCAATGTGGCAATAGTTTCAAGCCCAGCAGCCATCGCTTCGATGCGCTTTTCATTAAGCATCAAGCGGTCGAGCATCGCGGCGTCTAAGCCTTTCTCCTTGCCATATTCGAGGTCTTTTTTGTTGGCGGCAATGATACCTGTTACGTGTTCGCGCAATGCGAGGGCAGACTGCACCAGTGCCATATCTTTCTGCTCGTTCGTGGCGTCGGCAAGCTGCTGATATGCGGCGCGCGCGCGGCTGCCTATGCCTTCCAGCATCGACTGTACTTCATTTTTGAGCGATACTACTTCAGCGGTCATATTCCCTCACAGTTCCAATGATAGCACGTTTTTACTCAAGCACCATATCATCGCGGTGGATAAGCACATCGCGGCGTTTAAAACCCAAAATCTGCTCGATTTCCTGGCTTTTTTTGCCGGCAATGCGCCCTGCATCTTCCGAGGCATAAGCTATCAGGCCCTTGCCAAGCAACCTGCCATCCTTCGATTTTATCAGCACCGCATCGCCACGGTCGAACTGTCCTTCCACCTTCACCACACCGGCAGGCAGCAGGCTTTTGCCAGAGACAAGTGCACCCGCTGCCCCATCATCCACGACGATGACGCCTGAGGCGTGCAGCGAACCTGCTATCCATTCCTTGCGGGCTGTGCGTGGTGTACCCTTCGCCATGAAATGCGTATGTTTGCCGCCCTGCATGAGTGTGCGCAGCGGATGATCACCGAGCCCCTTGGCAATCATCACATGGCAGCCGGAAGCCGTTGCAATTTTAGCGGCGGCGATCTTCGTCACCATGCCCCCAGATGACATGCCGGATGCTGCGCCCCCCGCCATCTGTTCGATCTCAGGTGTAATTTCTGTTACTTCATCAATGAAGCGGGCATTAGGATTCCCAGCAGGATTTTCGGAATAGAGCCCGTCAATATCTGAGAATATAATCAGCAGATCCGCTTCCGCCATTTGCGCCACGCGCGCAGCGAGGCGGTCATTATCACCGAAACGGAGTTCTGCCGTTGCCACCGTGTCATTCTCATTGATGACAGGTATGACCGATTTACTTTCTAAAAGCGTATCCAGCGTGTTTTTTGCATTGAGGTAACGGCGGCGGTGGATGCTGTCATCAGCCGTGAGCAATATCTGTGCAGGTTTCAGCTGGAACGCGGAAAACGCCTTATCCCACATGGAAAAAAGCGTGATTTGCCCACACGCAGCAGCTGCCTGTTTTTCCTCAAGTGTAAGCACACGTTTGCCATAACCCAGCGCAGGACGGCCAAGTGCCACCGCACCGGATGTGACCACAATCACCTGCCTGCCTTCGCTTGTGAGCGCGGCAATGCTTTCTGCCACCTGCGCCAGAAAATTGGTGCGCAGCTGGTTCTCCGCGTCAATCAAGAGCGATGATCCCACTTTAATCACAATGCGTTTTGCATTACCAAGCATAATCTTATTCTTTATCACCCTGAGCGTAGCGCTCTGATGCTTCATCAACATCATCGCTTTCGCGCTCTTTCTTTCGGTTCTCTTCAATCACTTTCATCATTTCACGCAGCACGTCTTTCACACCTTCACCGGTTGCGCCGGAAATTGTCCAGACCTTTTTATTTTTGCCGCAGGCTTTTTTAAGTGCCTTGGTTTTTTCTTTTATCTCTTCATCCGTTAGTGCGTCACATTTATTGAGTGCCACGATCTCCTGCTTTGCCGCCAGTTCTTCGCTGTATTCAGAAAGCTCGTGACGGATGGTTTTATAAGCACCGGCCACATCGTCCTGCGTGCCATCCACCAGATGCAGCAGGATACCAGCACGCTCCACGTGGCCAAGGAAACGCGTGCCAAGGCCTACGCCTTCATGCGCGCCTTCAATGAGGCCGGGAATATCCGCCAGCACAAATTCCCTGTCATCGACATACACCACACCAAGCTGCGGGTGCAGTGTGGTGAATGGATAATCAGCGATCTTCGGTTTTGCACGTGAGACAGCTGCAAGGAATGTGGATTTGCCAGCATTTGGCATGCCTAGCAGGCCCGCTTCCGACATCAGCTTCAGGCGCAGCCACAGCCAACGCTCAACACCTTCACCACCGGGCGTGGATTGGCGCGGTGCCTGGTTGGTGGATGATTTGAAGCACTGGTTGCCCAAGCCGCCCTTGCCACCTTCCGCCAGCACCACACGCTGGCCTACATGCGTGAGATCAGCAATGAGTGTTTCCTTATCCTCATCAAATATCTGCGTACCAACAGGCAGTTTTATTATCAGGTCATCCGCACTAAGGCCTGTGCAGTTTGAACCCATTCCATTCTGGCCCTTTTTGGCTTTGAAATGCTGCTGGAAGCGAAAATCGATGAGTGTGTTGAGGGCAGGTATACATTCAGCGATCACATCACCGCCGCGCCCGCCATTGCCGCCATCAGGGCCGCCATCAGGCATGAATTTCGCGCGCAGGAAACTGACGCAGCCATTGCCGCCGTTGCCGCTCCTGATATATATTTTTGCTTCATCTAAAAATTTCATACCAAACCTTACAAACAAGAAGGGGAACAGTCACCTGCTCCCCTTGCTTTAGCATTATCAGTGACTGATTGTTATGCAACAACCGACACGAACGTTTTGCCTGCCTTCTCGCGGAACTGAACTTTACCTTCCGCCACAGCGAAGATCGTGTGGTCTACACCAATATCCGTGCCGGCACCCGGATATACCTTCGTGCCGCGTTGACGGATGATGATATTGCCCGGGATAACTGCCTGGCCACCAAATTTCTTTACACCAAGGCGGCGACCTGCTGTGTCGCGACCGTTGCGGGATGAACCACCTGCTTTTTTATGTGCCATTGTCTAGTCCTTACGCTTTAATGTCCGTAATTTTGATATCGGTCAGATACTGGCGATGACCTTTTTTGCGGCGATAGTTGTGACGGCGGCGTTTCTTGAAGATAATCACCTTATCATCGCGGAACTGCTTCACGATTTCAGCCATTACTTTTGCGCCAGAAAGTAGCGGCGCACCAATCTTGCTGCCAGCTACGAGCACTTCGCTGATTTCTACTTTGTCACCTTCCTTGCCGGAAAGTTTTTCAACGGAAATAACATCACCGCTTTTTACGGAATACTGTTTACCGCCGGTACGGATTACTGCAAACATGGCCAAGCCCTTGGTTTATCTAAATATTTATATCTTTTTTTGCAAAAGGACTGGAAAACTATAGGAGATTTGACTGCTTGTCAAGCCGCAACTACCCTTAAAAATACGGATTTTGCCAAAACCCTCGCCTGCATAGGCAGACCGCACACTCTTGCCACTTGTAAGGCCCCAATACCATGGTGACTACACATACCTTACCCATCCAAAGTCCGTTTTCGAAATTTTATACAATTATGTGTTTTTAGCGGAGAAAGCCTTCAGATTGCTCATTTCTGCATCATAGTGAGAAAGTTAACTATTTGTATATATTTCATTGACATAAATCTTAATATCTTCGCCCTAGACTAAGTATCCTGACTGAAAAAATTAGGATCAACGGTGATTGCGACTATTCACATACAGACACAATCCGATCATGGAGCCGGAATTCTACAACTGGTGAGCGCTTACCTTCATCACATGGAAATGGCTGAGTATTATGGTTGGTTATTGCGGTAAAATCATCCTGTTTGCATTGATCTATTATGTAACTGGCAGATTGGGATTGTTGCTGGCTGTGCCACCCGGCTATGCAACAGCAATGTGGCCACCTTCCGGTTTTGCACTGGCCGGCATATTGCTGTTTGGCTACCGCTACTGGCCTGGAATATTTTTAGGCTCTGCAGCCGTCAACCTATTCACTTCTTTTGATCCCAGCAATACATCAAGCATCCTGCTGTCGTATATCATTGCAGCCATTATCGCAGGTGGTGCTGTATTGCAGTCCTTGTTTGGCGCATGGCTTTGCCGTCGCTGGATCAAAATTCCAAATCCGCTGGAACAATTCCGTGATATTGGCTTGCTGCTGTTACTGGGTGGGCCAACAGGTTGCCTTATAAACTCGGTAATCAGCGAAAACGCTGGCAAAGGGGTGCGCTCGAAGTTTTCTTCGAACACAAGGATATGCTGTGTAATCCCCGCTATGGACGCGTTGGGATGCTCGGATTTACCAATAACTTCATTATCGATGTGCTTGGACCTATAGCTGAAGTAATTGGCTATTTACTGATTCCTGCTTTCTGGGCGATTGGTGCACTCAATATCGATTTCATTCTTGCTTATGTGGGATTGTTTTTCTTATTCGGCGTATTTATCAGTGTTTGCACATTGATATTGGAGGAAATGGAGCTCCGCCGCGTTCCGCACGCACGTGACCTGGCAAAGCTGGCTTACATAGCAATCATTGAGAATTTTGGTTACCGCCAGCTGAATAATGTCTGGCGGGTGATCGGCTGGTGGGAGTTTTTGAGAAAGAAGAAAAGCTGGGGTGAAATGACACGAAAAGGTTTCTCTAACGTTTCACCAGGCACATAACGATATTGCCAGTTTCATTAAATTTCATGTCGTCAAACTTTGCATTCTGTGCAATATGCAGGCCGCGGCCATTGGGCAGTTTTACATCCGGTGTACGATTTAAATAGTCCTGTGGTTTAAATCCCCTGCCCTCATCACGAATGCTCAGGCTGCAATTATTTGCACCGCGTTCAACCTTTATATGCACACACCGTCCCGCATAGGCCGGCAAGGCAAGCCGTTTTTCAATTTCCTGCTGCAACTGGCCGGAGCGCAGAAGCTGCGTCTTGGCGGCAAATCCGATTTCCAGGTTGCCATGCTCAATGGCGTTAACAAGTAACTCATTAATTGCGAGTGCATATTGCTGTTGCCGCGGAAAGTGCTTCGCCAGCACGGAAGACATCTCATACACTAACTCCATATGCCGAAGCGTGTAATGAAAGACCTGTGTGCGTGGATTATGAATCATCCGTTTATTACATTCGCCTGACCGCAACGAGTGTCAGGTCATCCTTTGGTGCAGTTTTCACGTGCTGTGCAAACAAATTGCGCGATACATCCATGATATTCTCAGCTGATGTATTACGAACAGTAAGCAGGGCATTGGCGATATCATCTTCTGTCAAGTAATCACCTGCCGCATTGGCCGTCTCCATCAGGGCATCGCTGTAAAGAAGCAGCGTGTCACCTTTCTCAAAACTCACCGTTTGTGTGGCATAGTTCTGCTCACTGATGCCAAGTGGTGTACCGCTGCCGTCGATAATATCCGCCATGCCTAGCTTACCGTGCAGGATAATGGGGCTAGGCGCACAGCCACAGGCATAGCGCAAAAGCTTTTCCTTAGTGTCGATAATGCCATAAAACATGGTTGCAAATTGCCCGCGCTGCAAAAGCAGCAATAATTTTTTGTTGAGCTGTGTCAAATAGCCACCCGGTGAATCCATGATCTCGGAGTGCTCTTTAAGATAGGCCTGCAGACGGAAACTGTTCAGAGCAGACGAAACCCCATGGCCAGAAAAATCCACAAGCCATATTGCCGGAAAACCAGATGGCAGCATTTTTACTCCCCAGAAATCTCCACCTATTTCCGACGCAGGCTGGAAATGCGAAGCAATGTCCAGCTTTGCATGCGTTTTTAGATACTTCAATTCATCATCGGCGGGCAACACAGAAAGCTGCAACTCGCGCGCGGCCTGTAATTCCGTTTCGACACGCTCTTTATAAAACTGCAAAAACTGCAGCGATAATCGATTCCCCAGATGCACCCTGACGCGTGCGCACAACTCATCCGGATAGATGGGTTTGCTGATGAAATCGGTAGCCCCGCTGTTGAATGCTTTCACCCGTAATTCCGGTTCGGTGATAACCGTCTGCATTAGCACCGGCAGATTTTTATATTGCGCTGATTTGCGAATTTCACGGCAACATTCATACCCATCCATTCCCGGCATTACAATATCAAGTATCACGATGTCGGGCTGGAAGGCTGCCAGTTTCTGCAGTGCTGTCTTCGCGTTATCGAGTGCCAGAATATTTGTGAATCCATTCCTACGCAGTGTCGATTCCAGAAAAATGCGATTCACTTCATTGTCATCAACAACCAGTATCGGCCGATTGTGCATGTACGCGTTTATCCCGGCAAAATTTCCCTGCATGGTTTATGTCGCTGGAAGTTCGGGATAAAGAAGCAATACGTAGTGCCGCACTAACTGCACCTCCTGACGGATATCTTCAAGCATCCAGCGGCGTTTAGCGAGCCCGCTCCTGTCCGACTGTCCCGCACGCTGGCATTTCTGCACCAAACGCTCCATACCCAGATTGGCGGCCGCACCTTTCAAGCTGTGTGCCGCATCTTTCCATTGCCGGTATGCATCAGCACGCATTGCATTCTCCATGGAAACCAGCAACTCGTCAGCAACATGAAAGAAGATAGAAAACACCTTGATTTTGTCATGGTCATTATCAGCCACCATTGCAATGCGCTGCATATCAACTGGGACATGTTGTTCAGAATAAGTGGTCATACGAGCACTCTTTAAAGTTGAGTAATTATAATTTATTACAATCTTTAATATATTATTAATATTCCTGTGCAATTGTGCATGCCGTATGGATATAAGAACAGAAATCAGCCAAAAAACGCTGGATGTCAGGATGTCTGGCACATTCACTTTCAGTGATCACCAGAATTTCCGCGTAGTGCTGGAAAAAATCGCAGATAATAATATACGCGATATCCACCTGCATATGGAGAACATCGAATTTATTGATTCGGCGGCACTCGGCATGCTGCTTCTGGCCAATGATGAGGCAGACCGGTTTCACAAAAAAGTTGTTATTGCCGGTGCGCAAGGACAGGTAAAAAAAATGTTCGATGCGGCGCGCTTTGGCACTCTGTTTACTATCCGGTAGCCAAACCTGTTGCACAGGCCG